>CAVYVH010000001.1:0-465408 GCA_963771945.1 uncultured Verrucomicrobiae bacterium | reverse complement strand
CAGCAAAAGCGAGAAGATCGACCCCGCCCAGCTCGAACTGCTCTTCAAGGACATGCCGGGAAAGCCGGAAGCCTCTCCCGGCGCGGACGCACCGGAGGAGGCCGCACCAGACGCCGGTGAAACACTGGCTCCGAAAAAACGCGCCGCCCACCGTTCCCGCATCACCGGCCTGGAGAACCTCCCTGTCGAGACCACCGAACTCATCCCGACCTGGTCGCCGCCGATCCTGACTCCTTCGAGCGCATCGGCGAGGAAACCACCGAGCTGCTTGATATCACCCCGGCCAGATTTTTCAGACGCCTCATCGTCCGCCCGAAGTTCCGCCGCAGACCCCAACGCCACCTCCCTCCCATCGTCGCGCCCGCGCCCGCCACCCCGCTTGTCGAGGGGCTCCCGCCGCCGGACTGCTCCGCGCCCATCTGCTCGTTGGCAAATACATCGATCATCTACCGTACCAGGCAGGAGAAGAACTGTCCTCCGCCACGGAGTGGGCATCCCACGGATACCCATCATCCACTGGCTCCACAAATCCATAGCCCTGCTAGAACCCGTCGCCCTTGCGATCAAGGTCGAGACCCTCGCTTCAGACTACCTCCAGGTTGACGAAACTCCCGTGCGCTACCTCGTGCCCGGCAGCGGAAAAGCATCGCGCGGATACCTGTGGGTTGCCGACGGCCCAAAAGGCAGCCTCTTCACTGGGGAATGGGCGCGGCTGCAACCGGCTTGTCAAACCATAGGCGGAAAATTTTAAGGGCAGCATCCAGTGCGACGGCTACGGGGTTTACAAGACCCACGCCAAAGCCAATCCGCGCGTAAGCCTCATCGCCTGCCTCGCCCACATACGCAGGAACTTCGTCGAGGCAATCGAAGCCGCCCCCGATTCCGGTGCCGCACGGATCCTCAACCTCATCGGCGAACTCTACGGAGTGGAAAAAGACCTGCGCACGAGCGGAGCAAGTCCGTCGCAACGCCACAGCACCCGTGACAAACGTAGCGCTCCACTCGTCGAAGCCATCCGGGCAGCCATGGAAGTGGCTCTGCCGAAGCACCGCCCGAAAAGCCTCATGGGAAAAGCGCTTGTTTACGGCCTCGGCCATTGGGAAGCGATGGGCAGGTCCCCTTGAAGACGGTCGCTTCGAGATCGACAACAACCTGGTGGAGAACGCCGTTCGACCCGTCAAACTCGGCGCGAAGAACTGGCTGTTCTTCGGCTCAAAGGAGGCGGGTCATAACGCGGCAGTCATCTACACGCTGGTGGAAAACTGCCGCCGCCATGGTGTGCCGGTCGAAGCCTACCTGCGCGAACTTCTCACCCGCCTTCCCGGACAAACTGATCCGGAAACCATCGCCAGCCTGACCCCGTCAAGAATCGCCGCCATCCGCCGCGAGAAATCCGCCGCAGCCTGAGGCCGGTGGTGAGCGTTTCCTCCGCTTACCGATAAGAGTCCAGAGCTAATGTGGAAGAAATCAGATAGCGTCCAATATTCCAACATCTGATCCCCGCACAAACCGGGCAGACCAAGAAAACAACATGGCAACGCAAGCACCGATGACCAGGTTAGCGCGGTTGCCGGTAGTTCCTGGGGATGGCAGGTCAATTTTTGCCTCCGAATAGCAACGCGCTCAGCATGGAAGCGAATAGGCCGAAACTAAGGATGACACCAAAATATATAGCTATGGTGATCCATGGATTATTTTTAGGATTTATTTTACCCATTTGCTGCTCGTGGCTAGATGGCTTCAACCGATACTAATTTCAATTTAAGCGAGGTCTTTCTGGCGTTGTTCTGATGCCGTTCGGGTCAATACTCTTTTTTTTCTGACTGGGATTGCGATGTTGTTTTTTGCGGAAAAATGGTAGCATCTTATTTAGATTCGGGGGGAGATAAGCCCGATAGCTTCGTCAATAACGAGCTTGGCACTCTTTCAGCAAACAGCCATCATCCCTTCACCATTAAATGAACTTCCGTTACAGTTACACCGCCTTCCTTGTCCCGGCTCTGGTTGCTTGGGCTAATCTCGCACTGGGAGGAACATCTGTCGCCGCCACTCTTTACGGACTGGCTCAACCGGGCTCGGAAAACGGGTCCGACCAGATCCGCCGATTTACACCGATCCGATCTCGGACGGCACCTCGTTGAACCTTTACTTCATTTCCAATACATGGGCTGATTCCCATATGCGGTTTTGCCTGAACTGCTAACCGCCTTCACGGTGAACCTCATCCTAAGTGAGGAAGCAATGGGCACTTCATGGGGTTTTCCCCAGAAATCTTCGGGTGCCGGAGTCAGCTCCCAATGGGCTCAAAGTGATCCACAGGCCGCAATAGCATGGCTTGCGTCCATAAGCGAACAAGGTAACTCCGAGGCACGCGATAATGCTCTCGGATCGTTTATCGAATCTTTTTCAGGATACTGGTTCGCGGAGCTTTCCCTTTGGAAATCAACAACACGGATAGGATTTTCGGCGATGGAAGAGCTCGCGGATTTGGGTTCCCAATGGTATGGTGACAGCATTTGTAGTTGTTGGACTTTGACCAGGCTCGGGGATTTTGCGGTCATCCCCGAACCCTCGACCGCCCTCCTCGGAGCAGTGGGTGGTTTCGTCCTGCTGCGCCGCCGTCGCACTTCGTGATTCTTGCTCCTGATCGTTAAAACCATTTTTACGTCATCGAACTCGGAAAAAAATGGGTATTACTGGATCCGATACGAACCTTCACGAAGAGAGACTGGAATTCACTTTGCTACGGGTCGATATTGGGGTTGCGGATGATTGCACGGTTCATCCCCCCGGTGCCAAATATTCAGCGATGGAAAGTCGTTCATAAGGGACAGTATCTCTTTCTGTGTTGGAGGGCAGGAGTGGAAACTCCGGCGGTTAGTAGCATACGGGGATGAGTTCCTGCCGGCTGATACGGCTTACCACAGAGCAGAGAAAGAAAGGGTGCAATACACCTGCAACCCAAGAAGGGTCAAGCATGCGATGTTAGAAGTTCCAATCGGAGGAATCTCCCAAGAAGACGCGGAGGAAACGGCGGATAACATCGGTTGGCTTCTCGGTCTTGCGTTCGGCCAGCGGGTCGCCTGGAATCAAGTCGGTATAAGAAAAAACCATATACGACGAACGATCAAAGCCAGATCGATTTCCCTCCCGAAGAGGCTTCTGTAAAGCAGCCAATCCGTAACCAAGGCGAACATGAAATCCGGATGTTCCTCGAAGCCGCTTATCCAGTTTTTCTGCAAGACCCCGAGTGGTGGAAGATAACCCTGCACTGGTTTTCACTGGCATGCGGAAAATTACCACAGTTGAAGTATCGGGCATGATTCACTCGATGCTTCTGGATCGTATCAGTTCGCGAGTGCTGGACGGTCACGGCTTTGGAAAACTCATCGGTGAAGATCTCGGAGAGTGCCTTACCGATCCGTACCAGCGCCAAGAAACTTGTGGAGGATCTAACCGGTGTGATGCAGCAACCTGCCGAAAGTTGGACTGACGAACTAAGTGGTAAGCTCATCCAGAAAATCAGCCAGTGGAACAACACTCCCTCATATCCCAAGAAAATCGCGACTGTTTACGAAATCGTCGGATTGCTTCCGCCTCCGAAAATGGTGATTGATGCGCGACATACCCTCATGCATGTCGGCAGCCTGCCTAAAGCCGTGAAGAAGGAAATTTCCGCCTACCACCGGGACATCCACCAATCGATTGTAGTATTGCTTCTCCGTATGCTCAGGTATGAGGGCAGTTTTTTTGTTCCGGATCGTGGAATATGCTCGATGCGAGATTTTGTAGCCCTGGCAGAGAATTCGCTGGATATCCTCAAACAGGAATTTCCCCAAGCGGATCATCCCACCCCAGATGAAGGCGGTCAACCATTAGCGTCGGAGAGGATTTCGTTTCAGGAGCTTCTTCAAAAGCCAGAAAGACGTAAGCGGAGGAAACGGAACCTCCTTGACCGGCTTCAGACTGCGGCGGATTTTCCGTGGCGGATGTCGGCGATTCTTGTCGGAGTGAGGGTGGTGACGGTTTTCGCATCGGTCAGGCCGGGGAGGCTGGTGAGGAGTTCGCGCAGGTAGGCTTCGAGCGGAACTCTGTGTTTCCTGCAATTTTCCACCAGCGAATAAATGACCTCGGTGTTGTGAATCGCCTCCTTGGATCGAAGAACGTAAACGAAGAAAACGCTGCCCCTTGTGAAAATCTCGCTGACGCTCCGAGCCAGCAGTAGCATCGCGGGATGTCCACTTCATCCATCGCCACAATTACGATCTCTGATCTGCTCAAGCAGCTGTGGGTCAAGAAAGCCCTCGTGGACAGAGCCCTTTTCCAGGGAGTCACAGAGCATCGCGAACTCTTCTTCCGCTACTCTTGGGCTGAACAAGCCGGGCATCTTCCGCCTTGTCCCCACCCGCAACCCATCCCACCAACTGGAATGCGGATTACCAAGCTATGCACGGACCGATGTTTTTGGAGAAACCCCAACGTTCGAGGAAATGATGGCAGCAGCATCGGATTTTGAACAAACCTTCAATACCGATGCAAAATAGAAAGAAAGCCGTGGCCAGCATCGAGCCTATCCACGCCATGAGGCAGAAGTTGGTTTCGGCTGGAACATCAGAGCGGGGTCTTTTATCACATGTTCAGCAGAGATGGCAAAATCCACCAGCCAATCGCGATTTCCTCCCAAACTCATAGCGCGTCCTGGATCCAATGTCATTTACCCACCACCAAGCCAAATACCTCGCCTACGAGCTGACCCGTCGCTGGTCATCTGACAACATGGGCAAGCTCGCGGCTGCGGTTGCGGGTGCGCAGGTTGATTTGAACCCCCATCAGGTCGATGCGGCTCTCTTCGCTTTCCAGTCACCTTTCTCAAATGGTGCTCTGCTGGCGGATGAGGTTGGTCTAGGGAAAACCATCGAAGCCGGCATCCTCCTCTCTCAACGATGGGCCGAGCGGAAACGCCGAATTCTCATCATCACACCATCTAACCTCCGCAAGCAGTGGCACCAGGAACTTGCGGAAAAATTCTTCCTCCCTGCCACCATCCTTGAAGCCCGCTCCTACAAAATCGCGGTCAACGCTGGCAGCACGAACCCCTTTCAGCCGGACGAGCCTCACCTAGTCATTTGCTCGTACCATTTTGCAAAAAACAAAGCCGAGGATGTGATGGCAACGCCGTGGGATCTTGTGGTCATCGATGAAGCCCACCGCCTCCGCAACGTCTATAAAACGAGCAACGTTATCGCGAATACCCTGAAAAAGGCTCTTGAGGGACGTCCCCAAGGTGTTGCTGACGGCGACACCTCTCCAAAACTCCCTCTTAGAACTCTACGGCCTCATCTCCTTTATCGACGAGCACGCCTTCGGTGATTTGAAGAAGCTCCGCCAGCAGTTTGCGAACCTCGGTCAGGATGGCACCTTCGACGCTCTAAAGGCACGTCTCGCACCGCTCTGCCACCGGACCCTCCGCCGCCAGAGTTACCCAATACGTTCCCTACACGGCGCGGCACGCTCTGGTCGAAGAATTCACTCCCGAGGAAACGGAGGATCAGCTCTATCACATGGTGTCGGAATATCTCGGGAGGGATAACCTCTTCGCCTGCCGCCTGCCCAGCGCACACTAATGACTCTGGTGCTACGGAAGCTTCTCGCTTCATCGACCTTCGCGATTGCCGGCGCATTGCAGACGATGGCTCGCCGTCTTGGGAAAGATCTTGCCGAACAGGAAGCCCTCTCTCTCGTCGATGAACTCGATGAAGACTACGAAGCTCTCGATGAAACCGCCGAAGAATGGGCTGAAGACGATATCATCGAGCCTCTTTCCGAGGCCGACCGCGAAGCTCTCTCCGCAGAAATCATCGAGCTGGAGGCCTTTGCCGATCTGGCCATCTCCATCACGAACAACGCCAAAGGCCAAGCACTCCTTCGTGCTCTGAAAGCCGCCTTCGCGAAAGTCTCCGAATTCAAGGCTGCGGAAAAGGCCATCATCTTCACCGAGTCCCGCCGCACGCAGGATTACCTACTTCGCCTTCTTTCGGAAAGCGATTGGAGCGAGGGCATTGTCCTCTTCAATGGCAGCAATAACGACGAGCGCTCCAAGGAAATTTACAACGCCTGGAAAATCCGCCACGAAGGCAGTGACCGCCTCACCGGATCCCGCACCGCAGACATGCGCTCCGCCCTTGTTGATTACTTCCGGGACGAGGGTCGCATCATGATCGCCACAGAGGCAGGGGCTGAGGGGATCAACCTCCAGTTCTGCTCTCTGGTCATCAATTACGATCTCCCGTGGAATCCCCAGCGTGTCGAGCAACGCATCGGCCGCTGTCACCGTTACGGGCAAAAGCACGACGTGGTGGTGGTTAATTTCCTCAATAGGAAAAATGCCGCAGACAAGCGGGTCTATGAACTCCTTGCGGAAAAATTCCATCTTTTCGAAGGTGTGTTCGGCGCTAGCGATGAAGTCCTCGGTGCCATCGGCTCCGGTGTGGATTTCGAGAAACGCATCGCGACCATCTACCAGAAATGCCGTAAGCCGGATGAGATCAAGGGAGCCTTCGACGCCCTGCAATTGGAACTGAGCTTCGAGATCAACGAAGCCATGACCACCACCCGGAAGAAGCTCCTCGAGAACTTCGACGATGAGGTCCGGGAAAAGCTCAAGACACGCAACGACCAAGCAACAGGGGCTCGAAATCAGTTCGAGCGTCAACTCATGCGCCTCACACGCCATGAGTTGAACGGACACGCGGACTTTGACGGCGAAGATTCCTTTCGTCTGTTGACCATGCCCTTTCCTGAAATTTCGGAGAAAACACCCACAGGTCTTTACGAGCTTCCACGGCGCAGCGGCGACGCACATCTCTATCGCGTCGGTCATCCACTGGCCGATGCCGTCATCCGCACCGCAAGGGAGCGTGAATTGGAACGGGCGGAGATCAGTTTTAACTACCAGGATCACGAGGGGAAAGTCAGCGCCCTGGAACCCTACATCGGCCAGTCCGGCTGGCTAACAGCATCCCGTTATACCGTCGATTCACTAGACCAGACCGAAGACCGCCTCATACTCGCAGCCCACACGGAAACGGGAGAACCGCTCGACAAAAGCATGGCTCGCCGACTCCTTTCCCTTCCCGGAACCATACTCCAGGAACTCACCGGCACGGTTCCATCCACGCTCGATGAAATCACCCACAAGGAACAAGCACGCATCGGACGCGAAATCTCCGAACGCAACGCCGCGTTCTTCGAGGCCGAGGCAACCAAACTCGACAACTGGGCGGACGACCTGAAAGTCGGTCTCGAGCGTGAGATCAAAGACATCGACCGCCAAATCAAAGAAGCCCGCCGCGCCGCCTCCGCCGCACTCACGCTGGAGGAAAAACTCGCCGGACAGAAACAGATCAAAGCTCTCGAAACCCACCGGAAAGAACAACGCCGGAACCTTTTCGATGCCCAGGACAAGATCGACGACAACCGGGAAATCCTCATCGGAAAGATCGAGGGGAAACTGAAATCCGAATCCTCCGAAGAGGAACTCTTCACCATCCGCTGGACATTGAAATGAGCACCGAACGTCCCATCGAGATTGAGCACCTTCCTCCCCGCCTCCATCAGGACTTCGACGGGTTAATAACACCCCTAACGATTGGCGACGCCGCTCACGTTGAGACGAACTTTTGCAGCCGTGCTCTTGCATCTTTCACCATCCAACGCGTAACCGGCTGCACCCTACAGGAAGCTGCGGCTGCTCTGGTTGACGGAGGTAACGATGGCGGTATAGACGCTGTCCATTATGCGGCAAACTCAAACACCTTGTGGTGTGTGCAGTCCAAGTTCACCTGCGACGGAACTAGCGAGCCCGGTCTCCACGAAGTGACACGGTTTTCTACCGGCATGGACTCCCTGTTGCGGGGTGATTTCGAGGAAATGCGGGATAACCCGGCATGGGCCGCCAAACTCCCCTACATAGAGCATCTGATGGACGGCGGCAGTATGATGATCCGAGCCGTGCTTGTCTATTCAGGCATCCGCCGTATTTCCGACGACCGCAGGCGTTTGTTCGAAACCTTGAAGCTCCGTTACTCTCCGGAGGATGAATATTTCGGATTCGAAGCATACAATCTAACAACGATCCACGACTGGCTTGTCGGGACGGCCGAGAGTCGCACTGTCGGGGAAGTTTCTTTGTGTATTCAAAAGCCGGGTTGGCTTACTGAGCCGCAGGAGGTTGTGTTCGGCCTGCTTCCTTTATCCGATCTTGTAGCGCTATCCGCCGCACATGGTGACAAGCTCATCGCATCCAACATCCGGCGTTACAAGGGAAGCACCGAGGTGAATAACGAAATTGCCAACACCATCCGGGATGATCCAGGTAGTTTCCTATACCTGAACAATGGTCTCACCGCCTACTGCACCCGTCTTGAGGTCAGACGCCGCGACCGGGCGAACCCGGAGTTCAAGAACATTAAGGCATACGGCTTCTCCATTGTGAACGGTGCCCAGACTCTCGGAACCCTATCAAAAACATGTGCCGATGGGCAGACTCCGGAGGGATTTGCATTCATCCGTGTCATTTCGATGCAGGGATGCGAAGACGACCGGAAATTTGCTGAAAAAATCACTCGCTGCACAAATACCCAGAATGAAATTCTAGCCCGTGACTACATTGCCCTCGATCCCGAGCAGGAACGCATCGCAAATCAGCTAATCCCGTCCGGCATAACCTACCACTACAAGATCTCCGATGATACGATCCCTCAGGATCTCTTCAATTTCAGCATTCTGGAATCCACCAGCGCCGCAGCCTGTCTGATCCGGGGAAACACGGCACCTGAACTCATTGCAAGGACTCTGAGCAATAGAAAGTCGCTTTGGGACACAGAGGTTCTGGAAGGCGAAACAACCAGCCGGTATTCGCGGGTGTTCGGCTCGTCCCTTTCGGCTCGAAGTCTTTGGCGAGCGGTTCAGGCGCAGCGAATCATCCTCGAGAAGTTCCGCGAAACGGCTCGTTGCGGAACCAACGAGGAGGGCGTTTTTTGAAAACGGTCGGTGGCTTATTCTCAATGTCGTATTCTTGCGCCTGAAACCCGAGATAGGTGAAAATACTTCGCTCTCAGAGTCGGAAAATGCTGAATACTCCGCATCCGCGCTAACCGTTTCCGAAGAGGTCTGGAATGCTTGCAGAACACTTGGACATGTATCCGTCAATCAAGCTGGTGGCTACACATTCCCTCGCCATCTAAAGTCCGTCTTCTGTGATCCGGAGGATTGTCGCCGGATTCGGGGCGAAGTGATGCGAGCTGCGAACGTTGGCAACGGGGCTGCCGTTGAAGAGGCTAGTCAAACCGAGAACACCGCAGAATGAACCCTGGCACCCAAGAGTCTAACGTGGAATACGATCCGATCTCATTTGACCTCGCATCCGGGGGTCAGATCAAGGTGTCGCTTGGGTATTTTTGGTCGAAGGTCTCGGAATTGGATCGGAGGATGGGGGATAGGCCGTATCAATACTTGGCCATTCGGGTTTACGGAAACGAAGGCAGCAATCCGCGACGCATCCAGCAACTTCACGAGCTTCGTAACGGCAAGGACTTCGTACAGAACGATTGCCCGAAAATCTGGCAGTGGCTTCTTTCTCATGTCGGTTCCCGGGAACGCTTCGATCATGAGGATACCGATGATTTTCTTTCCCGTTTTGAAGCCGCCATCGAGATGATCCAGACGGCGGATGACGATATGCTTGAACATCTCGAGCGTCTTCCCTCCCATACTCTCCCGGAAGCCTTTGACCGGATTGACGATTCCATTTTTACGGATCAGACGGATCCCGAACCAATTTGATTACATTGCCATTTAACAAAAAGTCCCGAACTCTACCCGGAGAATAATACCATAGCGCTCTTCTCCTCTATCAGAACCTCAAACACCTCGCCATGATACTCCCCTCACAATCCGCCGAAAGAATCCTCGGTGCTCTGAATTCCAAGTCCCTACTCGAAGAAACGGCAGCAAAGGACGTGGTGGATGCTCTCGAAAAAGAGAAGGTATTGAACTGGAATCTCATCCTCGCAAAGCAGTTTGAATCTGAAGAGGGAGGTAGTAGTGAAACTGAACATTGAAGCATTCCGCGGCGTCAGCGAGCCATTCACCGTTGAATTCGATACGAGGCAGAACCTCACCGTCCTGTATGGTGAGAACGGCAGTGGTAAAACCACCATATCCGATGCTTTCGAGTTTGTGATTGATGGCACTTCCGGATCTCTGGCAGAGAAATCCCTTGATGGAAAAGAACGGCTAGGCCAGTTGGTCAATGCCCGCCGGACAAAGGCGGATCTCTCTGTTTCCCTTAACGTCCAGAACAAGACACGTTCGGCAAAGCTCTCCGGAACCAAGGTGGAGCACACGGGAAGCTTGGATCATCAGATCAAAGTCCTGAGCCGCAAGAACATCACTAGACTCATCGAGGACACCCCGGCAAACCGGTTCAAGAGGATCCAGGAGTTCGTGTCCATCCCGGTTCTTGATCGCGAGGAGTCAGCCCTCAACGAACTCGTCGTCTCCGAGAAAAGGAACTTGGACAGCCAGTCGAAATTGATCACCCAGGCTCGTGAGATCCTTGCGGATCTTTTCACGGAACATGCTGATAAGGAAAAATACGGTGAACGGCAGAACGACTGGCAGCAGGACATCCTCTCCGAGAGCGAGGAGACCATCGCCGAGAACTTCCGCATGCTGCAAGACCTCAACCAGGAGATCAAACGGCTGCGTGATGATTTCAAACCGCTGGCGGAAAGTTACCCGGCGGTCACGAAAGCCCGCGAAACAGTAGGGAAGGAGGATGCTGCCCTCGCGAAGCTCGTTGCCGACCATAGCGATGATCTCGCCAAAGCATTCGAAACGCTCCAGCAAGCACAAGGCTTTCTCAAACAGAGCGATGCGGACACATGCCCGGTGTGTGATACCGAGATCGGCCACGAATGCCTTGTCCAGAAAGTGGATGAGAAGCTGGAAACCCTCAAGACGGTCAAAGAACAGAGCCTGAAAACCAAAGGCGCGAAAGATGCGCTGCAACAGTCCCTGACATCCCAGAAGACCCTCCAGAATTCCTTCTTCTCCATTATCTCACGGCTTAAACTCGTCCACCAGGCGGCTGTGGATTCCGGTCAGTGGAAGCTCCCGGCTCTCATCCCCTCCATCATGGCGATTGGGAAAGCTGAAGAGCTTACCGAAGAATGGTTCGAAACACTGAAATCCGAAGCCGCGCAGCTAAAGCCCCTGTCCGAGATCGTCGAGAAAGAACACGCCGCAGTTCAGATATACCGGAATCTCCAGACTGAAATTCGCCAAGCGATCAAACGCATCAAGACGGCTACCCACGATGGCAAGCGCATCGAATTCACCATCAGCCGTGGCGAGGCGATCAAGAACGTCCTGCACGATGAGCGTATCCGCCACGCCAACGAAACGCTGGAGGCCATTTCCGGAGATTTTGCCAACCTCTACCAGACCATCCACAAAGGGGAGGAAATCGAAACCATCCGTCTCTACTTGCACCCGACCAAGAGATCTTCCGCGCAGTTCGATGGCACGCTTTTCGGCAAGGAGGATGCCAGCCCGGTAGCCTGCCTTTCCGAGTCCCACCTCGACACCCTCGGGCTCTGCCTCTTCCTCGCCCTTGAGAAACGTGAGAACCCCGAAAAAACCATCCTCTTCCTCGACGATGCGATTGCCTCCGTGGACGAGGCTCACATGGAACGTCTCTACGAGCTTCTGCTGGATGAGGCCGCGCACTTCCATCACGTCATCATCAGCAGCCATTACCAGCCCCTGCGCTTTAAATTCCGCTGGGGAATCCTGACACAGAAGAAAGCGGAGTTTCTGGAACTCGGCCGCTGGAATCTGGAGCGGGGACTATCGTTGATGAAAGGGCCGAACTCGGAAGTGAAATTCCTCCGCAAATACGTGGAAGAGGCGGAACACGCCTCGGCAATCGCCAATACGTCGGGACTGGTGCTCGAACACATCTTCGATTTCCTCACCGGGATCTACCAGTGCAAGCTTCCCCGCAACCCGGGTGCGGAGCAGCGCTGGACGCTCGATCACTACAAGGGCGGCCTGAAAGGCGAAAGAGGTTTGTTTCCCGCTCTCCGTTGTGAGCATCTGGATGATGAAGGAAACATCTCGGAATCTATCGAACTGGCTCCACTACTGGATGACATTTTCTCACGCCTCCAGGTTCGCAATGCCATTGGCTGCCACTTCAAGGACATCGCCGGTCACTTTGATGAAATCAACGAAGCAGTGGCTCTCGGAAATGCCACTCTCGCTCTCGTCGCAGCCATCTGCGATGAGAAGGACACCCTGCCCGACCGACGGAAGGATGGCTGTAGCTGGCACAACCGAGGCGAATCGGTCACCCGCCGCCTTTACCCGCTTCTGAAACCTGAATAGTCTCGCCTCACACAACATGCCACCCAACAAACAGAAACTCGAACTCACCTGGATCGGTAAGGAGAACCGGCCAAAGCTGGAACCTCGGATTCTTGTGGAGGATCCGGAGAAATCCTACCATGCCCAGCATCGGGTTGGGGAGGGCGATCTTTTCGACAACAAGCTGATCTTCGGTGACAACCTCCTTGCACTGAAAGCGCTGGAGCAGGATTACGCGGGGAAGGTGAAGTGTGTTTTTATTGATCCGCCGTATAATACTGGGTCGGCGTTTGAGCATTACGATGATGGGGTTGAGCACTCGTTGTGGCTGTCGTTGATTCGCGAACGGCTTGAAATCTTAAAGCGCTTGATGGCAAACGATGGCTCTTTATGGATCACGATAGATGATAACGAGGCGCACTATTTGAAGGTTTTATGTGACGAAATCTTCGGACGGACCAATTTCATAGCTAATGTGATTTGGCAGAAGAAGTTCTCTCCCCAAAATGATGCCAAGTGGCTAAGTAACAGCCACGATCACATTTTATGTTACGCAAAAAGTAAGCAAGAATGGCGTCCAAATCCTCTAGCGCGAAGCGCGGAAATGGATGATCGATACAAAAATCCGGACAAGGATCCTTTAGGGGCTTGGGCTTCGACTGATATTACCCGCGCCGAGCATCGGGATCGGGACTATTGGGGGCTTGAAACGCCATCCGGGAAAATTGTGTTTCCGGCGAAGGGAAGAAGTTGGAGCCGTCCGGCGGAGAACATCGAAAAGCTAAAGATTGACGGTCGGCTGTGGTTTCGGAACTGAAGGGAGATAGAATGCCGCGTCTCAAGAAATACCTAACTGAGATGACTGGTGGGGTAACACCTCAAACGATTTGGCTTAACGGTGAAGTTGGAAATACCCAAGAGGCGAAGCGTGAAGTTCTGCAAATAGACTCTGAGAAAGTGTTTGATACGCCAAAACCTGAAAGGTTGGTGCATCGTGCACTCCATATTGCAACGGTACCCGGCGACCTCGTTCTCGACTCCTTCCTCGGTTCCGGCACCACGGCCGCAGTCGCCCACAAAATGGGACGTCGTTGGATCGGGATTGAGCTAGGAGAGCATTGCCATACCCACTGCATCCCACGCCTGAAGAAAGTCATCGATGGGGATGACCCCGGCGGCATCACCAAAGCTGTCGATTGGAAGGGCGGGGGAGGTTTCCGCTACTACAAGCTCGCGCCCTCACTTTTGGAGAAGGACAAGTGGGACAACTGGGTGATTAGCAAAGAATACAACGCCGGTATGCTGGCGGAAGCTGTCTGCAAGTTGGAGGGCTTCACCTACGCGCCCAGTGACAGCCTCTACTGGCAGCAGGGCCACTCCACGGAACGGGATTTCCTCTACGTCACCACCGCCAGCCTCACCCACGCCCAGCTCCAACAACTGAGCGATGAAGTCGGCACGGAGCGCACCCTCCTTGTCGTTTGCACCTCGTTTCGTGGCAGCAAGGAAGGCTACCCAAACCTGACGGTGAAGAAAGTCCCCAAGGCCGTCCTCAACCGCTGCGAATGGGGCAAGGACGATTACAGCCTCCGCGTGGAGAACCTCCCCGCCGCCCCTCCAAAACCCGGGCAGCAGGATCTTTTTTAAGCAGGAAAAATGAATTACAGGATGAAAACTCGCACCAAGATCGGTCTGTTTCACGAGATTCTCGTAGTTTCTGCTTGCACGGTGCAAGCTAACAAGACTACATTCTTACAGCAAACCTCCCGCGCCTCTGCTTGCATGCGTAATTCGGGAGGTATTTTTTTGCCCTTATCCAGTGAAGAGAAGGAGGGGCCGAATTGAGATACATAAAGCCACCCCTGACTTTCGGGGATCAGGCGGACTGCCTTATCGGGAGGGGACTGCTTGCAGACCGGAATGAATTGATCACTCGGCTTTCCGCAGTGAACTACTACCGGCTGTCCGGCTACCTTTATCCCTTCCGGCAACCAAATGACACCTATCAGCCGGGAACGACCTTGGATACAGTCTGGAGGCGCTACGCCTTCGACCGCCGCCTGCGGGTTTTGATTCTTGATGCCATTGAGCGGATCGAGGTCGCCGTCCGCACGAAACTGATTTACCACCTTTCCCATCATGTGCCGCCGGGGGAGTCGGATCCAGCAGGGGCATTCGGTTACCTCGACCAGCGCCACTTCCCAGGTTTTAAAACCGCGAGTGAGTTCCTGAAATGGCGGTCGAAGCTCGCCATGGAGACGGATCGGGCGAAGAGTGAAAAATTCGTCCAGCACTTCCGTGCGAAATACGGGGCGGAGCATCCGGAATTGCCCGGCTGGATCGTCGCGGAACTGATGAGCTTCGGGGCGATGCTGACGATGGCGAAAAACGTCGTTCCGGAAGTGCAAAGGGAAGTGTCGGACTCGTATGGCTTCGCCTACGATCATTTCATTTCCTGGCTCCAGTCCCTGATGGTGCTCCGCAATGCTTGTGCCCACCACGACCGTATCTGGAACCGCGAGAGCGGGAAGGCGGGCAAACCACAGAGGAACAAGTTTCCCCTTTGGTATTCGCAGCCCACAATCCCCAACGACAGGACGGGTTATCTTCTTACCATCTGCCACTACTGGCTGACTCTCATCAGCCCGAGCAACTGCTGGCGCGACCGGCTTTTTTCACTTTTCGACGAGTTTCCGGAAATCCCCCTTCATCCGATGGGTTTCCCGGCGGACTGGCGCGAACACCCTCTCTGGAAACCATGAACCGACACGTCAACGCCATTTCCTCACGCCTGAGTCTCCGCCCGCCGCAGCGCCATTCTCTGGAGATACTCGACCGTATCACGGAAATCGTGCCGCCACGCGGCTCCACCGCTTTGGCCGATGCGCTCGAAGCTATCCAAAAAGAGTATCCATCAGTGACGGATTTCGAACGGGATTTCCCCTCGCTCTGCTTCGCCCTTGCCACCGGAGTTGGCAAAACCCGGCTGATGGGTGCATTCATCACCTACCTTCACCTCGCTCACGGCATCAACAATTTCTTCGTCCTCGCCCCGAACCTGACGATCTACAAAAAGCTCATCGCGGATTTCACTCCGAACACCCCGAAATACGTTTTCAAGGGGATTGCGGAATTCGCCCAGGAAGCGCCGGAACTTATTACCGGTGACAACTACGACCAGAAGAGACCCGAAAATCAGGACGTCATGCCAGGGTTTGCAAAGGTAACGATCAACATTTTCAACATCAGCAAGATCGACTCGGAAGTTCGCGGCGGCAAAGCGCCAAAGATCAAGCGCCTCTCGGAATACATCGGGGAAAGCTACTTCGACTACCTCGCAGCCTTGCCAGACCTCGTTCTTCTAATGGATGAGTCCCACCGCTACCGTGCAAAGGCGGGGCTGCGCGCCATCAACGAGTTGAGGCCTGTCCTGGGTCTGGAACTCACGGCGACTCCCTTCGTGGAAACCCCAAAGGGAGCCACGCCCTTCAACAACGTAATCTACGACTACGCGCTTGGTCGTGCAATCGCGGATGGCTTCGTAAAAGAACCCGCCGTGGTTACTCGGAGGAACTTCAATCCCTCGGGGATGAGCAAAGAGGCCATTGAGGAAATGAAACTCTCAGATGGTGTCCGCCTCCATGAACAGACCAAGGTTCTTTTGGAAACGTACGCGCGGGAAACCAACCGGGAAATCGTCAAGCCCTTCGTTCTCGTCATCGCCCGGGATACGACTCATGCAGCACAACTGAAAACCCAGCTTGAGTCTGATTTATTCGAAGGCAGATACAAAGGAAAGGTTCTTCAGGTCGATTCCAGCAAAACGGGTGCGGAGGAAGACCAGATGATCGATAGTCTTCTCAAAGTCGAGCATGCCGATGACCCCACCGAGATCGTCATCCACGTGAACATGCTCAAGGAAGGCTGGGACGTGACGAACCTTTACACCATCATCCCCCTGAGGGCGGCAAATGCTCGTATTCTCATCGAGCAGTCTATCGGCCGCGGTTTGCGCCTTCCCTACGGAAAACGCGTAGGAGTAACCGCCGTAGATCGCCTCAATATCGTGGCGCATGACAAGTTCCAGGAAATCGTTGATGAGGCGAATCGCCCCGACTCCCAGATTCGGATGCAGACAGTCCTTCTCGATCCCGAGGAGATAGCGAAGAAAACGAAGACGGTCATTTCACAAAGCACCCTTGCCGGGCAGCTCGGAGTTTTGCCGCCACAAGCAACAACCTCGACCTCGGTTGCCACTAGCGGCGAAAAACCCGTTTTCGCCACGCCGTCGGACCAGCAAATCGCCCAAGCCGCATACGCATTCATCAAAAAGCTTGAGAGCGAGCCGGAGCGCGTGCCGACCTCCAGTTTCCTTTCGAAGCCTGAAATCCAGAACAAGGTCGCCGAGGATGTCGCCGCCTATCTGGCTCCGACACAAATGGAGATGGAGGGCGTCACGGAAAAGCCGGACATAGCGGCCATCGTCAAACGAACTGTCGAATTGTTCGTCCAGAAAACCATCGATATTCCCCGGATTCTGATCGTTCCGAAGGGCGAGGTTCCCTCCGGCTTCAATGCGTTCACGCTAGACTTGTCCGCATTTATCTTTCCTCCTGTGACCGAGTCCGTATGGGTGCAATCCCTCTTCACTGGAGATGGTGAAGCCGTAGGACTTGGAAAGGGCGGGATCAAAGAAAAACGGCTGGAGAACTACGTGGTCAGCGGGCTCGTAGAATTCGATGATATCGACTACGAGAAACACGCGGATCTACTATATGACTTAGCAACCCAAACGGTGTCCCATCTCAAAACTTATCTCGATGAAGAACAGATAGGAAAAGTTCTCTGGGTTTATCAGAAGGACGTCGCCAAGCGTATCCATTTGCAGATGCAGGAGCATTACTGGGAGGGCAACGATGTTGAACCCGATGTCATCATCAAAAAGGGGTTCACCGAGCTGAAATCAAGCGCCTACACTGCATCGGAAGATGATCCACTAGATTTCAGGGTTTCACCGAAGGACAAAAGCAACATGGCGAAGTATCTTTTCGGAGGCTTCAAGCGCTGCCTTTATCCGGTTCAAAAATTTGATTCGGATTCGGAACGGATTCTCGCGGTGATCCTGGACAGGGAGGCCGAGAAGTGGTTCAAGCCGGCGAAAGGTCAGTTCCAGATCTACTACAGGCTCGGTGCCGACCATCCCGAATACCAACCGGACTTCGTCGCCGAGACGGCGGATGCCATCTACATGCTGGAGCCGAAATCCCGTAAGGCTCTGAACGACGCTGACGTGATAGCAAAAAGAGAGGTCGCCGAGATATGGTGCCAGAACGCAACCGATCATGCGCAAAAACACGGTGGAAAACCGTGGATTTATAGGCTCATTCCACACGATACAATCTCTGAGAATATGTCCATTGATTACCTCTGCAAGACTTCTTAAACCAACCGAAATATGCCTCCAAGGAAGTCAAAAAAACCTGTTTCGGATGATGCGGAGTATTCCTTGAAAGCCCTCATAGAGGCTCTGACTAACCCCGAAGATGTCGCACCAAAACGTTTTCCCGAGAACGTCGTAGACAAGTTGGCCCAATCCCTGGAACAGGATGAGAAGTTGCTGCCTAAATTGCTGTCCGGGGTTTTCGAAAATGAAATTCCGCTTGATGCCACGTTTTATGAACGCCTGTTTCGGATCACCAAGGTGATCGGTCATTTACACGCCGGAGCTTCAGAAGTTATCGGTCAAATCTGGGCGTCGGCTTTCGTGAACATCGATCAGTCAGATCAAGAGCACCTGCTTAGAATTCTCCCTTCCACTTCAATTTCGTTTTTCACCATCCTCAGCGCTTTCCCAGTAGTCGCGAGACGAATTCGCATAAACCCAGCGTTCGGAATCGAGTATTTTTCGATCCTTAAAGAAAGGGTCGGAAATGACATGGTGAATGGAGGGCTGTGGCTGGGGATAGAGTCATGGGCGACCCATTGGCCAGAAGATGCCTTCGACGCTCTATCCCTTCTATTGAAAAACGATTTTTCGGATGACAAGAATCTCGCCGTTGCGGCTACGCTAATGGGTGCGTTGCGAGTCTCTTTGGAAGGTTCTTCGCCTTCCTCGAAAGCACGGAAGAAGATCTCGCAAGTGAAGGGTGATCGGAATTTGATGAAACGACGGATTTTCCAACGTTCGTGGATAAATACCTGCTGGCTGCGCGGACTAGAAATCAGCGAATTTCAAGCCTGCTTGGATAACGCATCCACAGGCTCTCAAGAGGAACTGCTGGAAGGGATGAACTTTCTCCGTTGTGTTGTGAGCCATAAGTCCTTGGACTCTGGAGCTCTCGACTACGCTCTGAAATGGCTCACGGAAAACGTCACTAGTTCAATTTCGGACGATTCCAAATATCACGTCGTGGTTTCCATTCGCGGCCTACTCGCACGAGAACCTACGTACCCAACTACTCTCCGTTCGATACTGGTTCAAGCAATGCCAGTCCCTGCGGACAAGATCCAAATCTGGACGGAGATTGAGTCCCTATTTTCCTCACTACTAGAAATGGGTTGGGAGAATTTCGAGGACTGGTTGTTTGAAATTTTGAAAGCAGATCCTAAAGGGGTCATCGAGCAGTTGCGTTTCAGGGGTAGCTTTCAGAACCTAATACATTCGATACCGGCGGATAAAACCCGAAAGCTTATTACCGACACCCTTTTCTCCTCTAATACCTACATTCGAGAATTCGCATTTTCACTATTCAGCGAAAACAATATTGAGAAGCTGGACGCGAAAGTTCTTTCCGAAGCTTCTGACAGTTTGATCGCCATCAGTATTTACGAATCCCGCTTTCACCACCTGCAAGCCGAACGAATGTTCCAGTTCTTCTCGGCGTTCATCGACCGGATAGAAAGTGGATCTCCTCAGCTGGTCAATTTTTTCAAGGCAGAGCTAATCTACCAGGCGAAGAACTTTCCAGGAGCAGTTCTTGACGGCCTAAAGGGTTTATCCAGCAAAAGCAATTTGATCAAAGAAGTGATCATCAAGGCGGAAGATTACTTCGGCGCTCTCAAAATCACAAAAGGCACGGCGATAAATTCGATGGAAATTCCTGGATTAAAGCGAGCGCTAACTTTTTCGGGTCGCCGCCAAAGTAAAGAAATCAGTCTTAAGTCGGCTGAAGCGAGCCTATTAAGACATCTCTGCTCTACATCGTATCTGATCTATGGGAACGAAGGATTTCGCTACTGTTCCGACGGAGAAGTCGGAGAGGTGGCGATGATGCAGAGGACTTCGGTGAGCATGGAAATGCCTCGTCTTTGGATGATTGATCCGGAAGGAACTGTAATGCGTCGAGCCGATGCCATTGAGGCAGTAGAGCGGATTTCCGCGCAGATTGCGAAAGACCAAGTGGAACCCAGATGAATCCAGAAACGATAACAGATTTTCTGACCGGGTATATCCACAGTCTTTCGGAAGAAACGAGGAAGGAAAAGCGCGGTCGTAGGCATGGGTTCGACCACATAATCTACGAAATCGCTTTAGCTGAAAATGAAGTCCCGACGCGGTTGTCATTCTTCCGTGAAGCTAGTGGCGAGCTTTCCAAACCGAAGAAAGAACCGGAACATGGTATTGATCTGGCATTTCTTTCCCCAGACCGGACACGGCTGACAATCTTCATCCTAAAAGCAGAACCTCTCACATACCGAAACTGAACCGAGAAGAAGTTCGATTACGACATGCGGCGTGCTCGCGACCAAAACCTCACAAAACCTGAATTCAATGCAGTCACCGAAGTCCGTTTGGTTCTGGCTTACAACAAGGACGACGCAGCACAGGGCGTGGCAGCATTCGAAAACTTTGTCGGTAGCAGTGGATTCAAAACCGGAGACAACGTCGCACTTACGTTCGAGCGGTGGAATCTGACAACCCTTACCGAGAAAGTCCGGGAAAACCTGCTGTCTCCCTCGCTTGTTCCCGAATCTTTCTTCCGGCAATTTACTTACATCTGCTGGCAAGTTGGCGATTTCCGCCATGGATCTCCTCAGTGGAGCGAAGTCCTTCTGCCCGACTGGAAGGAGTTTATCGCGGCGGTGCTTTCACCACCCGTGAACGAGCGAAGCGTGCGTCTAATTTCAGTTTCTCTATTGATCATACGCGACCATGGTAAGAAAGACTCCTCGGGCAATCCGGATCCTAGTTTTGAGACGGGATGGCTTGAACTGGTGGAGTGGGCGGTTATCGCGTTATGGGACGCGTCCCGTTCCGTAAAAACAAAGGCGGTCACCGCCGCTATCTTCGAGATCTGGATAAAGTCATACCTGTCCGAGCTAGAGCTTTTCTACGAAAACCACCAGGATCTGCTGAAAACCGAACACAGTCTCGAAATGGGTGGCGGTAAACTTCAAGAGGCCGCGAGCGCATACGTATCCTTCTGGCACATGGGTCGGCTCGGTATCCTGGCCATGGCAGCAGGAGAACTTGCGAACCCTGGAAACACAAAAGATCATGACATCGTTTTCGATCTACTAAATCGAGTGGCCAACTGGATTTGCCAGTTACTTAACGCGAATCCGTCCTCCCATCGGCCGCTGTTGGATATCAATCACATCGAGATTTTTCTTGTTTGGCGGGCCTTGGCTCAGTGCGGACGATGAACCGATGCCATGAATTGGTTTCAGTCCATGTTCCATCGATTGATTTACCGTCGTATGGGAAAAGCAAGTTGCCGGATCATCGATTATGGCAACTCATGGGAAAACCTGTTTGAGTATCTGGCGACTGAGGAAGAACCCCATACGGGATTCGGACAGACCAGTTACCTGCTTCTGATGATGATGGAAATTGCTGCGGGTGATCCCGCCGGCGGTGGCGAAAGTCTCGCTCATGCGATGCACAATCAGTTGATCTTGGGTGAAAATGGAAATGGCGGAGACGGACGAAAACTGCCTTTCAAGGAAACCGTCGAATTAGCAGGGTGGATTCCTCCGGCGGATTGGGACATGCGGGTTTTGAATCAGGCCGTTGATGACGGGATCAGTCTCCCGGTTCATTTTTCCAGCGGTGACGACTGTGAAGAGTTTCTGGTGAAGATTAAGACCTTTGTGAAGAACACACGTGCAGAGGCACCAGCCTTAATGTCACTTCCGATCCCCTCATCAGCATTAGTTCTGGCCTGCCTAAAAAGGGTTTCCCCCCTGCCAAGCGAATTTTGGCGGGGTCCGATCATTGCGAAGATCGAAGCTCAGTCCAAAGCATCTAACGGGAAGAAGTCCGCTGTTAAAAAGGTTAAGAGATCTTGAACCCATCGTGAAGAAAATTGATTGACAAAGTGAGGCAGACTCGAAGCCGGAGAGAACAACGCACTGATCTACACCCTGGTGGGACCCTGCCGGGCGCGGGGACTCGATCCCGAAGTCTACCGACCGGTCACCCCCCGCACAAAGATGGGTCAAATTCTAGGACGCTTACGTTGCAGGGGAGATCCGTTACACGTTAGAGTAGCATTCATGGCTGCACCAAGCCCCGTCCTTCTACGCACTTCAAAACTCGATTGAATCTCAGGGGTTTGAGAATCTTTGTGTGGATCTGTTACACCGCGAAGGACATGCACGCATCGTCCCCGGAGGAAAAAGTAGGGATCATGGCAGAGATGCAGAAGTCAGGTTTTTCACGGATTCGAAAAAGGGTAATCCCCAGATCGCATTCCAGTTCAGCATGGAGGCGAAGTGGGAACCAAAACTTAGAAAGGACATCGTTAAGATCACCGGATTTAGCGACTCTGTGGAGAGAATCATTTTTGTTAGCAGCCGTCCGATCACTGTTGAGAAACAGGACAAGCTTCATGGGGAATTCAGGGAAAGCCATCAGGTAGAACTTGAGATCTACGATGAGGGTTGGTTCCGCATACGACTGGAGGAAGAACACCACGATCTCGCCGAAAAGCACCTGGGAGTGAAGCCGGAGCCGACTCCGGGATTCCACGCGAACCTTGTGAAACTCCAAGGTCTCACTGACGAGAACCAGAATGAACTCCTTCGGCACACAAGCCCGGAGGCACTACGTGCAATCCTCACCGCACAAACACGGAACGACCCGAAGAACGCGAGTGCATGGAAAGGTTTGGCGGATGTCTGCTACTTCATGCGTGATTTTGATGAGGCGCTGCTTTATACGACCAAGGCGCTGAGGCTTTCAAACGATGACGTCGAAAAATGGAATCTTACCGCGCTGAAAGCGGCAATCCTAGGAGACAAAGGAATCGCATCAGGATCCCGGATTCTACTGAAGCAGTCCAAGGAATTCTTCCTTATGATCATCTTCAAACTCGGGAGAGCGGTCGACTATTACAACTTGGCGAACATCCTCCGGGCTCTAGGTGAGAAAGACGTTGCGGAGGCACACTACCGGCGGTGTTTGGAGATCGAACCTGGTCTGGCGAAAGCTTGGAGCAACCTGGGGTCTCTGCTTGTCGAACTTCGCCGCCAAAAGGAAGGACTTGAGTGTTTCGAAAGAGCCCTTCAACTGAAGCCGAACCTGTTGGAAGCTCTTTGCACCAAAGCTAACGTAATCGTCATGTTTGGCGACGATTGCTCAGAGGCACTCCTGTTATTGGAGCGAGCTTGGATTTTGGAGCCGGATTTGGAGTTGAGTTGGCCTTATGCTCACTATTGGCATGCGATGGCGCTATGTAGGGAGGGAAGACTTCCTGAGGCGTTATCGGTTGTAGAGGATAGGCTCGAACGGGATTCTTCCTGTCCGTATCTTGGAAGACTCGCTACCGACATCCTTGCGAATCTTTGGCCAAGAGATCCTATTTACATTGAAAAGGCTGAGAAATTCTTTTCTCTGAGGATAGATTCCAAGGAGCGGAACTACCGTGCTCTCGGTGAGATGTTGGCGATATTTGAAGCAACCAACCGTGAGGATCAAGCATGGACGATAATTGATGAGTTTATCGAGGTAGAAGAGCTATCTGTTCGCTCAATCGCAACCAGAGTTCCTTTAAAAATTTCTGACTTTACTGAGGCGTTTGCATCCGTTGGTTTTTATCGCCGTTATAGAGATGCTTCCTCCCTTGGAGATTACGCACGTGTCATCGACGAATGTGGACTCCGTCCTCATGATGAAGTTCCTGAAATTCTATTTTTCCTGCTCATCCCCGCATATTTCAGGCTTGGACTGGTTCTTCAAGATTCAGACTCGGAAAGCGAATCGGAAGATGAACTTAGGCTGCTCCTAGGTGCCTACGGTCTCATCTCAAAGGTTTTCGCGTCGTTGGGTGGAGCACTGCTTTCTCCGGATGTTCCCAAAAGCACGGAAGAGCAGTCACGCCTAATAGCTGGCTCGCTGGCAGTAGGTATTGACGTCCCGTTGATGGAGTTCACTCGTCTCCTGACATTTCTGTGTGACGTAGCCGGGCGTCCGTTTCCGAATAGTTATCGGGACACTGTAATCAAATGTTCGGCATCGATTCACGATATCTGGATCTCCGAATTTCTCACAGCAGTGGGAGAAGATTGGAAAATGGACTTTTGAGGAATGAGGGAGTTCAGGGCACCAAAGACAACGGTTAGCTTGATTCAGAAATGGTGTTCACTATCCTTGGAGAAAGAATGGACGCACCGAAACTCAAAATCGACTTTTCTAAAGTAAGATCCCTGAATGAATCTCCACGGGACGGCTTCGAGGAACTCACCGTTCAGTTGTTCAAACGTAGCCAAGTTGGTGCCGGCGAATTCGTAAGGATCGAAGGGCGAGGCGGGGATGGTGGAGTCGAGGCTTACATCAAAACACCATCAGGAAAGATCGGATTTCAATCCAAGTTGATCCGAAATTTGGAGGCTTCCCAGTGGAAACAGCTTACCGAATCGGTGCAGTCGGCGATTCGAAATCATTCCGACCTTCACACCTACGTCATAGCGGCCCCTTGAACCGCACTCCCCAAAAAAACAAAACCTGGGAATCGAAAGTTTTGGGTTGGAAAGAATACGCACGTTCAAAGGGGCTGGTTCAAGATATCGACTTCAAATGGTGGGGTTTCACAGAGCTTCATGATGGCCTAGTAAAACCCGAAAACAGGGAACTGTTGGTTTATTGGCTTAATGTTCCGGAATTCTCATTCCAATGGCTGGAGAAAGTGAACGAGATCAGAATCAAGGGACTCGGCCCACGCTATTCCAAGGGGCTTCACGTGGAAACCGATACGGGGCGTCGGGTGAATGCCTTCGCACATACAGGACTGGAGAGGGAGAGAATCATTGAATCATACCTTGCACTCCATGAAGCGGTGTCGGACGCCATTGCCGACTACGAACCTGACGAAATTCCTGACAAGGCTATTTGCGAAAAGTGGTCGGAGTTCCTAGCGACTGGGGAAAACCGTTTTAGGCTTCACATGGGAAGAAGGGATCTACCCACTCCTCCGTCCCTTTCTTGGCGATACTCACTCATTCCGAAAGGCACTCGAAGCATTCTCCCATCCCCTGGGGCAGTTGGATCGAAAGGAAATCGAGAAGTTGCGTGCAGGGAAAAGTCCATCTCATCTCTATCGGGAAGAAGGTCCACACACTGAGCTTTTACGAGAGCTCCGCAAAGTCAGCGATGCGCTGAATGAAATGCAGGAGAACATCGAAGAAAGCCTCCTTGCCGATGATCAGAAGCTGGTCATCGCTGGTAAGGCAGGCAGAGGGAAAAGTCATCTCCTTGGAGATCTGATTTCACAGTCTCAGGTGCGCGGGCAACCATGCCTTCTGCTTCTCGGAGAATCTTTTCTCACAGCAGAGGAACCTTGGAGCCAAATTTTATCCCAGATCCGTTGGAAAGGTAGCGTGGAAGAATTGCTCTGTGCGCTCAGTGAAGAGGGAAGGGTATCTGGATATCCTGCGCTTATATGCATCGATGCGCTTAACGAAAGCGATCATCGCAACCTATGGCAGGCACATCTGGAGTCCTTCGCTTCCAGCTTTGATGATTATCCGGGGGTCAAACTACTGGTTTCCTGCCGCTCCGACTACACCCCGATCACTCTGCCAGACTCGGTCCGTATCGAAAACGACTCCTCATGGTCGTGGATTGATCACGAGGGCTTTGGCGAAGAAGTGGTTGAGGCAGTCGACACATATTTTAAGGCGCATAAGGTCAGAGCCAACCACTTCCCTCCGATCATCGAGGAATTCCGGAATCCGCTTTTCCTCAAGGTGTTCTGCGAAGCCTATCAAGGCCGTACCATACCCAAGGAGGGCACGGCACTCAGCTCAGTGATGACTGCCCGCATTAGGAAGTTGGAAACGGATATTCGGAAGCAGATTGATTGTGATCCTGCGGACGTAAGGGAGGCTGTCTCGCTTTCTGCGCACCGCATCGGAGAGGCGGGAGGTAATCCGGTTCCCCGAGACTCTCTCCGAAAGGAAATCAATGCCATATTCCCCACGGGTAGCGATACAAAATCGCTTTTCCGTGCCCTCGTTTCTGGAGGAATACTCTTTGAAAGCGTTTCCTACCCGGAGATTGAGGATAGGGAGTTTGAAGAGATGGTTCGTTTCCCTATGAGAAATTCTCCGACTATTTTATCGCCGATGAAATTCTTTCCGGAGTCAATGATCCCGACTTGGTCGGCGTACTCTTCCTAGATGGCGGGAAGCTCCATCATCTGACCGACTACAACAGCTACCTCGATAACCGAGGTATCGCGCAGGCATTGGCAATCATACTTCCTGAAAAACTCGGCGTGGAGTTCATCGATTTCATCCCGAAGAAACACCTTGCTTACATGCTCGCCGAGGATTTCTTGGACTCTTTTCTTTGGCGGAAATTCAGCTCGTTTTCCGAACGCACAGCGGAAGTTTACGAAGGGTGCTCAAACTTCGGAGTGGAAGCACTCCCAACCCTTCTCACCCTGGCTACCATTCCCGGACATCCCTACAACGCCAGATACCTGAGTGATCGGCTGATGCCCCTGCCACTGCCCGAACGTGATGAACTGTGGACTATCCCTATCTCGCGAATGAGCAGCCTGCATAACGGATCATTGCCATTTCGAATCATCGACTGGTGCTTCCGTGTTCCCGATCATCTGGTAGATGATGTACAGGCTGAACTCATCGGCAGGATTCTCATCTGGTTTTGCTCAAGCAACCATCGAAAGCTCCGCAACGATGCCACCTATGCTGCGATACACATCCTGCGCGGTCGCGCCGGAACAATGTCGGGACTACTCCGGGATTTCCATTCGGTGGATGATCCTTACGTTGTAGAGAGCGCCTATGCGATTGCAGCAGGAATAGCCATGCGGGAGGGACGAGGAGCCAAGTTGAGAGGCCTGGCGGAAACCGTATTCGAAAGCTTTTTTTCGGGAACACATGTTTCACCGAATATCCTGGTCCGGGATTACGCCTCTTGTGTTATGGAGTGTGCTCTCGTGAGGAAGTCTCTTCCGGACGGAATTGATCCCAAAAGATTTCGTCCAATCTTTCGCTCGGAATGGCCAGAAATCATTTCCGATGAAGCTACGGCGAAATTCTCCAAGAATGAGGGATGGCGTCAGATCCTTAGCTCTGTGGAAGTTGGCTCGAGTTATGGAGATTTCGGAAGATACACCATGGGTAGTGCCGTTCAGGAATTTTCTTCTCGATTACTTTCCGAAGCCCGGCCAACGGAGTCCCATAAAGAAAATTTTTCGCCAAAAATTGCAAGGAGGTGGGTGATTCAACGCGTGGCCGATCTCGGTTGGACATCGGCGCGATTCGAAGCTTACGAAGACCACATGCCAACCTACGGCAGACAGAGGGTGGATGTGGAAGACAGCAAAGTGGAACGAATAAGCAAAAAATACCAGTGGATCGCGCTTCGTGAACTCCAAGGATATTTGACGGATCACTACTGGCTGGAACCGAAGTGGAGAGACGGATCACCCGACTACAAAGGTGCATGGCAGTTGTGGGGCCGACCTTTCGATCCTTCAAAGCCTTTACCCTCCGACCTAGGGAAATCGGCGGTATCGCAATCCACATCACTGCTCAAGCTTGGTTCCATCGATCCCTTGCGAAACTCAGCACATGTTTCTGACCGGGACGCCTGGGTGAAAGCAAATCCGGAGGGCCGGAATTGCTTATCGAGAGCACAAAGGATGATCAGGGGGTGGAATGGACACTTGTCGGCGGCCAATTAAGGTGGAAAGAAACCGAATACTCTCGTCTGAAATCCGGGAATGTTGGAAGGGCGGAGCAATGGATCAACGTGAAGGCCGTCATCGTGAAATCGAAAGACGCGGCAGCGTTTGTTTCACGACTGGAAAAACGTCATTTCTGGGGACACGGAATAAGGCACTCAAGCGAGTATGCGGGATGGATCGGAGAATATCCATGGAGTTGTTGTTTCGATGAATTGAGGGACTCTTGTAAAAACAATGACGATATTGTCGGGAAGTCTTTTTTCCCTTATTGGACTTCCGTTGCTGAGTCAGGGGGAGAACGAACGAGCCTTATTCCTTCCCCCCAGCTCTGTGACTTGTTGAATCTCCGCTGGAGTGGCAATGGGCTTACATTTCTTGACGAGGATGGAGGAACGGCTACCCGATACCAGCAAACCGACTGTGACAGCACAGGAGTTCCATTGTTTGTGAGGTCTGATCTGTTGACCGCAAAATTGAGAGAATCGAATCGCAAGATCGTCTGGTGTGTGGTCTGCGAAAGGTCATGCTGGTGCAGTAAATCCCATACGCATCACGGCGGAGGGATTCTAGAATGCAGCGCCATCTTTCTCCGTTCGCACGGAAAAATTAGGGGCGGATATCACAGTGTTAGGGTCACCCCAACCTACAGATAGTAGCGAACACAACCCCTACGTTGTGAGGTAGACGGTGAAAAAATCAGAGAATTATATTTGACGTTCCGGTTGTTAGGAGTTAGTCAGGCCGCGTCATACAGCATTTGTGAGGTGCAACTGATTTCTGGACCAAATTTGGTTAGTTCATAAGATTGTTTTTAACTTCAAATTCCGAGGGCGTCATGTAGCCGAGGGAGGAGTGTTTGCGGTGGTGATTGTAGTAGGATTCGATGTAGTCGAAGATCTCGATACGGGCATCTTTTTCGTCGGTGAACTCGCCCCCCTGGAGCATTTCGTTTTTGAGCGTGCCCATGAATGATTCGGTCCAGGCGTTGTGGTAGGGGTTGGCTCTTGCGGACATGCTCTGGGACATTCCGGCAGCGTCAAGCATGTCCCGGTGGGCACGGCTTCCATACTGGCTGCCACGGTCGCTGTGGAAGACCAGTCCGTGCGCGGGGCGCCTGGTGTGCAGTGCCTTTTCGAGCGCGGAGGTGACCAGCTCCGAGCGCATGTGGTCGCCAAGCTCCCAGCCGACGATCCTGCGTGAGCAGAGGTCGATGATGACGGCCAGATACCGCCATCCCTGCGCGGTGGGGATATGGGTGATATCGCCCGCCCAGACACGGTCGGATGCGTCCGGCAGGGGCTTGTCCAAGAGCAGGTTGGGCGAGGGTTTGTCAGCCCGCCCGTCGCTTGTTCTGGGGATGTAGGATTTGGGCTGGATGGCGCGCAGCCCCCGTTCCTCCATGATCCGCCGGATTCGTGCCGGAGCGCATGATATGCCGGCATCAGTCAGTTCGCTGTGGATTCGACGATAGCCGTAACGACGTCGGTGGCGCTTGAACACCTTTTCGATCAGTTCTCCCAATTCGCTGTCGGCACGCATCGTGGGCGTGGGTTGGGCGGCGTGGTAATAGCTGCTGCGCGACACCTTGAGGACAGCGCAGATCGGACGGATACCGTGGCCGGTGGCGTGGTGGATGGCATCGATCATTTTGCGAAGTTCGGCTGGGGTTTGGTGCCTAGAATCACAGCGGCTTTTTTTAAAATGTCGTTCTCCTGGCGGAGGAGGGCGATTTCGCGTCGCAGGGCGCGCGGATCGTCCGCTGCTGCCTCCTCGCCTACGGCTCGCAGGCCTTCGCTCCCGATCCGCGCGCCCTGCGAAGTGCTTCTCCAGGAGTAGAGCAGGTTGGTGCTGATGCAGAGTTCCTCGGCGAGTTCGGCGACCGATCTGCCGGCTGCCATGAGTTCGACAGCTTGGGCTTTGAACTCGGCGGTGTATTGCTTTCTTTGTTTGGTGGTGTTCATGGATGGAGTCTGTAGGATTCCGGTTCCAGAAATCTAGCTCACCTCATTGTGCTGGCGTTAGCGGACGACCGAGCTAGTCGATTTCGCCATGGCCGTAAAAATTTTTTACGAACCCGGAGAACCGAGGAGATTCCGACAGATGCCATTTTCGGCGGTTCGGTATCCGGAAAGTCCGAATCCGATTCACACACGTGCGTCCCGGATCCGCTGTTTCCACCAAATCGGATACGGACACTTATGTCCCGGATTCGATGTCTCAAACTTAAAATCAAACACTACAAGAAATGAGTGAATCAAACCAAGAGCAACAACCAGAAGAAGAACCAAAAGAATCCCAATCCACATCTTCGGATGGGACTCAAAATGACGGATCGGAGCCGAACGAACACAATTCGGCATCTGATGAAAAGAACAAACCGACCGAGAAGAAACCACGGATGACAGACGCGGAGCGGCTGGTGCATCTGAAACAAAAGCTCAAAAAAATCGCGGATGCTGAACGAACTGTAAGGGGTCGCCTCCGGAAGTCCGACAACAAGGAACTTGCTAAGCTCAAGGTCGTGCTTGGCGATTGCTGTCTGAGATACATCGGAGGCTCACCCAAGCCGGCAAATGCCGACGGGCTCGTAAAGATGCTCCGAGGAAGGGTGAGCGACTGCAACAAGGAGTGGCTTACGATCAATCTTGATCGCTTGCTCGTAAGACATGCCACTCCACCACAAGAGGGAGGTGATACGAACGGAGAATCTCCGTCGCAAGTTTAGCTCCGCAGCGATGCGGGAACCTCAGCCCCAGCCTTTAAAAGGCTGGGGCTTTATTAGGCCCCGCCGCATGAGGGCGCACTTACGCAAACTACGTTTGCTTCAGCGCGTTCAGGGGCAAACGCCCCCGAAACCCCGTTCAATGTCTCACTCATGAAATTCGTTCCGACTATGTTCTCCAACACCTATCACCTTTCCGCCAAAGTCTTCAATCGCCAAACAAGTTCGTCCGCAGCCTCATTGGCTTATCGCGTTGGGATATCCCTAATCGATCCTCACGACGGTTTGAAAAAGTATCCCCATCGGGACAAACGGGAAATCCAATCCCATTTCGTGATGAACTGGGCCGCTCCCGGGAGAAGCGCGGGAACGCCCGAGCTTTATCAAGAGATTCTTGGTGAGATTGGCAGGACTGAGAAACGCATAAATAGTCGTTTTTTTCGAGAATACGAAATTGCGCTTCCTCAAGAGGGTGACGATGAACAACGCGATGCGCTCAGCGAAAGGTTTGGAGGAGCCTTGAGCCGTGGGTACGGCATTACAGTTATCGTGGCCAATCATTGGCCACCTGACAAAGCTACCTCCAATTATCACTCACACGTCCTCGGGCTGCTTCGCAGGGTAGATCGTAAGAACAGGTCACCTACGCTCGCAGAAAAAGTCCGAAAACTGGATTCAAGGAAGACGATTAGGGTAATCCGTAGGCTCTGGCAAGCCATGGTCAACCGCTACTACCGCGATCTCAGCATCGACAAGACCGTGTCATGCGAATCTTACGAAACGCTCGGAATTGAGCAGACGCCCATGATCCATGAAGGGCCTGGTTCGAAGATGAGGAACGGTGAACGGCCGCAGATCAACATGAATATCCGAAGGGAGAACTTGACGTATGACCCAACAATCAAAGAGCGATATACGGAAGCGAAGGAATCCAGAAAAAAACTGGCGAAAATGAAAGCCGAACAGGCTGCCCTGAGGAAACAGGAGGAGGCTTTGGAAAATAAGATTCTGAACGATCTCAAAACAGCAACCCTCAACTCTCGCCAAAAAAAACAGGTGTCAACCATCAAACAACTCGTTGTAGATGCCCTCGACACAGGTGGGACGCCATTGGAGATTTCCGAGCGCCTTAAAGGCGGGCTCAAGCGTGGTGAGATTGGTAGGGGGGCGTTCCATCGGCTGCGCAGATCTCTTCCGCCCGCAGGCGGCGACAAGGAAATACAGGATGCCCGTGACGGAGTCTATCTTCTCGATCTTTTGTTCGAGCGCACCGACGACGATGCGCTGAAAAAACTCAGACGATGGGCAGAAGGTGAAGTTGAAATGAAAACAGTAAAATCGATAGACCTCGATGATCTCTTGTTTCTGAAACGCGTTCATTATTGGGAACGGGACGGTGAAAATGACCCGTCACTACCCGAAAAGAAAAAAGGAGACCCAGAATACTGGTAGATTCACCCAGTAGTTCATTCTTAGGTTTGAGGCGGCTGTGCCGCACCTGCACTTCCTCTTCGGCCACTCGCTTTCGCGAGCTGGCCGTTCCCGGAAGAAATAGGTGTCACGAACAGCAAGTCCCAGCAAGTGCGTCGCACCATCAGGTAGATGGACTACAGACGAAAGCTGGTCGGCCTATCTGACAAAAAACAGAAACAACACACATCTATGACACATCAACTATCACCCGGACTTCATGTCGGAATCGTCGCAAGCCAACAACCAGGAGACGGAGGATCGCTCTTCGCAATGGAAACTTGGCGCACATGCATACAACATGGGATTCCAGTAATCTTTGTAACCTTCGACGACCTCAGGGCATATCCTCCCATGGGAAACGATCTTCGCCGATTCAAAATCCCACCCATGAGTCCTCCCGGACATTTCAACGAAGCTGCATCTGAGAGCTTCGCGTCAATCATGGATGAGGCGAGACGGAGCAGGTCGTTTCTTGTGATCGATACAAAACCTGGTTTCGAATCTTGGGAACCAATGTTTGCGTTGCTGTTACAAGCGGGCCTCCGAGACGCGAACTCTATTTCCGGATTAATGCCAGTTGCACAGAGCCATGAGCCGATTTTCGGGGAATTCGAGAAGCATGGGATCGTATTCACTCGCAAGATGTTCAGGTATTGGGGATACGGCCGCGAGTTGGGTGATCATCTCCGGGACATCCAGTTTGTGAATCATTGGGCTACCCGATTCCTATCTACGGAAGTCTTGGATCTCATCATGACAGATCTCGCTCCTCCGATTGCCGGAAACCTTTCGAATGAGAACCAACGTTTTCCAAGCGATCATAGGACTTGGATTGCTTCCGAAACCCTCCAGCAACATCTCTTGGATGCTGGCTCCAAAATTTTCGAAATCCTCCTCGAGCCTTTGGTGGAGCCTATCGATAAATCCGACTCCGCATCAGTTTGAAAGTTGAGATAAAGAAGGTATGCCCTGACCCGCTCCGTTTCCGTTGCGCGTGTCTGGGGGCAGTTCGGGAGGTGTATGAGAAAAATACACTACGAAAAAAAGAGCATTCAAAACATCGGAATTCAAATTTCCACCATTCTTCAATCGATTTTTGAAGGGAGGCAAATTGAAATAATCAAACTGAAACCCAGAGGGACGGGGAGAGGACACTACATATCGGTGATCTTCTCCGTATCAGAAGAGCCTGAGAAACGGCACAGCAGGAATTTTGCAATACAGAGGATCGGTGCATACACTGATGTCTGGTTGGAAGATCCTGCAATCTACCTCAATGGAAACCACAAAAACCAACAGGCATGAAGAAGTCGATTCCACCAATTTATTCTCCGACGCAGAAGGGAGCCCTCGATTTACTTCGGCCAATCCTAAATCTGGCAACGTCCCCGATTCGGCCGGATCTCAGCCTAAAAACACGGACACACACGCTAGTCACCGGCCCTTCTGGCAGCGGCAAGTCGTTTTTAGCCAAGGCATTGGCAGAAGAAGACAGCTTGCCGTTCTGGGAGATAAATGCTTCCTCATGGATTGTCTTGGGTGCCCGCAACGGCAACCCAACTTTCGTTTCGTTAGCAGAATGGTGCTACAGGCATCCTCGCGGTGTCATATTTCTCGACGAACTCGAAAAGCCATTTCCGAATACGAACGGGACAGCAGGGGACTCGAGTTGGTACAACGCGGTAAAGATGGAGATTCATGATCTTCTGGATGGACGGCTGCCAGAGGGAGCTGCTCATGTCGATGAATCAATCCTCATGGAAAACTTTGGCGGCCAGGTTCATCCCAGCGACATAAAGGCGCTGGTAAAGTCCGATGTCGAAAGGAAATTGAAAACATCGTTCTTAATAGTGGGGGCTGGAACCTGGCAACATCTTTGGACGGAAAGTAAAAGTTGCATCGGTTTCAACAGTAATTCGATTGCCAAGATCTCCCTCGATCATGGAGAGTTGATAAAATCGATCAGTCCGGAAATTCTATTGAGATTTAGAAATCAGGTGATCTTTCTGGCTCCTCTGACGAGAACCGATTTCACGATTGTTTTGGAGAACCAACTCCATCTCATCCCTAGAAATTATCAAAACCGATTTATTCAACTCGTGAACGAAGCGATACCGCGAGCCTTGGAACACGGTCTAGGAATGCGAATTTTCGAAGAAATTTATACTGATCTGTGCTGTGAAATATTCCGCAACTGCACGAACGACCCGGAGGTATGTCGCGACGTTCTCGTCGGAAATTGGATCGGTAGGTAGTCGGGATTAAATGGGAATCACTCTGCAGATTATCCCCGCACGTGACTATTTGTAGAGTGCAGGTTCGACATCAGCCGTGCCAAGCTCCATATCCCTGAGATCTAAGGTGTCTGGTAAGGCGAGATTCTCTTTGCAACACCCACTTCTTCCGAGTTGGTTCGTTGGAAGAAATCAGATCCATTCGAAGAGTCCGACCGAATTGATGGGCAATCCTGGAAACGTTTTTTGTTCCCCTGATATGCTGCTCAAATCGTTCCCTCGGATCTAGTGAAGTCATACCGACATAGTAGCAATTCATGCCAGGTTTGTATTTCGGATTTTTCTTGGCGAATGCGACGTCACCCATAACGGAAGGATCCAGTTCTATCAGGTAGAGGACACAGCTCGTCGATTCGTATGGGGTGAGGTCTTGTGAAAAGACCTGTCTCCGACGGGAGGTGTATGTTTGATTTGTCATGCGAGTAGTAGGCTAGTTGAGTTCGTTTGGTGTTTCCCAGAATCCTACTTGAGGTTGGAATCCTCAGTAGTCTGGAGAGCACAGCAACAGTGTTCGCACAAAAAAGAGAACAGTCAACTTAAATCCGAATCATTCCTGAAGCATCCGCTTCAAGAGTTCTCTAGGACTGGTTTTTCCCGTTCTTCCGACCTGCGCGATCTTGCGAAAGACGGGGCCCCATTCGGGATTTTCTGCCAAGAGTTGTTTGAGTTCTGCAACGTGGAACCGCAGATCGAGCTGCCGTAGGTCGGCCGCGGATGCACCTAGCTCGATAGCCAAGCGCTCCAAAACCTCGTCAGAAGGAAATCTCCTCCCTGATTCGATCTCGCTGACGAAAGAAGCCGACACCCCCGCCTTCCGAGCCAGTTCACGGAGACCCAAATTTTTACTTTTGCGGAGATCTTTCAGTGCCTCACCCAGAGCCTTTGTAGCCATTTGTTCACTGCCAGTCTGAGTTCTACTGAGTCGTGGTCAAGCTGGATGTCCCGCATCCGAATCCTGAGATAAATCAACAACCAGCCATGTCATATTTTTCCCTCTATCCATTGTTTCCCTTAGGGGACATTCGGATTTCACCTGCCGTCGAAGGTCAGTCATTCGACGTTCTATATTTGATCCGTCGTCATCAAGGGGGGGATTGGGGACACGTCTGCGAAGAGATCCGTGAGGACAACGAGCGGGCAGTCAGCAACAACGAACCCATACTGTCCCAATACTGGGTGCCTTTTCACCAAGGAGGCGAAAAAGCGGTGATTGTTATGACCGAAGGCGACCGGGGATTCACCGTGGTTTTCCTCGCCGATGATTCTGACGTGTGATTTTTACCGCAATGAGGATTGGGATCATTACCCGAGGTTTTAGCCGACGTCGTGAAACTGTTGGAGGCGATAAAATCGCTCAAAGATTTCAAATAGAAAAATACCATGAAATATAACATAAGAAAAATAAGTTCGGATGCCGCAAGACTCACGCTGGAGTCTACATGTTCACTCGATCCTCACCGAAAGCCGGAAATATCACGATTTATCCGTCGTAACGGTTTCCTTTTTAAATCCAAGGGAGCGGTTCTAGGCAGAAACAATCGGGAGTCATGTGCGTTGATCCTACATGTCCGGCCTTACGATATCATTTGTGTGAAGGAAAGACTCCTTGGGTGTGTTGATTACCTCTGCCACTATTTCCGCGTTACTGCTGACTACACACCCGTATCTCTGGATCTTGGAGAATGTTGCCCATCGGAAGACAGGTTGTCAGACCTTCTTGAAATCTCAGAAATTGAGGACATCGATCAAATCGACGCCAACGATCTTTGGCTCAGGTCATTTTTTGCTCAGAGGCACCCCGCGTGGCTCCAAGCAATCGCCGACAGGCAACTTGAACATTGGAAGCAACAAAAGCCGCAAAAGTTCCAGCGACTAGCTCCGACTGTTATTGAAGAGAACACCGGATATCGAACTCCGAGAGTCTCACCCTTCACAACTCTGTCCCTTTTTCGTTTGCGTCTGGCTAGTGCGAATCGGGCATGCCACGCCACGAAATATTCAAGCCCGGCGGCCAAAAATACCACTGAATGGATTCCTCCGTTGGAACGCGAAATGTATCTTCTTGATCACGGGCAAGAGGCTCTTCTCCATGCGGCGGAATATCTTTCCAATGAAGAACTGGCAGTTTGCGCCTTGATCAACATGGATACCGCATTCAGCGCCAGAGTGAACATGCGACCCGAACGACGCGCCATACTTCTGGCGAACTCTTTCAGGATTAGCTTCCTAACGAATTACGGAGGCTCTCTTGCCGACCTTCAAGCTGAGATCCGTAAATCCATTGTCGCTTTTCCGAATCACTGGGCCGCCTCAGAGGCGGGAGGATTTCCCGTGGTCTTGCGAAATCTCGCCAAATTTGTGGACATGCCACAGGATCCAACCTTGATCAGCGAACTTCTGGAGAAATCCGATCCCAAAGATAGAAAGATTCTTTTGGATCATATTGTTTCAGGCATCTAGCGGGAATGGCTCTCGTAAAGTCTACTTCGAAGTCAATGTGTAGTTCACGGTGCGCGATTCCACCGAGGACAGGTCTTTCCACGGGGCTACTGCGTGTGGGCTTCCCCTTTCTCATGGGAGTATTCCGCAAGCCCCTATCCCCCGCGCCGCACAGATTCATTCCTCCACTTCCTCCATACGGGCGGCCGTTGCGAAATGAACCTGCTACGGCTCCTCCCGGAAGTGTCACTCCACCACGACCAATCCTTCGGAGTTTCACTGCCTGGAATCCGTCATGGTGGAGTGGTGTGGCAGGGGTGCTGACCGGTCTGCTAAGGGGTTCCACCCCTCGCGCCGTCAAGGGTTTCCCCGTTTTTCGCTGTACCGTAAAACGGGTGAGTCCCCTCCCTTGACCTTGCGACCCCGGTCTCGGCGACGGCCAAGGTTTCATTCGTTGAATGATTCCTTTCTGTATTGGAAGACTCCGCATTGGTGGGTAAGTGGGGCGAAATACCTGAATGATTGTTTGAAGCATGAAATGGCAGATTTCTGTCTCGTCTGCCCCGCAGCGACACAGATTTCCGTAATCATGTATCTCGAAAAGACAAAAAGGGAGGGAAGGTAAGACCTTCCCTCCCTTCGAGGGGAAACAGGTCATGCCGCTTTGCCCCGCCCCTTCTGATGCAATTTTACCGCTCCTCGCATAGACAGCTCGATAGTTTGGCGGGCTTCATCCACGTCCAAGATCTGTGCTTGGTACTTATGACCCTCCAAGGGACGAGCGACGGTGATGTCCTCTAGGAAGATGCGTCCAATCACATGCGGTTTGGCTGAGAGACAGACAAGTAAGCCCTTTTCTGGGCAAACTTTCATAACCTCGATGGTTGCGGCGCGGCCAATCCATGAGCGCAAGTTTTTGTAGGGATTTGGCAATGCGTTCATCGCATCAAGAATTAGCCGAAGCGGACGGTCTTTCGCGACATCCTCCGGCGTGAATTCCACCACACGAACCTTGAGATTTGTGCCAATCTCCGGTCTGTCAGCTTTCCAGATGCGGGGAAAAAATGAGGCGGGGATTATGCCGACCCAGTCATCGTCTGCATCCGGGCGAACTCTGATGATTGCCGGATCAGGTGAGTGAATCACTTTGACAGAAATCATAGCTCCCGGGCGGTAACGATGATTTTGTATCGATTCGGAATACCACTTTTTAGCGGCTGCGATTGGCGATGCTGATTTCATGTGTCTTCTTTTCATTTGTATTTGGGGTTTGGGGTTCGGAAAAGGCCGTTTGGTTCGCCACGGCCTGGGCTTTTCGGAAAGAATCTCGAACTTCGGAAAGGTAGTGGTTTACCACTAGACCGAGGCAGATCGAGATGATGGGACGAAAAAAAAATTTGATGTGTGGGATCATTTGGTTTTCTGGTGATTGATGGATAGCCCAAGAATTTCAGCGAAGAGTGGAGCCAGTACCAGTCCGGCTTCCTTGTTGTTCGCTCCGTTCCGCGCGTCGGCAGAAATCAGAAGGCGAATTTCGGCTGTGCCACCGACGATCATGACGCCGTTATATCCTGGAGAACTTGCAGTCTTGGCCCAACAGTCCCTGGGCATTGTCGGAAAATGCCGGAGAACTCCTGCTGCCGTCCCTCTGCGGGGAACCTCTCGCAGGGCACGCCGGACACCCGAGTTCCTCTCAACAATTTTGGAGAGTCCCCGGAGCAGCTGTGTCGGATTCACATAGACCCGGCCGAGCACGGAGTAGCCCGTCGCGTCCCAAATCCCCACGCTGCGCAACGCGGGGGACAGGTATTCCTCACCCAGAAGCGGGGCGTAGCGGAGGAAAAAGTCGTTGTTCGAATCTTCCAGCGCGGTTGATATTTCCGACTTGCTGATAGTAGCGAATGAAAAAAGAGGGTCTGCCCAGAAAGGTTTTATCGTGCTGTTCATCCGGACCTTTCCGTAGTTTGACCATCCCCAGACCCTCGAACCCAGCCCTCCCTTGGCGGTGTCCACTAGACCGCATGTGATAGGGGAATCGACATCGCCCATCTCGACAATGGCATGCACATCGTCGAACTCCGGGTGATTGAGAAGAAATTTCCGACAAGCCATAAATATCTCGATTTGCGCCTCCGCAGATAAGAAATGCCGGCTATCTTTCGCCGCTAGGACGGAGGCCATGGGATGGAATGTCGACAGCGAAAAGGCAGCTGGAGCGAGCACCGCTGCGGGATTTCGATTCGAAGCGTGCTTTTGCCATTCCTTCCTGTTCCGGGTGCGGACGGGCTTTGGAAATGTCGCAGTGACGATGGCAGCCTCCTCCTCGTTCAACTCCGCCGCCTTTTTCCCGAACTCTCGGAGTGCCGTCGTCTCCACGCCAATCGAGCCAGCGGGAACAGTTCGGAGGTAGTCCCGGAGCACGGTGGCGCGACCACGGCTTTCAACCGCCGCGTTACCGAAGCCGATCTCGGCGAATTTCCGGGAGAATGCGGCTAGCCAGAATCCCGCCTTCGAACCGGAGGCGCTGGCTTCTTTTTCAGGATCGGAGATCCACGGATTTTCGCATCTGGTGAGTTGTTGGCCGAAGGTCGACCCCCCGTTCAGCCCTTCCCCAATGAGCGCGGAGAGGACGCCCTTGCTCGTCCCTGGCAGATCGAACTCCCCGAATCGTCCATATAGGTATGCATGATCGTTGAAAAATTTTCGGTCTTCGCAGCGGATGGCCACTTCCGGCATCGCCCGCCCGAAATCGCTCGGCAGGTAGAGGCCAGTCACCATGTCGAATTCGGCGATTCCGCCATCGGCAAGGGCGACACGCTCAACTTCCGGCGGATTTGAAATATGGCTGCCGAATTCCACCATCCATACCCCGTGGAAAACCAAGACTACGAGAGTGAACCATCCATACCAGAATGCACGGCATACGAACTTCCAGCAGAGTTTCAGCATCCTCGCGACTGCTTTCATGCCGAAATAAAATACCACCTCGCTTTCCACGTCGAGCAAATTCGTTGCGCAATGTACTGTAGCTTTTTGGAAGAAATCGCCGTAGGCCTGGCGTAGTAAGGTGTTTTGGACGATAAGATATTTGTGATTGATTCGGATGACCGAATATAACTTGATAACCTGCCAAAAAATTGAATACTTATGGCCGTGAGCATCGTCAGACACCCGTCGCTTCGCTTTTCACGGCTTTGCCGTTGACATTCCGGAATCGAAATCAAAATGCCTGCCAAAAAGAAATCCCGCCCCAGCCCATCAAAGGCCGAGAAGGTGCAGCCGTGCCCGGCAGACCAACCGGGAATACGCCTCGCGGGTGCTATTGACGAGCTTGTCGCGATGGCAGACACCCCGTTCAATTCAAAACGGCAGCTCGCAAGGATACTGGGGGTAAATCTCAGCGCTCCGTCGGGATGGTCGAATTACGGAAAACTTCCGGGAACCGAGGAATATGGCTTCCGGCCATGCGCGAGGACACGCGCTTGGGACATTGCCGCCCTTTACTGGCACTATACCGGAGAGAGCAAATCTGAGGCTGATCTAGAAAAAATCCGGGAGATCGTGTCTGATGCCAAAGACTATCAGGGGGCTGACGGCGAAAAGCTGGTGTGGAGCGAAGAATCCGCGCTCGAGACGTTTAAAAAGCGCTGGACTGCGCTCGGAACGAAGGCTTTCTCAGAGAATGATCGAAATGACCCTCGGGCTTTGGTGTTCGACGCTGTCGAAGAGCTGAGATCAGCGGGTCTGGATCGGGACAGCGAAAAGCTTCTTGAGATGGTTTCAAACTATATGAGCCAGAAAAACGCCGACTTGTTGATCGAAAAGGTACAGAACAGGCACAACTTTCTTCGGCTCATGATTTTTTGGCCGAGTCCGCCGCGAATAACGAAGCTGCTGTGCTCTAACCAAAAGCTAAAAGATTACCTGTCCAAAATTCTGCAACCTAAAGGGGGGAAACAGGAAATTAAAGTTGAGCTATATGTGTTTGCTCCGAAGAGCGGAGATATGAATGCTGACAATAAATTTAAAGACGAGCTGAAAAATTTTCAGAAAGACATCGGCAAAGCTAATCTTCTGGAATCTGAAAATCTGCTATTGTATACCAATGATAGCGGGATCGATGGAGTTGGGGATATGTGGGTTTTTGCTCCCCCCCTGGATCAGAATGTGGTTGCTACACTCGCGTATTTGAACGAGGAAATCCACCGCGATTGCCAGATTGCGGTGGATCGCGTGCAACTCAACACTGCGGCGTGGGAGTATTCGGTACAGAGCGTAAAGATCCCCTCTCACATGGCAAAAGTCGTCCTGACAAAATACGGCTTCAACGGCTCAATGGATGAGGAAATATATGATTGGGCGAAGGGAAGTAAATGGAAAATTCTGATTTAAAATTATTATGGGAGTAGTCGCAGAAACAGCATTGCCAATTAGTCTTGCCGAACGGCAAGTTCACACAGGGCGCAAAGTCATGCTCAACGTCGAGCTGAACGACCGATGTGCATTTACCTCTTCGTGCGGGGACAATTGTATCCTCAACCAGCTCGGGAGTGGACTGCATCGGGAGATGGATGATGGTTTGCATCATGCTTTCGCTCGAGAGAGCGTGAAGGTTTCGTCGTCCGTCGAGAACATGGCCCTCGTCGGCAAAGAGCCTTGTGAGACACCGCATCGTCTTGAAAAGCTGGTGCGCTCCTATCATGCGGCCGATCCGGCCCATAGGCCCTTGCGGTTCGGCATGATCACAGCAGGGCATAAGCTTGCCGCGCAGCTTCCCTTGCTCAAAAAATATCCGTTGCACTGGCTTCTTGTATCTCTGGATACCGAGGATTCCGGTTTACGGAACCAGCGGCAGGTAGCCAGCTCTTTTGAAGTCGCACTCGAGGCGAAGGCGGTCGGTGCAACCGGACAGATTGGTGTGAACTCACTGATGCAGCGGCGAAATCTGGCAGCGTTGGTAGTGCTTGGCGAACGGGTTCTGGGTGCTCCCACCGCGGATCAGTGGGGTCTATCTCCGATGTTGCAAACCCATCTCGGAGTGACCAGGGAGGTGATGAGTTGCCGAGAGGTGGAGGAACTTGTGAACCGCCTTGCGACTTATTTCGGGGAAACCGGAAAGCAGGTGATTATCAATCTACCAACTGGCATGTATCGCACGATGCTTGGGATACCGGAGAATCAAATTCTGTCCACGGACTTCTGGAGGCACGAGCATCAATTGACCGGAACCTGTTTCACTCTCGCGGCGATGAACGAAGATCCCGGATACTTCCTAAGACTACGCTACCATGGTGCGATGATGAGCCTGCGCGAATTTCACACGCCGGGGCAAAGGGACGGATGCTACGGAAACTATGGCGAGGGAAATCTCGAAAAGGCGCTTGTAGAAATGGAACTTCAAAGAAATTCCACGAAGGTGGGAATGAATTTATGAGAACGTCGAAGTGGATTCTATTTCTTCTTTTCATTGGGCTTCTCGCTGGAATCAGTTGGTGGGTCTTGAATCGCAAAACGAGCGGAAATTCCGGCGATTCCACTACCCTGGTGGTTGCCGTGGCACAGCCGCCAGTGACGTTGGATCCTCTTAAAGCTGTGGACACCGGCTCCAGCTTTTTTCTCCCCATCATCCATGCACCTCTGCTGTTGCGGGCACCCGATGGGACGGCACGCCCGATTCTCGCCGAATCCGTGGAAATGTCCGCCGATGGTATGAAATGCGAGATCCTTCTTAAGGAGGGCGCGAAATTCTGGGATGGCAGCCCGGTGACAAGTGCCGATGTGGTCGCCAGCTTCATCCGCTTTTACAAATCCGGGAATATTTTCAGTTGGAGCATGAACCGTATCGCGGGAATGGAAGCAGTCAAAGACGCCGGTACCGACAAAGTGGCGGGACTGCGAGTGATCGACGCCCGGCGGATCGAGGTGGTTTTCGACGAACCCGATCCTGACTGGCTGTGGTTCATCGCGTCTCCACTGAACAGCGTTTTGAAGAAAGGAAGTGAGGATAAACCGGCGCTTGCCTTCGACCAACACGTGGTCGGTGCCGGGCCTATCGCCCTGTGGGTATGAATCCGGGAGAAACCTTCCAATTCGAGAGAAATCCGGGGTTTCCGCTCAAATCCGGCATCTCAGAAGTCCAGGTGCGCGTGATAGAGAACACACAACGGCAGCTCGAACTCGCGAAGCGTGGGGAAATCAATCTGATGCGGCTCTCGGGTCCCATGCTCAGAGAGGTGATGAATCTCGAAGACGACGGCAGCGGGCAAAATCCGAGGCTGAAAAAGGATTTCTCGGGACTGTCCTACAGCTCGATGCGCACCAATGAACTCCTGTTGATTCTGATGAACACGAGCAAGGGGCCGTTCTCATCGCTCTCCGCCGGACAGCGCAAGGACTTTAGCAACTCCTTGAAAGCGAAAATCGCAAGCCCCGAAGCGATTCTGCGACTTTATGGGCCGTTCGCCCGGGCTGCCGAAACGATTTCTCCCCAAGTGCGGATTACAGATTCGGCGGTTGCGCCGGAGATTGAAAGCGAACTTAATTTGAAGGCTCGCCTCTTCGCCCCGAACGATGCTGATGCAAGACGTCTGGCCGGTTTCGCGCAAAGTGAGGCGGAATCACTGGGAGTGGATTTTGATGTGAGCTTTCTGGAGTTTTCCGATCTTGCGATGAAGGCGTTTTCCGGGGAAGCCGATGCAACCCTGCTCTGGCTCCAGATGCAGCCAGCGCACGGAGCGATCCCGTGGACGATGTTCTTCGATGAAAATGCAGGTGGTTTCACCGCCCTTGGTGAGGCGGTGCCAGGCATATCCCCGGAAATCGAGAAAATAAGAGGCATCATCGATCCATCGGAACGGGAGTCACTATACGAGGAGCTGATCCGGGATATTTCCGAGCGTCAGTCCGCCTGGATCACCTGGGCAAGCCGCGACACCGTCTATCTCGTCCCGCAAAACCTTAAAGGTGAGTTTTTTGATTGGAACGGTGTCCTTAATTTCTACGAGATGGACTTCTCGTCAGAATAACCCGGGAGCCATGTGAGAAGGAATATCCTTAACGTCTGCACCAGCTTTCTGCTGTATTTCCTGCTTCTCTACACGACGGTATTTTTTCTGTTTGATCTTGGTGCAGATGCCGCAGCGCGACAATTGGGATGGCAGGGTGTGGATGTCAATATCCTGGCTCAACGCCGCGATAGTCTCGGTCTGGCCGGCTCCTGGCCGCAGCGTTATTTTGAAGGATTATGGAAGCTTTTGCACGGTGATTTCGGAAAAAGCCTGAGCGGGGGCTGGCAGGTGACTCCGGTCTTCACTAGGCAGATCGTTTCCAGCCTCCCGCTATGGCTCGTGACCGCGACTGGCGCGATATTGCTGCCTTTGTGTCTTGCCCCGTTTTTTTGTGCGCGGAGCGAACCAAAACTGTTGGGATTGGGCACAAGATCTCTGGCATTTCTCGGGCTTGCTCCGCAATTTCTTGCAGTTGTGATCGTTTACGGGATCTGGTCAGCATTGCTCAGTCCGAGAATCGCTCCGGAATATCACAATGCGGGTGAGTTCTGTGCAGCGGCGCTCGGAGCAGGGATTTATCCAGCCGCGCTGGTATTTCTGGCTGCGTCGAACACCGCCCGAAGTCTGTCCCGCGAGACATTCGTCACGGTCTATGTCGCGAAAGGCCTCAGTTGGTGGCAGATCCGTCTGCGAATACTCAGAAACATCTGGATCGGATGCAGAACGATCATCTACAGGGCGCTTCTCAGTGTATTCATAGGTACGATCTTCAGTGAACTCGTTTTCGCCCGGGAGGGAGCAGGCAGGATGTTCGTGGAAGCGATTCGTGGAAAAGACCTTCCAGTTATTCAGGCTTGGGTTTTTACCCTTGGGCTAATTACAGTTGTGGTTTCCACAGCGGAAAGGAGTTCCAGATGGAAATGAGAAGATACTCGGTCATTTTCGGAGTTTTCACTCTGGCGGCAATCATCCTGATCGCTCTCCAGTCTTCAGTTTCCCTAGACGCGATGGCGGAAAATTCCCTGAAACCGCCGGGAAACGGAAACGTGATTGGCGCTTCACCTATCGGTATTGATCTACTCAGCTTGTTGATTGACGCGTCGGCCAGATCCATTTTTCTAGCGGCCTGGAGCTCACTTGTAACCGTCGCCATAGGTTTTCTGCTGGGTGTGATAGCCGCAGAGAGAAAGGGGGGTTGCTTTGATCGGATTCAGGCAATGATAGGAAACATACTTGATGGCATCGGCTCGTTCGTCATTGCGGTGTGCGTGCTTTCCGTCACCACAGGCGTAAGCCACTACGCGGTAGGTACTCTGGTCGCATTTGGAAGCTGGCCGATAGTAGCCAGTGTCGTCAGGCAGGAGATTTTGGCGACAAAGTCACTCTCCTATTATCAGGCCGGGCTATGTTTGGGGCTGACACCTGTGAAGTTGTTTATACGCCATGTTTTCCCTAATGTTGCAGACCGGCTAATCCCGATGATACTAGCTCTGGCCACTGCATTTATTGGACTCTTTGGAGCGTTGGATTTTATTGGAGCGGGACAGTCGTCCGAACCCCAGCTCGGAGCTTTGATCTACGACTCTTTGAACTACTTGAGATCCGCTCCGTGGTATTTAATTTCTGCTTCTTCGGCTTTCGCGCTAATCCTTGTGGTGTTAGGTGCCGGATCCGAGGTCTTGAGAAGAATCTTGGGTTGCATCTAGGCATTCGGCCAAACCCAATAGATTTTCTTAACTTCGTTTTTCCTGGCAAAAAGTCATGGGGAAAAACGTCCGCGGCGGTCTCCGACCGCTTGGGCCCATCTCAACGTCATTTTCGGCGTTGACCCTACGGCCTAGGCCTATGACAAGCCAAATGCTTCACGCCCTTGCTCCGCCAGCTTGGTGGAATAAATCCGGACAGTAGTAGGGCAGGGGGCTTAAAACAGCAACAACGTTGGTTCCTCTCCCATGAGTCAGCAAATCCGTCCCCGCTCCATAGCATGGTATTCCAGATTGGAATACCTTGCTATGGGAAAGAATATCATCGGCATGTCACGTTTGTCTCCCACACGAACACTGCCTTCTTCGTGATCCTGACCTGGCTTCGAAACGTTTCGGAAACTCATCGAGATCCGAAATCTTGAAGCGAATGAGTCCGCCCACTTTGTGGAAGGTCAGTTCGCCGTCTTCCTTGTGTCGGTCGATTGTGCGCTCGGAAATTCCGAGGTAATAGGCAGCTTGTTCTTTGGTCAGGAAGCCGAGCGTTTTGCGCTCGGCTGTATGTTTTGTTTTCACCGGTGTTTATGTTCATAGCTTTAAAAGCCATGGCCGTGCACCGGAGTCCCACACGATTCCTGTTGACCAACACAGGCGGGACGATCCGACATAAACACTTTGTAACGCAAATCTTTCCGCGGCAACACTTCCAGACTTCCGACGCAACACCGAACCCACGGGACGCGATTGATATTTACCTCATCCTGATTAAGTTGCCACTGTTTTTTTAAAATTTTATCATTTTTTCGCCTTGGGCTTCATCACGACTTCCGGTGTCAACGACCAGAACTTCGTGGCTTCCACGGTGGATCTTTCTCCGTTGAGATAATGGCTTCGAACCGTCGTCTCGCTATTTCCCATCTCAATCGCAACTCTGCCTACCTCGGCAAGAATCACAACGCGATACGTTCCGTATGTGTGTCTGAGTACATCCTTTTCAATCACGATTGAATCAGGAACGAAAGTTCTCTTCCAACGCCTCAGGCGTTGGTAGAACGCGTAGTTGGAGATCACTGAGCCTGATAAATTAGAACCTTCCTTATCGCGGATAAATTCTAACCATTTCTGAAGCGTTTCGCCCACCGGAACGCGGCGTGCCTTACGTGTTTTCCCCAGTTTTGCACCTTTCACAATGTCAATTCCCACCGCTTGCCAATCGAGGTGATGCCAAGCGCCGGTTTTGTCCTGTGTGATGTATTCATGAGGTCGGAGTCCTCCGAACAGTGAAAGAACAAGATAGCTCAGAACCTCTTTGTTGTAGTTCTCAACAGCAATCTTTAGGAGGCTGGATGCTTGTTTCGGAAGGAATACCGCGATCTCGTCGTGGCTTCCCCGCGTGTATGTTTCGATTCTCCGGCAAGGATTTTCGGCAAGGAAATGGCGACGGACACACCAGGAGCAAAATGCGGAGATAACCGACCAGGCATTCCGGTGATTCCGATCCGACGTCCGCTCTCGTTCGTCATCGAGAAAGCCGCGTAGCATCTCCACATCGCAGGCATCCACAACGCTAATATCGTCTTCGGCCTGTGCGGAGCACCACGCCTTCAGGCGTTGGTTCTTGTCCCGGAGGGTGGGCGGTTTGAGTCGTCCTTTAGCTTCTTTCAGGTAATCGTCCACGGCTTGCGACAATGGAAATGATTTCGACTTCGCTTGGTGAAGTGGTAGCCAGTGATCAACTGCTTCTTCAAGTGTTGTCCCGATCATCTTGCAGCGCTCGAATTGCTTCATGACTTCTGCGAGAAGAGGAGCAGGGATTTCTGCCATTTCCCGTCCACGAGTGGACCGGCTGAGCTTCAGTTCCGTGACAATCTTATCGATTCCTAATTTCGTCGCAGCCTTGCGGTATCGCCCCTTCCCTACGTATACTCGATAGCCATTTTCAAACTCTTGGATTTTGTAGCTCAGCGCTTTCACAGACGCACTGATGCTCTCTTAACGATACTTTAACAATCCCTAAATCTCTCAATCAACCGATTTAAAAGGGGAGCTACAGGTTTGCAAAACCGTCATTCGTGGGTTCGATTCCCACCTCCGCCTCCATTTTCTAATATTTCCTCCAAAGCTGGGGAACGAACAGCACGAGTAGTGCGAAGAGTTCGAGGCGGCCGAGGATCATGATCCATCCTAGGAAGACTTTGGTGGGTTCACGCAGTTCGGCGAAGTTGTGGGTGGGGCCGACTGCGTCGAAGCCCGGACCGATGCTGGAGATGGTGGCGAGGATGGTGCCAGCACAGCTTTCTAGGGAGATTCCGGTTCCAGCTTCAAGGAAGCCGACGATTGCGGTTCCTGCAACGCAAATCATGAAGTAGAGGGTGAGGAAAAACATTACGCGAGCCCTTGCTCCATCGTCCATGGGGTTTCCGTTGACGATTACCCGGAAGACCTGGCTGGGTCGGAAGGTTTTGATGATTTCGTTGCGGGCGGATTTTGCGAAGACGATGAGGCGACCGACCTTGAAGCCGCCAGCGGTGGAACCGGCGCAGCCGCCCATGAGCATGATACAGGCGATGAGGACTTTCGCCCAAGTGGGCCAGGTATCGTAATCGACGGTTCCGAAGCCGGTGGTGGAGGCGATACTGACAACCGTGAAGAGGCTTTCGCGGAAACTGACCAATGGGGAGATCCCGTCGTTGTAGGATCGGCCGGAGGTGATGAGGACGATGACGATGGCACAGATTCCGAGAAACCAGCGGGCGTCTTCCTCGCGGAACACGCGTTTCCAGTTTTTCCGCAACATGACGATGAAGAGGAGGAAATTCAGGCTGCAGATGGCCATGAAAAAGGTGAGCCACAGCTCGATGATCCAGGAATTCCCCCACTCGGAGTAGTAACCGATGCTGGCGCTGTGCGGGCTGAGGCCGCCGGTGGAGATGGCAGTGAAGGCGTGGCAGGTGGCGTTGAACCAGGTCAAGCCCATGGATTTCAGTCCGACGAGACAGATGAGGACGAGGCCGATGTAGATGCGGAGCAGCATCGTGGCGGTGTCCTGGATGCGGGCGAGGCCAAGGTCGCCGCTGCGGAAGGAGGATTCGTTGTGGAAAAGGGATTTCGAAGAAACGCCTATATAAGATAGCAGGGCGACGAAGAGAACCAGGATTCCGATGCCGCCGAGGAGCTGGGTGGTGGCTCGCCAGAGGAGGATTCCGCGCGGCCATTGCTCGATCACGGTCATGACCGAGGAGCCGGTGGTGGTGAAGCCGGAGGCGGATTCGAAGAAAGCGCCGGCGGGCGTCATGTAAGGCGGGCAGAGGAGATAGGGGAGTCCGCCGAAAATACTGCATAGAATCCAGCCGAGGCCGACGATCACGATCGCCTCCCGCTTCGGGATGGTATCGTGCTTGGTTTTGGTGATGCCTGGGATGATCGCGAGTAGCGCGAATCCACCGGTGATAGCGGCGGAGAGGAAAAGCATGGATGACGCTTCGAGGTCGCCCTTGATGAAATCGAATCGTGCGAACAATCCGCAGGCCACCATGGTCAGCGCCTCGAGCGCAAGCAGCAGGCCGAGGATCCTAGCGATCAGATAGAAATTCATGGGTGGGAGCGGGAGATCAGGCTTCCAGGAGCTTGAGGAAGGCTTTTTTCGCTTCCTTGGAAACCATGGCGTAGAGGTGGTCGCCGCCGAGTAGGACTTCATCGGGCCCGGCACCTCAGCGTGGAGTCCGCGTAGTTTTCCAACGAGGACGACTCCGGGCGGCCACTGGATCTCTTTGACCATGTGGCCGGCGGCGATGGAACCTTTTCCGACCCGCAGCTCGACAAGATCCACACACTCGAATTTTTTCAGGATCGTATAGGCGGCTGTAGTGATGAATCGCTGGATTTCCCGGCGGGTGGCTTCACGCGGGCTGATGGCGGCACGGATTCCGAAATGGTGGCCGCTCGCGGAAATTGCCGCGGCATAGTCCGCGCGGTGGATGATGGTGAGGCAGTTTTTCACCCCGAGCGTATGCGCCTGGAGGCAGGACATCACGTTGTCCTCGTCATCGACACTGGTGCTGATGAAGAAATCCGCATCGCCGATCTGTTCTTCCTCCAGCTCGGCAACAACCGTCGCATCACCGTTGATGATGGTCGCGTTTGTAAGGCGGTCGGCCAGTCCCATGCAGATTTCCGGATCGCGCTCGAAGACGCGCACCGTGCAGTCGATGCTTTCGAGCATTTGTGCGAGGGAGAATCCATATTCGTTCCCTCCGAAGATCACTACCTTGAGTTTGTCGCCGCTTTTTCCTTTCCCCTGGAGATCGGATGCGAAGCCGCGTAGCTTGCGTGGTTCTCCGAAAATGCTCACCAGATCGTCTTCCTCGACGGTCGAGTCAGCGATGGGAACGTAAGATTTTTCACCCCGTGAGATGAGGGCGACCCTAATGCCCTCCGGGGCATCGATGTCACGAAGGGTTTTCCCGACCGCTTTGGAGTTGCCGCCCACCCGGACTTGCTGGAGCTCGATACGCCCTCTGGCCAATTCCTCGATGACGAGGGAATCCGGATTCCGGACGAACTTCGCCAATTCGATGGCGGTGAGACGTTCCGAGCTGAAAATGTGGTCGATTCCGAAATGCCCGCGGAAATCAAAAAGCCACTCTTCCCGCTGGAGACTCGGGTGGACGCGGCTGACGACCTTCGAGACACCCATGGCCTTCGCCATCGATGCGGACATGGTGTTGGTGGTATTGGAGGAAGACATCGCCAGGAAAAGGTCGCACTCCCCGACATCCGCATCAGCAAGGTCGGAAACGCTGGTTCCGTCGCCATGGATCACTTTTGCGTCGAGAGTCGCCTCGAGTTCCTCCGCGAGCGCCTTGTCCGCTTCGATCAGGGAAATCCGGTGCGCTTCGCGTGCGAGGCTGGAGGCGAGATGCCGCCCGATTTCCCCGGCTCCTACGATGATGATGTTCATAAATACGAAAAGCGCCCGAAAGGGGGTTCCTTCTAACCACATCGCCCCGAAGCCGCAATCCAAACGTTTTATCTAACGTATCTTGATTTTCAGGTGTTTCTGTAAGAGGTTCACAGGATCCGGCTGAGGGAGCCTGTGAAAAGTTTACCAGTCCCTCCGATCCGTCTGTCCAGTACACCGCCGTGCCCATCTCAGCATTCCTCGTACACTTTTGGATAAAAATCCCCGAGAATCGCCCATTTTCTGTCTCATTTTTTAGAAAAGCTTCTCAAAACCCGTCAAAATTCTATTTGATTTCTACTTCAAAATTTCCTCAAACCACTGTAAACAAAGGGATCAAGCGATTAATTGAAAAAAGTTCACTTTCGACTTGTATCAAAGTGTACTGGAGTGCATTCTCTGGGTGTTGACGCGATAGTCATCCCCGAAATGAACGACCAATTCCTCCACTACAACGGCACCCAGTCCTACAAGACTGACGCGAAGAATCGCGTGACCGTCGTGGCGGGTTGGCGTCCGCCATCCGGAGATCCCATCTATCTGATGGCTTCCCAGGACGAAGGGGTGAACATTATCAAGGTTCTCACCGCAGGCGCGGTTCAGTATCGGATCGATACCCTTGAAAAGAACGTCACGGAGCCGAAGAAGCTCGCGAAGCTGAAAACGAAGCTCAAACGCGTTCTCCGCGATTCCTCGATCAACGACCAAGGCAAGCTTCTCATTCCCCGCGATCTGGCTGCCCACGCAGGCATCGCCCCGGATACCGAGGTCATGCTCTCCGCCGGCGACAGCCATTTCGAGATCTGGCCGAAAGCAAAATACGAAGAACTCTTCGGAACTGCCGCAGTGCCGGAAGAAGAAGACGAATTCGGCACCTTCTAAAATTTTCCCACTCACCAATATCCCACACCCCACTGACAGCATGCTGTTCAACCCACCAACCCCAGCGAACGAAACGGTCCACCTCACGGCGGCTTCCGGCGTGTTCGTCCGTTCGCTCGGGTTGGGTCTCTTTTCCAAAAAATCACAAGGCCGCGAGCTCGGGACAGTTCGCGGTTTTGATTTAACGGACGCCGCCGCCGCTCCTGGCTGGTTGTCGGCACGGCGTCCGTTTGCCTTTTCCAACAGTTTCATGGCTGGGCGTTTGAAGTCTCTCGGGACAGAGCTTCAACCGCTATTTAATCCGATGCGCGCCGCTGCTCCTGGCTGGTTGTCAGCGCGCGCATCGGTAAATTTTTCCAAACAATCACAGAATCCTGCGCTCGGGACAGCACAGGGTTTTGATTCATCAGACGTCGAAGCCGCTCCTGGCTGGTTGTCGGCCTCGGCGTCTGAAATCTTTTCCAAAAAATCACAAGACCGCGCGCTCGGGACAGTTCGCGGTTTTGATTTAACGGACGCCGCCGCCGCTCCTGGCTGGTTGTCGGCACGGCGTCCGTTTGCCTTTCTAATAGCTTTCTGGCTGGGCGTTTGAAGTCTCTCGGGACAGAGCTTCAATCGCTATTTAATCCGATGCGCGCCGCTGCTCCTGGCTGGTTGTCAGCGCGCGCATCGGTAAAATTTTCCAAACAATCACAAAACCCTGCGCTCGGGACAGCACGGGGTTTTGCTTTATCGGACGTCGATGCCGCTCCTGGCTGGTTGTCGGCCTCGGCGTCCGAATCCTTTTCACCGGAAGGCTACCACCTTCCGGTTCTTTTCAGAGAAGTCGTCGAACACATGGACGCGGCTCCCGGCAAGTTTGTCATCGATGGCACGCTTGGCGGGGGAGGGCATTCGAAGCTGCTTCTGGAAACGGGAGCGGATGTTCTCGGTGTCGACCGCGACCCGGAAGCTCTCGAACACGCGACCAAGCGGCTCTCCGACTTCGGCTCACGCTTCTCCACCTTCCATGCGAATTTCTCCGAAATCCCGAGCTATCCTGGTATTGCCGCAGGTGAACTTGCCGACGGCTTGCTCCTTGATCTCGGTGTTTCCTCCCGCCAGTTGGATTCCGCGGAGCGCGGATTCTCATTCATGCGTGAAGGTCCGCTCGATATGCGTATGGGCCCGAACGCAACCATGACCGCCGCCGATCTGGTAAACAAATGGCCGGAAGAAGAAATCGCCCGGGTCATTTACGAGTTCGGCGAGGAAAAGCGCTCCCGGCGTATCGCTGCTGCAATCGTCAAACAACGAGACTCAAAGCCTTTCACTAGCACCCTTGAACTTGCTTCCTGTATCGAAAACGCGGTCGGGCGGAACAGCAGGATTCATCCGGCAACCAAATCTTTCCAAGCCATACGGATGGCGATCAACGAAGAACTGGAGTCGCTATCTTCCATCCTTTCCTCCGCCTCACGGGTTCTGAAACCGGGGGGGCGCCTGCTGATCATCACCTTCCACAGCTTGGAAGACAGGATGGTGAAACGCTTTTTACGCCATCACTCGCAACCCTACATCGATGATCCCACCTGGCCGGAAGCCCGTCCGAATCCGGACTACCAGTTCCGGCTACTTTCTAAAAAAGCCATCGCACCAACCACCCAGGAAATTTCCACGAACCCACGAGCCCGCAGTGCAAAACTGCGGGTTGCTCAGCTTTTAGGCCCAGAAGAAACCCGCTAACGCAATCACCCGCACCCGACCCTTCCCGCCCATGAACCGCCGCCGTCAAGATAGCCATCCGAGGATTTCCCCTGTCGTCATTTTCTCTCTGATTCTAGCCGGCGCGATCGGCGCCGTCGGTGGCGTGGCGAACGTGTACTACAAAAACTGCCAGATCAAAACGGCTCGGGAAATCGATGCCATCGAAAAGCGCATCGACCGCCACAAGCTGGCTACCCGTACGATTCAAATGCGCAGCGACCAGATTCTCAATCTGTTCGCCATCCGCACCCAGTTGGAGGAAGAGGGAACCGACCTCGTGCCCATTCCGGCCGGAGTCTCCGAGAACGTTTCCCCGGTACAGCCAACCGCCGTCGCATCCGTAGAGCCCAGCCTGTGAACCGTGCATTCCAGAAACGCTGTATCGTCCTCTGTCTGGTTCTCGTAAGCCTGCTCAGCGTTCTATCTGCGCGTCTGGTTCAGATCCAACTGGTTGACCGCCAACGCTATGCGGCGTCTTCGGCGAAGGCTTACAACCGGATCGAAACCATCTATGCAAGCCGCGGCATGATCGTGGACCGCAATTCGCAACCCATAGCCAAGAGCATCCCGGTGGCCTCGATTTTCGTCGATAAGAACCATCTCATGGATCCGAAACTGGCCTCCTTCGGGCTTGCCTTCCAGGAGGTTTCGGCAGAGCCCGGCTGGGCAAAACTTTCCGAGGAAAAGAAGAGCCGCAGACTCAATTCCGTTCGTGGAGAAATTCTCGCCCGTGAAAAACCCGATGTGATCGTCCAGAAGCACCTCGCCCAGGCGATCGGTCTTCTTTCCAGTCCCCTGCGCATCCGTCGCGACGAACTTCGCGACAAGATCGAAAACAACAAGGGCAAGTGGTTCGCCATCGCCAAGGATATCCCGGACGATATCGCGGAGCGGCTTCAGGAAAGTGTGGAGGAAAACCACCTCCAGGGATTCGTTTTTCAGAACTCCATCCAGCGCTGGTACACCAATCCCGATTTGGCCACCCACCTCACCGGATTCACGGGTGAGATCGAGGAGACGCTGGAAAACGGCGGGAAAGCCTACCGGATGGAAGGCAAGTTCGGCATCGAGGCTGCAGCGGAAGAGGTTCTTGCCGGTCGCAACGGACGCCGCGAGCACAAGCGCGACGTCCGTGGACTGGTCGTTCCCGGTGACGAGGCGAGCCTTCTTCCGCCACGTGCCGGCCTGAACGCCAAACTCACTATCGACCTAGGAATTCAGGCCATCGTCGCTGAGGAACTGGAAGCCGGTCTCGAATTGTACAAGGCGAAGAAAGGAGCCGTAATAGTCATGGATCCCTCGAACGGGGAAATCCTGGCGCTCGCCTCACGCCCGCATTTCAACCTGAACCACAAGGAAAACCTCCAGGAAAACTCCTATAATTACGCAATTCAGGCCAAATACGAACCAGGCTCGACGATCAAAATTATCGCCATTTCAGGAGCGATCGACCAGGGGCTGGTCACAATGGATACGGTCATCAATTGTCCGAGCGTCCTCCAAAGGAACAAGTTTACTGTAACGGACTCGCACTCCAGCGGAGCCCTTCCGGTTTGGAAAATCCTTCAGAAATCGAACAACGTCGGTTCCTTTAAACTCGGTGAGCAACTCGGTATCAAACGGTTTTACGAATATGCCCACGGGTTCGGATTCGGTGAACGGAGCGGTATTCAGCTCAGTGGCGAGAATTCGGGAACTGCCACGGTTCCCAACCTCCCGATCGATTTCTCACGTGCCACTTACGGATATTATATGGGCGTGACCCCGATCCAAATGGCCACCGCCTACTCGGTGATTGCCGGGGACGGTCGCCTGCTGAAACCAAAAATCATCAAGTCACTCGTCGCAAATGATGGGACGGTCATCGACGATTTTCCGACCGAAGTCCGCGGCCAGCCAATTTCCGCAGCGACTGCGAAGAAAATGCGCGACGCCCTCCACAAGGTGACCCTGCTCGGGGGCACCGCTACGCAGGCACAGGTTCCCGGCCACAAGGTTTGCGGGAAAACCGGAACCGCCATCAAACACGATCCCAAGCGCGGCGGATACGTCCACGGATCCTACGTCGTATCATTTGCCGGGTTCATGCCCGCAGATAATCCTGCTTTTGTTTGCTATGTTGTCATCGATGAACCTATGACCACGGAAGTGCCACGCTACGGGGGATCGATCGCCGCGCCGATCTTCTCCAAGATTGCGGGGCGTCTTGCCGCACATATGAACATCCAGCCTACCGAACCGATCGAAGAACCGGTCGCAAACCGGTAGATCACCCTTTCACTACCAATGCTTCTCCGCACCCTCATCTCCCCCCTTGAAAAATCCACGGCATCCGGCCCGCTGGACACCGAAATCGATACGCTGACCGCAGACTCCCGCGAAGCAGGGGAGGGGAAACTCTTTGGCGCCATCCGTGGCACAAGCATCGACGGCCACCGCTTTATTGAGGACGTGATCGGGAAAGGCTGCGCCGCCATCCTCGCGGAAACCGCCCCTCCTCAGGATCTCCCGTCCACCGTCGCGTGGATCCACGTTCCGGACAGCCGTGCCTCGCTGGCCGTCCTCGCCTCGACGATCAACGAAGAACCTGCCGGAAACCTCCGCCTCGCCGGGGTGACCGGCACCAACGGAAAGACCACCACTGTTTTCCTCATCCACCATATCATGAAAACCGAGTGGCACCGCGCCGGTCTGCTCGGAACGATTTTCATCGACGATGGCGAAACCCAGACGCCCGCCAAGCACACGACGCCCGGTTCCATCGAGCTGAACGCCATTCTCGCAAATTTCCGCGACAATGCCTGCCGTGGAGCCGCGATGGAAGTTTCCTCCCACGGGATCGATCAGAAACGCGTCCACAACATCGCTTTTGACGCTGCCGTTTTCACCAACCTCACCCAGGACCACCTCGATTACCACGGCACCATTGAGAGATACATGGAGGCCAAAGCTTCCTGGTTTCACGATCTCGCTGCAAATCCCCAAGGGAAAAAGCCCGTAGCTGTCATCAACACAGATGATGCCAGGGGCAACGATCTTGCGGTAGCACTTGATGGGAAAATGCCGGTCATCCGCTACGGCTTCAACGTCAACTGCGATTTTCGGGCGAACAACTTCCAGCAGAAGCGTGACGGGATGTCCTTCGAACTGACGGCGAAGGGAAAATCCTATCTTGTTCGCGCCCCGCTCATCGGCCGGTTCAACGCGTATAACATTCTCTCCGCCATCACCGCCGCTTCCGCCTGTGGAATCAAACCCCGCCAGGCCATTGCCGCGCTTGCCGATTCCCCCCAGGTTCCGGGTCGGATGGAAAATGTCGGCAATACCGGTGGGGCGACCGTTTTTGTCGATTACGCACATACCCCGGATGCTATCGAAAACGCATGCCGCACCATCAAGGAACTCGATCCACGCAGACTCATCACCGTTTTCGGCTGCGGTGGTGACCGAGACAAAGCGAAACGGCCTCTCATGGCCGCGGCAGCCGCCCGTTTCAGCGATATTGTGATCGTCACCTCGGATAATCCGCGTTCGGAAGATCCCGAAGCGATCATCGCAGACGCTGTCAAAGGGCTGCCGAAAAGATGCAATCACCTCGCGATCCCCGACCGTGCCGAAGCAATCAACGCCGCCATCGAGCAGGCGCTTTCCGGGGACATCATTCTCATCGCCGGCAAGGGCCACGAAACATACCAGCAGTTTGCAGACGAAACCATCGATTTCGACGACCGCAAAAAAGCTCGCTTCGCACTTAGGAAACGAGCCGCCGACATCGCAGAAATGCGCGAAAACCCACCCGAACGCTTTTGAAACACTGAATCATTTTCCTGCCGCCTCCGTCCTATCGTTTGCAACCCGCACCCAAGCACCCCATGCAACTTACAGCCCAAAAAATCAGTGAAATCCTCGACGCCAAGCTCGTCGCGGGAAGCCCGGATGCGGTAGGGGACTCGGTTTTCACCGATACCAGGAAACCGGCGGCTAACGGAATCTTCATCGCCTTGCGAGGTGAGAATTTCAATGGCGACAAGTTTGCTGGGAAAGCCCTCGAAGAAGGCGCGTCCGTGGCCATTGTCCAGGAATGGGGCGGTGGCGATACCGCTGGCGGGAAGGCGGTTCTCGTGGTGCCCGATACCCTTTTCGCCCTCCAGCGCCTCGCCCATTGGTGGAGGAGCCAATTGGACATTCCCGTGATCTGCATCACCGGGTCGAATGGAAAAACTTCCACCAAGGATTTCGTCAACGCAGTCCTATCGCAGGAGTTCAACGTGAACTCCACCAAGGGCAACCTGAACAACCACATCGGCCTCCCGCTGACGGTTCTTTCCACCACGGAAGAACACACGGCGGCGGTTTATGAGATCGGTATGAACCACAGTGGCGAACTTTCGCCACTCTGCGAGATCGCCAGGCCGAAGTATGGCATCATCACCAACATCGGTTCCGCACACATTGAGTTCCTTGGCTCGCGTGAAGCCATTGCCGAGGAAAAGGGAACGCTTGCCCGCTACCTTCCCGAGGATGGTCTGCTGTTCACGCCAGCAGGCTGCGATTTCAACGAATACTTCCGCGCCCGCACCCGTGGCCGTATGATCCCGGTAGGGAACGGCAGGGGACTCGTCCGTGCGGAAAACCTTCGTCCACAACAGAACGGCACGCGTTTCACCCTCGTCATCGATGGTATGGATTCCGCCGAGATTACCCTGCCTGTCAGTGGAAAACACATGATTACCAACGCCTTGCTCGCCGCCGCGCTTGGTTGGAAGCTGGGTATCGCTGCGGAGAAAATCGCCAATGGGCTCTCGACTGCAACCCTCACCTCCGGACGCATGCGCCGCATCGAGTGGGACGGCATCACGCTTTTCGACGATACCTACAACGCGAACCCGGAATCGATGGAGGCTGCCATCGAAACCCTCGCCGAGATCGAGGTTCCCCAAGGTGCCCGGCGTTTCGTGGTGCTCGGGAAAATGGGCGAGCTCGGCATCCATTCCGAACCCGCCCACCTGAAGGTCGGCAAGCTCGCTGTTGAAAAAGGCCTGAATCTCATCGCAGTCGGTGAGGGAGCCGAAGGTATTGCCAAGGGTGGGGACTCGCCACACTTCACCGACGTTCACGCGGCAGCTGACTGGTTGCTCGAAAACGCACGGCCGGGTGACGTCGTCCTGTTCAAGGGGAGCCGCACCGCTGCCATTGAAAAAGTTCTCCAAACCGCTTTCCCGACCGCATGTTAACCGCCATCTACGATTTCTGGTACGCAGCCTTCCAAGCTGAAAAAATCGAAGGGGAAGGCTGGGCCATACCTTCTCCTTTCTGAATCTCTTCCAATACGTGACCTTCCGCGCCGCTACGGCCGGCCTGCTTTCGTTCACACTCTCCCTTCTCATCGGCCCGCGTATCATCAGGAAACTGATTTCCCTCAAAGTCGGCCAGCCAATACGCACCGCCGAGGAAGTCCACAAACTCGCTGAACTCCATGGCGGGAAAATCGGTACTCCCACGATGGGCGGAGTCCTCATCATCGCTACCGTCCTGATTTCCACTCTGGTCTGCGCACGAATCTTTAATCCGTTCGTGGCGGTTTGCGCCTGCACCATGGCCGCCTGCGGTTTGCTTGGATTCGTTGATGACTACGCGAAGGTGAAGAAGAAAAACTCCGACGGGGTTTCCAGCCGCACCAAGCTCTTCTGGCAATTCGTAATCGCCCTGATAGCAGCCTGCTTCATCTATTTCAAAACCGAAATTTCCGGCTTCGGAGCTACCGCCCAACAGATCCAGGATGGTGCCGCAGGCTTCCGGCTCGGCGACCAGCGGATCGGAATCGGGGAGATCTGCTTCCCGCTGTTTAAAATATCCATCGTGGATCTCGGCTTCCTGGCCATCCCGTTCTTCGTGCTGATCATCGTCGGTTGCTCGAACGCAGTGAACCTCACCGACGGCCTCGACGGCCTCGCCACCGGTTGCACCATTTCCGCCGCCCTCAGCTATTCCATGCTCGCCTACCTGGCCGGACATTTCTTCATGGCGAGCGAGTATCTCGTGATCCCGCACAACCGCTACATCGGCGAGCTCGCCGTTTTCCTAATGGCCTTGGCTGGTGCTGCCTTCGGTTTCCTGTGGTTCAACTGCCACCCGGCGAAAGTCTTCATGGGCGATACGGGTTCACTTGCCATCGGAGGAGCGCTCGGCACCGCAGCCATCTGCACCAAGCAGGAACTCCTTCTCGTAATCATCGGCGGCGTTTTCGTGATGGAAGCGGCGTCCGTCATACTCCAAGTGGGTTCCTTCAAATTGCGCAAGAAACGCATCTTCAAAATGGCTCCCATTCACCACCACTTCGAGCTGAAAGGCTGGCATGAATCACAGGTCATCATCCGTTTCTGGATCCTTTCCATCATGCTCTCGCTCTTTGGGCTGGCACTTCTGAAAATCGCATGAAGCAACCTGTTTCCATCCTCGACAAGCATGTGGCCGTCTTCGGAGCCGGTCGCTCCGGCCGTGCTGCGGCTGCGCTCGCGCTGAGGGAAGGGGCGGTCGTTTCGATGTGGGACCAGGGTGGTGAATCCGCTTTCAAAGATATCCCGCCTGGCGTCGCGACGCATCCGGGTTTCACCGAAGCTGATGCGGAAGATTTCTCCGCGGATCTCATCGTGATCAGTCCGGGAATCGATACCTATTCACCCTTGGTGAAAGCATTCTCAAGCAAGGTGCCGCTGATCGGGGAAACGGAATTCGCCTCACGCTATTTCGAAGGTGGCATCATCGGAATCACCGGCACCAACGGAAAAACCACCACCACGGAACTGATCTCTCGGATCCTGAAGCAGGCGGGTCTGGGAGGGACGCCTTGCGGAAACTACGGTGCGCCGCTTTCCGAGATCATTCTCGCGCCGAACATGCCCGGAGCCGTAGCTCTCGAACTTTCCTCGTTCCAGTTGGAAACCATCGAAGAGCTTCGCCCCAGGGTGTCAATCTGGCTCAACTTCGCCCCTGACCACATGGATCGTTACCCGACGGTGGAGGCTTACAAAGAGGCGAAGATGCGCATTTTCGCCAACCAGACAGCGGACGATACCGTAGTCATGCGGTTCGGCGAGCCCCTGGGAGAGCTTACTCCGAAGGTTATCACTTTTTCCACGGAATCCAAAGATGCCGAGTTCTTTTCCGACGGCGTCACGATCACGCGCGACGGTCGGGTGCTTCTCGATCTTGAGGCTGAAACCTCCTTGCGCGGCATCCACAATGCCGAAAACGCGATGGCCGCGATGGCTGCGTGCATCGCATACGGGATCGACCTCTCGCTCATCGGCCCGGCTCTCCAGGGATACGCGCCCCCGCCGCACCGCTGCGAACTGATACGCACCCTCGACGGGGTGGAATATCTCAACGACTCCAAGGCGACAAATATCCACGCCCTGCAGTGCGCCCTGCGCTCGCAAAACCGTCCCGTCGTTCTGATTGCGGGCGGAAAGGACAAAGGGCTTGATTATTCACCGGTCTTAACTATTCTTGCCAAGCAGGCGATTTCCGCAGTTACCTTCGGCCAGATCGCCCGCCCCTTGGCTGGGCTTTTCAACGGCTCCGTCGAGACAACCGCCGTGGGAACGTTGGAAGAGGCGATTCATACAGCCCGCTCCCTCGCCCCGCGCGGCTCCACCGTTTTGCTTTCACCCGGAACATCCTCCTTCGACCAGTTTACTGGCTACGAGCAAAGGGGCGATGCCTTCCGGGACTTCGTCCACCAACTTCACTGAACTTTACATCCGGAACTCCCATGAAATTCGATCGCATACCTACCCGCCGCACACCCGTACGCAAGACCCTTTCCGCACGTTTGTTCAACAAGACGAAAACGAAGCGTCAGCGTGCCTCGGCCGCTACGGCTTCCCCCGACGAGTTGGAGGAGTCGGGCATCAATATTTCCCGTTCCCTGACGATCATCTTCGCGATCCACATCATCGCGATCGGGATGATCTTCATCCACAAGCAGTATCTATCCGACCGCACCCCTGATCCGGTTGCAGCTCCGTCAGGAACAGAAACTGGCAGCGGGGAAGGGGCCTCTGGAATCGTTGCAAAGAAACTCAGTTCGGGCGATACACCATACGTTGTCGGGCGGGGCGACAATTATCCTATCATCGCAGCCAAGCACGGTGTCGATGAAGCAGAACTTCGCAATATGAACATCGGCAAGGATATCCGCGCCGGAACAATCCTAAGTATCCCGAAGAGCAAACGCATCATCGCGGAGGATCCTCCGGAAGTCGCGGCGATCCGCAACCAGCCCGGTTTCAGCGATTCCGAGCGAGGTCTGGTGGAGCTCCTCCCGCCTGTTTCCGAAAGCCCTCCGCAAGTCGTTCGTCCCATGCGCCATGAGGAAACGGAAGACGCGCCGCGTGCGCAGGTGGTCGGTTCCGGCCGCACCCACATCCTGAAAGCGGGAGAAAACATTTGGAGGATTTCCAACAAATACAAAGTGAGCCAGAAGGAACTGATGGCTCTCAACAACATCACCGACCCGACCAAGCTGAAGATCGGCCAAGTGATCAAACTTCCGTAATTTCCAAGTCAACCTCCAGTGCTCCGCCATAGCTCAACCCTGCTGATCGTCGCAGTCGCCCTCCTTTGCGGACTCGGGCTGGTGATGCTGGCGAGTACGGGAGCATGGGTGCGGGGCTTGGATAATCCCTACCATTTCGTCACACGCCAGGCGATGATGGTTTTCCTCGGTCTCGGGGCTGCGTTTTTCATGGCGAAGATGCCCGCCGAACTGATACGGAAAGGCCTGCCCTTCGCATACCTCGCCATCTGTATCGCTCTGGCGCTCTGTTTCGTTCCCGCAGTAAGCGTGGAGGAATACGGTTCGAAGCGCTGGATCAAGGTTCCTGTGTTCGGTCAGTTCCAGCCTTCCGAGGCGGCGAAAATGATCATCGTCATCGCATTGGCATCCTGGTTCGCACGCTGGCAGACGGAAGTGCACACCTTCTGGCGTGGCTTCGTGATTCCGGGTCTGATCGTCGCCGTTCCGCTCGGCCTGATCGCTGCGGAAACGGATGTCGGGACGGCACTCGCACTCGCTGTCACTGCAGGGGCGCTGATGTTCTGTGTTGGCACACGCATCCGGTACATGGTTCCGTCCGCGTTGGCCGCCATGGCCGGAGCAGCTTGGTATATTTACAATGACGCCAACCGCTGGGGCCGGATCGAAGCATGGCTCGATCTGGAAAATCCGGTTCACCAGCTCGACCGCGGGATGCAGCAGTGGCGCGCCCTTCTCGCTCTCGGGAACGGCGGGCCGTGGGGTGTGGGACTTGGAAACGGGGTGGAGAAATTCGGCACCCTGACCTTCGCCCACATCGACTTCATTTATCCTGTGATTGGCGAGGAACTCGGCCTTCCGGGAACCCTTGGGGTGATCGTTTGCTACGTCCTGATCGCGGTTGCCGGAGTCGGGACATCCCTCCAAGCGAAACAGGTGTTCGAGCGTTGCATCGCACTCGGTCTCACTTGTGTGATCGTGGTTCCGGCCATGGTGAACATTGGTGTGACCACCGCCGTGCTTCCCAACGACGGCCTGCCACTTCCTTTTGTTAGCTACGGCGGCACCAGCCTGATCTTCAGCCTCGCCGCGGTAGGTCTGCTTGTGGGAATCCACCGGCGTTCGCAGACACCTGCGGCCAAAGCTTTTCCGCTAGGCAAGGAAGTGCGTCTTGCCGTTCGCCTGTAGCAACCTCCGTCTTCGGTGCTTGTGGATGGCACGGAGAGAGCTAGGATTAGAACATGATTGGAATCGTTCTTGGATCAGGTTTGGGTGTGCTGGCGGATGAAGTGGAAACCAATGAAGAAGTCGGGTTCGCTGAGGCCGGTTTGGCAGTATCCACCGTTCCAGGACATGCGGGGAAATTTGTCTTCGGGAAACTTGGAGGGACGGATGTCGTCCTAATGAAAGGACGGGTTCATCTTTACGAGGGACACGGAGCCGATGCCGTGACTGCAGGTGTCCGTTGGATGGCCGGAAAAGGCGTCGAATCCATCATCCTTACCAACGCTGCCGGAACTGTGAACCGGGACTTTCCTCCGGGCACATGGATGGCGCTTTCCGATCACCTGAACCTTACTGGCACCACGCCGTTGGTTGGCGCGGACTTCATCGATATGAGCGAGGCCTATGACAAGGCATGGCGTTCGGAATTTTTTAAAGCCGCTTCCGAACTCGGGATGCCCCTGAACGAAGGCGTCTATGCCGGCTTGCGCGGGCCGCAGTATGAGACGCCTGCCGAAGTTCGGATGGTGCGAACCCTTGGCGCGGATGCCGTCGGCATGAGCACTGTTCTGGAGGCAATCCAGGCGAAGTCACTGGGTATGAAAGTGGCCGGTTTTTCCTGTCTCACCAACTGGGCCGCCGGGATGCAGGAAAGCCTCAACCACGAGGAGGTTCTGGAAGTCGGAAAGCAGGCAGGGACCTCGATGGTGGAGCTGCTCGGGAAAGTCCTGGGGTCAGCCTGACTAAATCAGTTCCGCCGCGATGGGATCGACGAGAGGGCGTCCCAAGGTGGTGAGGTGAAGGTGGGTTGCACCCAAGGCGAGGAGCTTTTCTTTCGCGAAAGTTTTGGCTTTCTCCATGGATTCGGTACCGAGTAGTTCGAGGGGAATTCCTCGGGTGGTTCGTAGGCCGAGGGCGATGAGTTCGATGCGGCGCTGGGCCGGAGTAAGGGCTTCCGTCTCGTGGACGGCGTGGCCGATGGAGTTCACTTGCCTGATGTAGGCTGCGGTGTCGGGAACGTTTTTCTCGCGGACGCCACAGATCGTGGAAACGGCGGAGGGGCCTAGGCCGAGGTAATCCTCTCCCTGCCAATAGCCTTGGTTGTGCTCGGAGTGTTGGCCGGGCTGGGCGTAGTTCGAAGTCTCGTAGTGGTCGAAGCCTGCGGCGGTGAGGATTTCCTCGGCCAGGTGGTAATGGTCGGCGTCGTGGTCTTCGTTTTCCTGGTAGGTGCCGTTTTGGAGGGAATCGAAAAAGGCGGTGTCCTCTTCGTAGGTGAGGTTGTAGGCGGAGATGTGGTCGGGTGTCAGGGAAACGGCGTGGCGGAGGGTGCTTTCCCAATCCGCGAGCGACTGGCCGGGGATCGAAAACATCAGGTCGATGTTCACCGAGGGGATGCCGGCTTCGCGCAGGGTTTCCACGGAAGCCGTCGCTTGTTCCGGAGAGTGCTCGCGTCCGAGTGTTTCCAATACATGGGGTTCGAAAGACTGGATGCCAAGGGAGACACGAGTGACTCCGAGGGATCTAAAGAGTTCCGCTTTCTTCAGGTCGAAGGTGGCGGGGTTGGCCTCGAGGGTGATTTCGTTTACATCGGAGAAATCGAAACTTTCGCGAAGGGATGTGAAAAGGTCTGTCAGATGCTTGGAGGAAAGCATTGAGGGGGTGCCACCTCCGAGGTAGATGCTTTTTGGAATGCTGATTGTTGAGCCTGCATCGGTGCGGTGTGACGCCTCTTTACCTAGTGCCGAGATAAATTCTCCGATCGGTGTTTTGCCGGGTGTGTGCTTGTAAAACGAGCAATACGGGCAGATGCGATGGCAGAAGGGGATGTGGAGGTAGAGAAGCACGAAATCTAAAATTTAAATTCGAAACCTCAAGGAAGAGAGCTAAGGCCAGAGTCCGGGAATTCAGCTTTCCGCGGAAAGACTCCGGATGATTTTCTTGGCGAGGATCTCGTTAATTTCCCTGTGGCGTGGAACCGGCTCCGAGCGTCCCGTCGATGGATTGTGGTAGATATCGTGACGACTCCCGTGGCGCAGAAGTTCGCAGCCTTCCGATTCCAACCGCTTCACGAGATCCCGGCGCTTCATGCGTGTCCCTACCTCGAGCTCCGCTACCTGACGGATACCGGGTATCGTTTTGTCCCCAAACATTTCGAACAAATCCGCGAGGTTTTCCCGAAGTTCGGAGAGTGTTTCGCCTTGGGTCCAGTGATCGGGGTAATCATTGAGATAGCCGAGATACTTCCCGTCTTTCTCGATCCAGTGCGTGAAGCATACTTTCATAAGGAAAATGTATAGCATGGAGGCCGGTCCGTGTCGATAGCCGGTCTGCGGACTAAAGTCCGCGTTCCTTCTGGGCGCGGACGCGGGAAAGGTATTTCCGCGCGGCGGCGGACGTATTGCCAGAGAGATCCGCCTCGGGTTTCGCGAATGGCGGGACGAACCATGGGTAGGAACCGAGCAGGTCGGTTACGACCGCGATTTCTCCGTCGCAGGTGGCATCGCCGCAGCCTATTCCTATGGTTGGGACGGGGATTTCCCGGGTGATGGTTTCGGCGGCGGTGGGGGTGAGGGACTCGAGGACGATGGCGAAGACCCCTGCATCGAGGAGTGCCTCGGCACCTTCCATGATCGCTTGGGTTTGTTCCGGGGTTTTGCCCTTTTTGTGGTAGCCGCCTTCTTCCAGAACCCGCTGCGGAAGCATGCCGAGATGCCCGCATACGGCGATCCCTGCGGAAGTGATCGCCCGGACTTTTTCCGCCTGGCGGACGCCGCCTTCGAGTTTCACAGCATCGGCTCCGGCAGCGACGAGTTGCCGGGCGGTTTCGAGCGCCTGCTTTGGGGTATCGTAGGTATTGATGGGAAGATCCGCGATCACGAGAGCCTTTGGTTTCGCGCGGGCGACAGCTTCGAGGTGATGGAGTATGTGAGCGAGGGTGACGTGCGTGGTATCCGGGTAGCCGAGGACAACCATTCCGAGCGAGTCGCCGACGAGAAGGACGTCGATGCCCGCTTCATCCAGCAGCCGTGCCATCGGGCAGTCGTAGCAGGTGAGGGCGGCGATGGAGCCAAGGCCTTTCTTTCCTGAAATTGCGGCGATTTTTTCCCGGGGGGTCACTTGGTATTGGATTTTGAGAAATGAAAAAGCCTCCGGGAGCGTGTGCTCTTTCGGAGGCTGTTTTACCATTACCTGCCAGAGTTTCCGAGAAAACAATGGCGACCCGTAAGGGAGTCGAACCCTTCTTGCCAGGATGAAAACCTGGAGTCCTAACCGATAGACGAACGGGTCGTTGGTCGCGGTGCGGGCGGAAAGAAAGCGGAGTGGCGGATTTGTTGCAAGGTTTTTTTGCATGAATTCGCCAATTTTTTTTGGCAAAGGGGTGTGGCGACCGAAGATCGCCCCCACTTTGCCTTGATATGTGGGGAGGGCTGTGCATTGTCGCGCCCCGCGCAATGGCTGGTTCAACATTTCAAGCACTCCCTGGTTTCCGTGACTTCACCCCCCGTGAATGCGCGGTCAGGAACTATTTGTTCGAAACCTGGCGAAAAGTCGCCCGCCGTTGCGGATACGTGGAGTATGAAACCCCCATCCTTGAGGACACCGGGCTGTATTTGAAAAAGTCCGGCGGGGAGCTTTCCTCGCAGCTTTTCCGTTTTGAGGACCAGGGGGGAGGGATGTGACCCTCCGCCCGGAAGTAACGGCTTCTTTGGCGCGGATCGTAGCAGCAGAGCAACGCCAGTATCCGAAGCCGCTCAAGTGGTTCGAGATCGGCCAGTGCTTCCGTTATGAGAAGCCGCAGAAGGGCAGGGGTCGTGAGTTTCATCAGTTCAATGTCGATATCCTTGGAGAGGCCGGACCGGGGGCGGATGCGGAGCTGATTGCTCTCGCGATCGAGACGATGCTTTCCTTCGGATTTGTGGCTGGTGATTTCGTAGTGCGGGTCTCCGATCGGAACGCCTGGTTGAAATTCGCGGAAGGGAAAGGCGTGGATGAGGACAAGATTTCCGATTTCCTCGGTCTTGTTGACAAGCTGGAGCGTGAAAAGCCGGAAGGTGCTGACCGGGAAGCTGGCGGCGTTTGGCATGACCTTGGAGGAAGTCCGTGCATTCGTTGCGAATCCGGAGAACGCCTCCGAAGCTTACGGAGCGATCCGGGAGGATCTCGTCGCACGAGGCTTCGGCGATTTCGTTGAATTGGATCTCTCCATCGTCCGTGGTCTCGCCTATTATACCGGAGTGGTGTTCGAAGTCTTCGATTCGAGCAAATCGATGCGCGCCGTTGCTGGCGGAGGTCGCTATGACACCCTCGTGGGAACCATTTCGAACGGCTCGGTTGATATGCCCGCGACAGGTTTCGCGATGGGGGATTACGTGATCCGGAACCTCATCGAGGAAACCCCGCACGCTGCCATGCAGATGGAAGTCTGGCTGCAGCGCAACGCGGCCGGCTGCGAGGCCTACATGGTCATCCCAGATGAATACCGCCGTGCCGATGCCCTTGCATTGGTCACTAATCTCCGCCGTGCGGGAATCTCCGTGGATCTTCCGCTCTCGTCCGCAAAGGTCGCCAAGCAGTTCCAATCGGCCGAGAAAAGCGGGGCGAGGTTCGCCGTGGTCATCGGCGAAGAGTTTCCCCTGGTGAAAATCAAGATTCTTGCGAATCGCTCGGAAGAGGCCTGCCACGCGGATCAGTTGGTCGGCTGGATGATGCAACGCCTCACCGAACCGGACGGCCCGCTGCTAGCTTAAGAGGAATTAACCGCGGATGAACGGGATGAACGCAGATGGAAGAGAAGAGATTCATGTTCTGGAGACGGAGCGGGTGATCGGCTGTGCCTTTTCCGTTTTGAATGCCGTGGGGCATGGGTTCCATGAGAAGGTTTATGAGAATGCGCTCGTTGTTGAGTTTCAGCACCAGGATATCCACTTTCTGCAGCAGCCACGCTTTCCTGTTCATCACCGCGAAACAAAGGTCGGCGAATTCATTCCCGATCTGATTGTATACGGCAAAGTGGTCGTCGATACGAAAGCCATTCCCCGCATCACCGACCACGAGATCGGCCAGATGCTCAACTACCTCCGCGTCACTAGCCTCCAGGTGGGACTCATCCTAAATTTCAAATACTCCAAACTCGAGTTCCGAAGGGTCACCCTTTCCCAAAAATCAATTTCTTGATCCCTTCTTCCATCTGCGTCCATCCCGTCCATCTGCGGTTAAAACATCTTACCCATTTCCATTCATGAGAAGCCACCATTGCAACGAACTCCAAGAAAGCCACATCGGTCAAACCGTCACCCTCATCGGTTGGGTGAATTCCGCCCGCGATCACGGTGGCGTCATTTTCATCGACCTGCGCGACCGCGAGGGCCTCACCCAATGCGTATTCCGTCCCGAGGAGAGCGCGGAAGTTGCGAAGCTGTCCCACACCCTCCGTGACGAGGATGTGGTTCAGGTCGTCGGAAAGGTCGCGAAGCGCCTGGAGGGTGCGGACAACGCCAAGATGGCAACGGGAGCGATCGAGATCGTCGCGAGCGAGCTGAAGATCGTGAACAAGGCCGACGTGCTTCCGTTCCAGCTCGACAAGGAACTTTCCAACGAGGATCTGCGGATGAAATACCGTTACCTCGATCTCCGCCGCCCGCGGATGAGCAAGAACATCCGCCAGCGCAGCAAGATCACTTCCGCCGCCCGCCGTTTCCTCGACGACTCCGGCTTCTATGAAATCGAGACCCCGATCCTTTCCAACCCGACCCCGGAAGGTGCGCGCGATTTCCTCGTGCCATCCCGCCTGAACCCCGGGAAATTCTACGCCCTCCCGCAGGCTCCGCAGCAATACAAACAGTTGCTGATGGTTGCGGGTGTGGAGAAATACTTCCAGATCGCCCGTTGCTTCCGGGACGAGGATCTCCGTGCAGACCGCCAGCCGGAATTCACCCAGATCGACCTTGAGGCCAGCTTTGTCGGGCAAGAGGATATCATCGGGATTGTTCAGGGTCTGCTCGGAGCGATGTTCAAGGCCGGTCTCGACATCGATCTTCCGGCGGAGTTCCCGCGCATGACCTACGCGGAAGCGATGGATGTCTATGGCTCCGACAAGCCGGACACCCGCTTTGAAATGAAGATCACCGATCTCGCCGAAGTGTTCGCTGGCACGGAATTCAAGATTTTCCGCAGCGTCCTCGATGGCGGTGGCGTGGTGCGCGCGATCAATGCGAAAGGCTTTGCGACGCATCACCACCGGCCAGATGAACCGCCTTAACGAGATCGCCGTGCAGGCGGGTCTCCCCGTGAAAAACCTCGCCTTCATCAAGCTGGAGAACGGCGAATACAAGAGCCCGCTCTGGAAAATTTTCTCCGAAGAGTGAAAAGGCAAGCCGTCACCAGAACGATGGATCTTGAGGAAGGCGACATCGTCTTCTTCGCCGCCGGTTCGCGCGAAAGCGTTTCCACCATCCTCGGGCGCGTCCGCTCCGAGTGTGCGGTGATGCAGGAGCTGAACAAAGGCTCCGACAAGTTCAACTTCCTCTGGGTCGTCGATTTCCCGCTGCTCGCGCAGGACGAGGAAAGCGGCGAGTGGGTCGCCGTCCACCACCCCTTCACCCGCCCGCATCCGGATGATATGGAACTGCTTGAAAAAGGCGATTTCGCAAACGTCCGTGCCGAGGCTTACGACGTTGTACTCAACGGCTACGAACTCGGCGGCGGATCCATCCGGATCCACGAAAAGGATCTTCAGGCGAAAATGTTCGAGGCTCTTGGCGTGACGCCGGAGGAGCAGAAAATCAAGTTCGAGCACATCCTCGACGCCTTCCGCTTCGGTGCACCACCCCACGGTGGATTGGCTCTCGGTCTCGACCGCATTGCCATGCTGGTTTCCGGAGAGGACAGCATCCGCGAGGTCATTGCGTTCCCGAAAAACAACAAGGGAGCCGACCTCATGGCGCAGAGCCCCTGCGAGATCGGGATGAAAGAACTCCGCGAGGTTTACGTCCAGAGCACCTACAAGAAGAAGACTGAAGAGCCTGGGAAACAGTAGTGAGGAGGGGGCGTCTAACCCCTTGGGGCTGGAAAAGGTAACCGCCCTCAGTCGGAAATTATTTCAGCGGGTTTATCACTTCGAGAAACTGGAATTTCAAAAAATCGGTATCCGCGGTGTAGATGCGGGTAACGCCGTGCTGACGGAGGATTGTGGCGAGATGGGCATCTGGAACGAGGTTCCCACGAACCGTGATGCCGTCGGTAACCTGGGTGTAGTCAGCGGAAAAAGAATCCTCTTCGGAAATGACCCTGCAACGTGGGAGATCCAGGAGTCCCTGAATGTTTTTCCATGCGTCCGCAGGTGTTAACGGGTTGCTGAAAATGGAAGGATGGGTGGAAATCCTTTGGTAGGCCATCAGAGTTGGCCATGCGAGGCAGAGGATATCGTTTTCACAGGGGAGCAAAGCCAGGAAATCCATCGCCTTTTGATGGGATGCTGAGGAGGAATCGCTTGCGTAGAGGAGGATGTTTGCATCAATGGAATAGCTCATGGCTTGTCCAGTTCACGGAAGAGTGCGTCTTTATCGGATAAATCGACTTTTGCATTCATTGGAGCGGACACCCAACCAAGTATAGGTTGCGGTGTGGAGGGGGTTTTGGTTCCGGCGAGAGCTTCGGCGAGAAGCCGCGAAGCGATTTTGCCAAGTGGGATTTTCTCCTGCTTTTGGAGTTTTCGTAGGCCATCGAGAATCGGCTTTTCAAGATCAAGCGTTGTTCTCATACATCAGATGTTAAACCTTGGCGCATCAGCTGTCAATAATCCCATCGGCTTCTTCGGTCACATCACCTCCCGGCACCAGGCGAGTGCCATCAGACAGTAGCCGGTGCCGTAGGGCTGGTGGTAGTCGTAGAGTGGATAGTCCCACCAGGAGCCGTCTTTTTCCTGCTTGGAAAGGATTAGGGCTGCGAGTTTTTCGGCGTAGGGTTTCTGCTTCTCCGGCGGGAGGAGTCGGACGGATTCCGTGAAATAATAGATGCCGTAGTAGTAAAAGTAGCCGGAGATCTGGAAGTGCATGTCATGCGGCATGGGGCGTTTCCTGGCGATGGAGAGCCAGCCTTCGCGGGCGAGGAAACGGTCGGCCCACTCGATGATGACCTCGTCGGTGATCCCTTCGCGGCCGAGTGCGCGGAGTGCCGCGTTGCATGCCTGGGAGCGGGCGAGGGAGCCGGCGGGGCGATTGATCGGACTTCTTGGGCGCTTGATATGGTAGTGGGAGTAGGCGTAGGATTTGTCGGGGAATTGCTGGCGCTTGATGGAATCCAGAGCGGTGCCGACGATTTTCTCGTTTAGACTCAGGCCGAGTTTTTCCCTGCCCTCGTGCATGGCGAGGAGGACGGTGGCGGAGCTGAAGGAGGTGGTTATTCCGGTGGGCTTTTTGGAAGTGAAATCATCGAAAACGTCGAGATATCCCCAACCTCCGTTTATGTCCTCGTAGCCGTTCACCAGGTCTATTTGTTCCTGCGCGAGGGTCTTGTAGAGGGCTTTCTTTTCGGGATCCGTTTCGACTTCGTGGAGGCGGACAAGGGAGCGGAGACCGTAGGCGTGACCCCAGATGTTGTAGGTGGTGGTCTGGTCTGCGCGGCGGAGTTTCGGGAGGTTCTCCACGGACCATGCGGCGGCTTCGGCAATGGCGTTGATGGTTTCCGGTCGTTGGTCATTGGAGTCGAGGATGCCGGAGAGAGCGAGGCCGGATGCTCCTGCCCGGTAGGCGTGGTGGGCGCCGGGGAGGGGGGCGTAGATGTTGATGTCCTTGGTGCGTGTGGCGCTGCCCCAGGAGCCGTTTTCGTTTTGGTCGGTGATTAGGAAATCAACGCCACGGGTGATGGATTGTGCGATTTCATCCGGGGTTACGGGTGGTGGCTGTTTCTTGTTGGCTTGCAGTGCTGTGGCTGAAAAGAGGAACGTCGAACATTGAACGCTCAACATTGAACGTCGAAGAAGGGAAGGGGTGGGCATCTGGGAGGAAACTTTAAACTTTAAACTTTAAACCTCAAGGAAGAGGACTCGCCGCCTGTAGGCAGCGCTCCTTCAGAGGGCGTGGATGGCGACCTTGTGTTGGGCGCAGAGTTTTTGGACGGTTTCCTTTTCCAGGAGGAGGGTTTTTCCCGCTTCGATGCCGATGGCGATGATGCCGGCCTTGGCGCAGTTTTCGACCGTCTCCGGGCCGATGACGGGGACGTCGAAGCGGAAGTCCTGGTTGGGTTTGGAGACTTTTACGAGAACGGTGTCCTTGTTGCGTCCGAGTTCGCCGCCCCGGCGTATGCAGTTGTTCGTGCCCTCGAAGGCTTCGACGGCGAGGATGGTGCCGTGGCGGACGACGACGGACTGCCCGATGTCCAGGGCACTGGTCTGCTTTGCGATTTGAAATCCATATTCAAGATCCTCCAGTGTGCGGGGCTTGACCTTGGGGCCGGTGACATGACCTGCGGCGGGGAGATGATCTTCCAAGAAGGTGGTGGCGGGTAGGAGGGTGATACCGTCCTTGGCAAGTTCCTCGCCAATGGCTCCGAACAACGTCTCCGCGTTCCGTTTTTTCACCCGAGCAAGCATCATGAGAATGCGCAGGTCGGGGCGGAGGTTGAAGAGATTCTCGGGCGAGATCTGACCCATCATCACGGCTTCTTTCACGCCTTCCCGGACGAAGAATTTGATGAGCTTGGAAAGCTGGCCGACGCGGAGCCAGGTGATGGCATCGACCTGTGGCTCCAGGTCGGGGCGGGTCTCGCCGTTGAATGCGACAACGACGATTCTGGCGGATGGCTCGCGGAGGCGGGCGGCGCGGACGAATGTTTCCGGATAGACGCCGTTTCCTGCGATGATGCCTATGCTTCGCGGGTTTGTCATACTGCGGTGTGAAAAATGGAAAGTAGCGGCTGTGGGAATCGAACCCACACTCACAAGGAACTCGATTTTGAGTCGAGCGCGTCTACCAATTCCGCCAAGCCGCCGATGTGGTTATGGTTTCGGAGCTTACTTCGCTGGGCAAGGATGAAACCTTAAAAAATAATCTTTAAATTTCAAGGAAGAGGAAGGCTTACGCCGGGACGGGGCAGCTACGCTGGGACGAATTTGAGACCGCCTCCGTTGATGCAGTAGCGCTGGTCGGTGGGGGTGTCGAAGCCCTCGCCCTCGAAAACGTGCCCGAGGTGGCCGTCGCACTTGGCGCAAGTGACCTCGATGCGGAGCATTCCGCCGGATTCGTCCCGTCTGGTGGTGACGTTTTCGGCTTTCGCCGGATCGAAAAAGGACGGCCAACCGCAATGGGAATCGAACTTCTCGTTGGAGGAAAAGAGCAGCGCTCCGCAGCCCGCGCAATGATAGGCTCCTTCGGGCTGTTGTTTGAATTGGCGGTAGGTTTCGCCGTTCGGGCGCTCGGTGCCGGATTCGCGGAGGATGTGGTATTGCTCCGGAGTAAGAATTTCGCGCCATTGCTCATCGGGCAGTGTGACTTTTTCCAGAGGGTCTTCCGGTGCCTGGGCTAGCGTTTCCATGGGACAACCTACGCGAACTGTTCTTCGAGGACGGCTTTTCCGTAGTCGCGGTTGAGGCGTGCGATGTGATCGACGGAAATTTCCTTCGGACAGGCGGCCTCGCACTCGTACTGGTTGGTGCAGTTTCCAAAACCTTCCCTGTCCATCTGCCGCACCATGGAGAGTGCGCGCTTGCGTCGCTCCGGCTGACCCTGCGGCAGGTGGCCGAGGTGGGATGCTTTTGCGGCGACGAAAAGCATGGCGGACGCGTTCTTACAGGCAGCCACGCAGGCACCGCAGCCGATGCAGGCCGCCGCGTCAAATGCGTCGTCGGCCTGACCCTTGGGGACGGGGATGGAGTTCGCATCCACGGCGGAGCCGGTGCGGATATCGATGTATCCTCCGGCGGAAATGATCCGGTCGAAGGCGGAGCGGTCCGTGATCAGATCCTTGATGACAGGGAAGGGATCCGCGCGGAACGGTTCGATCCAGATGGTATCGCCGTCGCGGAATTTCCGCATGTGCACCTGGCAGGTGGTGATGCCTTTTTCCTTGGAGTGGGGAACGCCGTTGATTGTAAGGTTGCAGGAGCCGCAGATGCCTTCGCGGCAATCGTGGTCAAAATGGATCGGATCGTTGCCGTCGCCGATGATCCGTTCGTTGACGATATCGAGCATTTCCAGGAACGACGCTTCAGCCGGGATGTTTTCCGCAGGGTAGGTTTCAATGCTGCCTTTTGAGCGGGGCCTGTCTGACGCCAGACTTTGAGAGTGAGATTCATGGTGCTTGCGGCTGATTATAGGGTGGATGGGGATAGTCGCAATCGGGAATGTGGAAAGATTATTTTGACCAGTTCAGACCCTTTGCGGCACGCCATTTCCGGTATTCCTTGAACTGGTCTTTTTTGGGAAGGGTGCGGTGCTTCGGGTCTTCGTTGAGAAATTCCTCGAACGGGGTGCCGGGTTCGGCTTCCACGGTCTGTGCTTCGCTCTCCTCTTCGGACGGGCTTTCCGTGGAAGCGGAGGAAGATTTCTCCGAGCGCGTCCCCATTTTTCTGAGGCGGTGGGCAACCGTGGAAATTTTACCGCTGATGCGGATGAGGGTTAGCAGGATCAGGGCGAGCAGGGCCACGGCCACGTAGCCGAGGATGGTGATGGTCAGGGGGAACTCGGTCTGAACCTGTGTGACGGTGAGCGGGATTTCTTCGGGCATTTTTTGTAGTTATTGAACGGTCGAGGTGACTTCCCCATCGATGAATCTGGTGGAAATGGAGGTGCCGGGCTTGGCCTGGCTAGCCGAGCGGATGATTTTTCCTCCGGCTGAAAGGGTGATGGAAAAGCCCCGTTTGAAGGCGGACTCGGGCCGAGGGTTCGGATGAGGCTTTTCAAGCGGCTGATCTTGTCCGCCTCACGGGAGATTCGGTTGGCGGTCAGGCGGTCGAGATCTTTCCTAATGGAAACCAGCTTCTCGCGGCGGCGCTCCAGCAAGCGCAGCGGATGAAGCGATTGATGACGGAGCCGGGTTTCCCGAAGAGTCTGGCTGCTATCCCGGAGGGAAGCGGATGCTGCCTGGGCAAGGGCGGAGCGCAGATAATCCAGTTCCTGGGTAGGCTCGCGGAGAGCGGTCTGCAGGTAGCGGGTGATGCGGCGGGAGGCGTTTTCCAGGATGGTGCGCAATTCGGACTCGTCAGGGACGGCAAGTTCGGCGGCGGCGCTGGGGGTGGGAGCGCGAAGATCGGCGACGAAGTCCGCGATGGTGAAATCGATCTCGTGCCCCACCGCGGAAATTACGGGAATGGCGGAGGCGGCGATGGCGCGGGCGACCGGCTCCTCGTTGAAACACCAGAGATCCTCAATGGAGCCGCCTCCGCGTCCGACGATGAGGAGATCGCACGCCGGGTATCCGAATTTCTCGGATGCGTTGAATTTGGTAATGGCCTCGGCGATTTCCCGCTCCACTCCTTTTCCCTGCACTCTGACGGGAAAAAGCACGGGCTGCACCCACGGTGCGCGGCGCGTGAGGATGTTCAGGATGTCCTGCAATGCCGCTCCGGTGGGGGAGGTGACGATGCCGATGACGAGCGGGAAAACGGGCAAAGGCTTTTTCCGGGAGGATTCGAAAAGTCCCTCGGCCTGGAGCTTGCGTTTGAGTGCCTCGAAACGCGCCTGGAGATCTCCCTGGCCGGAGCGCTCCGCTTTTTCCACGATGATCTGGAGCTGCCCGCGTGCGGCGTAGACGGTCGCCTCGGCGAAGACGCGCACCTTCGCTCCGTCCTCCAGTGTCTCCGAACCTTCGCGGTTGCGGGCGCTGAACATGGCGCATTGGAGTTGCGAGCCGTCGTCCTTCAGGGAGAAATACCAATGGCCGGATCCCTGTTTCTTCAGGTTCGAGACCTCGCCCTCGATCCACAGCCGCCCGACCTCCGATTCGATGGCACGTTTCATTTTCCGGACCACCTGGGTCACGGAAAGAGCCTTCGTTTCCTTTTTCGGTATGTCGGAGAAGAGATCCACCGCCGCTACAGTTCAGCAAGGAAGGCGGGACGTCCAACATTGAACGCAGGATCGTGGAAGATTCTTGTGGTTCACGGATGGAGGACATGCGTTGACATCGGGGGACGGGTCGGACATTTTCGCCGCATGAATACGATGACGATTTTACTGGGAGCGACCTTCGCGCTATTGCTGGCAGCGGTGGTTCTCTCTTTCCAAGGGATGAACGAGGGTGTGAAAAACGCCCCGCAGGAGGAGCTGGAGCGGTTGCGGAAACAGGTGGATCAGCTCCGCGTCGAGCAGGACAGGCTCAATCTCGAAAAACAGCTCCAGCAAATGCGTGCGGCTCCCGATCCGGTGGCGTCCGCGCCTTCCGAGGTGGACAGGATGAAAGCGGAGCTTGAGGCCAAAGAGGCGGAACTCGCAGCCCTTGCCGAGGAAAAGGAGGATGCCGAGCAAAAGGCGGAGACCTACCGCGACGAGGCGGGTCTGATCGGCCAGCGCGAGCTCGAAAAAAGCGACAATGTTCTCCGCCGCGCCCGCCTGATCCGCGACGCGCTGCTGATCGGACGGGTTGCGGAATATGTGAACACCCCGGAATCAGGAAACTTCGCGGTCATCGAGGTGGTTCTCCCGGAGCACGTGCAGGTCGGGACGACTCTGGCGATCCGCCGCAACACGGGGATTCTCGGAAAAATCACGATCACGGACATCACGGCTGACGGCGCGATCGGGAACCCCATGCCTGGATTCGGTCCCGTGGAGCCTGAGAAGGGAGACGAGCTGATCATCCCGCCAAGTGTATGAGTCAGAACGCTTATTGAGTTAGCTTATAAGCTTAGCTAAGCTGCCGTCATGCTTGAAACGGTGTTCAATATTCATGAGGCCAAGACCCACCTCTCCCGTCTGATCGAGCGCGCGGAGGCTGGCGAAACAATAATCATTGCGAAGGCGGGAAAGCCGAAAGTCAGGCTCAGTCCTGTTCCTTCTCAACCACTCCCTTCGCCCGGTAGGTTCGCGGGAGAAATCCGTTTCCACGGGGACTTCGATAAGGCGCTGCCTCCTGGTGAAATCGCGATGTGGGAAGGTGATGCCCGATGAGGATTCTGCTCGATACCCATGCCGCACTCTGGTGGTGGGCGGATTCCCCGGAACTGGGCGCGGACATTCGTGCGGCAATGAACGATGTTTCAAATGAGATCCATTTCAGCTCCGTCTCCGCTTACGAAATGCTTCTGAAAAACCGTCTTGGAAAACTGGAACTGCCGGAAGGGCTGATTGGTGGGAGTCTTCCCCGCGCGATCCTGGAAGAGGGTTGGCATTTTCTTTCTCTCACCGTTGCCGAGGCATCGTCCGCAGCCTCGCTGGAGCACCCGCACCGCGACCCTTTCGACAGGATGCTCGCCGCCCAATCGCAGATGGGAAAGTTCACCCTTGGCAGACGTGATCCGTTTTTCAGGGATCTCGATCTCGATGTAATTTGGTAAGGTCTCCGTTCCGGAGTGGCTCTATGACCGGGCGACCGAAGATTGCCCCCACGGTTCACCCCGTCGTCCGCAGGCCGCTGGCGATGGCGTTGATGGAAAGCAGGAGCTTGGGCAGGAGGGCGTCCGCTGCGGTTTGGTTTTCCTTTTCCAAATGTCCGCGCCATTCCTTGAGCAGTTCGATCTGCTGGAGATGCAGAACGAGTAGCGGCGCCTCCCGGATTGCCAAGGTTTTGGCCATGCGGGGCCGGCGGTTTTCCATGGAGCCGTCGAAAAGTTCGGTGAGGAGATCCCGGGTGAGCCGGAATTCCTCGGTGATGGTCTTCGTGAAATTCGCACGGATGCCGTGGTCTGTCACGAGGCCGGCGTAGGCCTGCATGAGTTCCAGGTTGGCGGAGGCGAGGTTGGTCTCTACGTTTGTGAGGACGTAGGCGAGGAAGGTGGATTTTCCGAGTGCTTCCTTGAGGGCGGAAAAATCTTCCGGAGAGGATTTCTTCAGTTCGGAAAGGGCGGTGCCGACTCCGAACCAGCCGGGAAGGTAATAGCGAGCCTGGGTCCAGGAGAAGACCCAAGGGATAGCCCGGAGATCGGAAATGGAGTGGGATGTTTTCCCGGTTCCGGCGGGCGGGGCGGGAGCCGATGCGGGCGTTCTCGAGGGCATCGATTGGCGTCGCCTGGCGGTAGAATTCGATGAAACCGTCTGAACGGAGAAGACCCTGGTAGGCTTTCTGGCTGGAGGAGGAGAGGGTATCAAGGAAGCGCTCCGCAGGATCCTGCGTCTCTTCAAGATGGCGATGGCGTGCGGTATTGATCGCGGCACCGGCGAGAAGAAGTTCCAGATTGTAGGTGGCGCTGGCCAGGTTCGCGTATTTCTGGGCAATGGTTTCTCCTTGTTCCGTCATCCGGAAAGCACCTGACATGGCTCCATGGGGAAGCGCGGCCATAAACCAGTGGGTGAGGCCGGCTCCGCGTGAAATGGTGCCACCGCGACCATGGAAAAAGCATAGTTTCACGTTCTTTTCCCGGCCGACTTTCGTGAGGGCGGTCTGCGCGCGCTGCAAGGCGACCTGAGCCGCGAGTATGCCGCAGTCCTTGTTCGAGTCTGAGTATCCGAGCATGATCTGCTGCTCGGGTTTCTCCGATTCCGCCTGGGAGCGGGCGGTGAGCGGGTGATCGAGAAACGCGCCGAGAATCCCGGGGGAGTTGTGCAGATCGTCCATCGTTTCGAACAGGGGAACCACGGGCAGCGGACAGCTCATTCCCTCCGGCGTGTTGTTCATCAGCCCGGCCTCGCGGGCGAGGAGATAGACGGAGAGGAGATCGGAAAGCTGGCGTGTCATCGAGACGATCAGCGAGCCGAGACCTGCCTTTCCGGACGCTTTCCAGTGGCGGACGAGGACGCGGTAGGTATCGAGAACATTATCCGCGTATTCACCGATGCGCGCGCCGTCGTGAAGAAACGGACGCTGGGATCCGAGTTCTTCATTGAGAAACTCCAGGCGTTTCTCCTCCGACCATTTCGGGAAATTCTCTCCATCGGTGATTCCCGCCGCAGTGAGGATTTCGGAGATGGCGTTGTCGTGGAACTCGGAGTTCTGGCGGACATCGAGCGTGGCCAGGTGAAAGCCAAACATTTCGATCTTGTGCCTGACCGGGCGGATCGCCTGCTCCTCGAGAAGGTGGCAACCTCCGGCCGCAAGCGTGCGGGATATGAGATCGAGATCCTCGGTAAGCTGTTCGGGCGAGCCGTATCCGTTTTTTCCCAGAGCCTGCTCGCGGAGGACGACGGACATGAGGCTGGCAAGCTGCCGCCACGGCTCCTCGGACTGCCGGTCGAGAATTTCCTTCACGTCCCTCTCGGAACCCATGGTGAAGGCAAGCTCGTCGATACGCTCCTGAAGCTCCTCGGGAACATTCGCCAGATGCCGAGAAACCGTGAGCTGTGAGGAGAGGCCGTCCATTTCCTTTTCCAAAAGCTGAAGGGCGGCGGAGCGGAGCTTGCCAAGGCTCGTCTCGGTAACCTCCGGAGTGACGAGCGGATGTCCGTCCCTGTCCCCGCCGATCCACGAGCCGAAGGAAAGCTTCGGGATGTTCCCCGCGGACCGGAGAAGATCGAGAGGAAGGCCGGAATCGCGCCATGCCTCGGTAAAGTGAAGGTCTAGGCGGTTGACGGCGGTCGGAAAAAGATCGCGGAGGTAGTGGATCGCGTTGCGCAGTTCGGAGTTGATATCCGGGCGGACGAGATGGATCTCGGCGGTCAGCCAAAGCGTTTCTAAGGTGGCGACAACACGCTCGCGGATGCGGCGCCTCTCACGGTCGGTGTATTTCGGATACTCGTTGCGAACCATTTCCTCGTAGAGACCGCGCTGGCGGGCGCGGACTGATTCGCGTTTCGCCTCAGTCGGATGAGCGGTCAGAACGGGCTCGACGTGGACATCCTCGAGAACCGCCAGAATTTGTTTCGGGTCGAGACCGATGGATTGGAGATCGCGTAGCGCCTGTGGCCAGAGTCCGCGGATGGAATCGGCTCCAAGTGCTTTTTCCCGCTCGCGCCGGATCTCCGCCGCCACGCGTTCCTCGATCATGTTCAGAAGCTGAAAGCCGATGGAGTAGAGCTTCGGCAAGCCCTCCGGAGGGGTGGCATTGGTGGCAGGCGCTTTTCCCGACCATGGCATGAATGGAAGAAGTTCGGTCTCGCCGGCGCTTGCCAGCGCGTCATCCAGGCAGCCGAGGAGGTAGGAGAGGCGTTCGTCGATGAGGCCGAAGCCTTCGATGCGGAGCTGGTCGCGGGTGGATGTCATGAAACTTTAAATTTTAAACTTTAAACCTCAATGAAGAGGCTGGATGTGGGCAGAGCATGTTGCAGGCCGGGAACGGTGGGAAATGAAAAAGCGCGGGAACCTGAAATGGTTGCCGCGCTTTTTCAGCGAGAGGATCTTCTCAGACGCTAAATAGGGACGTGACCGATTGGCCACCGTTGATCCGGCGAATGGCCTCGCCCATGAGGGGTGCGATCGATACCGCCTGGATCTTCGGGCCGAACGCCTGGGGCACGGAATCCGTGGTGATCAGCTCTTCGATTCTGGAGCTTTCGAGGCGCTCGTGCGCCATTTCCCCGATAATGGCGTGGGAAACTCCGGCGAAGATGCGTTGCGCGCCGTGTTTGTGGAGGATTTCCGCTGCGGAGGTCAGCGTCCCGGCGGTTTCCGTCATGTCATCGACGAGGAGGACGTCCCGGCCTTCAACCTCGCCGATCACGTTCATTGCTTCCACACGGGTGGCGGAAATCCGGTGTTTTGCGACGATGGCCAGCTCGGCTCCCAGCGCATCCGCGTAGGCTCGTGCCATCTTCACTCCGCCCACATCAGGAGAGACAACGGTGAGGTTCGATGTGTCAGGATGGCGCTCGCGGAGGTAGCCGATGAGCGCCGGCTTCGCGTAGAAGATGATCGACCGGGATATCGAAGAAACCCTGGATCTGCGGGGCGTGGAGATCCATGGTCAGCACACGGTTCACGCCGGCGGAGGTGAGGAGGTTGGCAACGAGTTTTGCCGTGATGGGAACACGGGGCTGGTCTTTCCTGTCCTGCCTGGCGTAGCCGAAAAATGGCATAACCGCGGTAATCCGTTCCGCGCTGGCACGGCGGGCGGCATCCACCAGGATCAGCAGCTCCATGATGTTGTGGTTCGTGGGAGGGCAGGAGGGCTGGATGATGAACACATCCTCGCCCCTCACGTTCTCGTTGATTTTCACGGCGGTTTCCCCGTCGGGAAAGGCATCCACCTGCACATCGGCAAGCGGTTGGCCAAGGGTTTCGGCGATTTTCTCTGCGAGTGCGCGGTGGGCGGTTCCACTGATGATTTTCATGAGCGGGGGGATTGTTGACAGGCTGAGCGACCTCGGCAATACTTTGCGCACCCTGAAAGAACTTTAGGCGATTTTAAGTTTTGAACGAGAACCCTGCAGCTTCCCAACGTGCCATTCCGAACCCTTCGGCTTCCGGGTCGAATCTCGGCGCGGTCATTTCCGTGGCGCTCTCCGTTGCGGCGATCATCTGGTTTTTCGGATTCGAGACGAGGTTTGGAGCCGACCGCACGCAGTCGGTTTTCACATGGCTGGAAAGCGCCTGGAACGGGGAGACCGATTATGAACACGGGATACTGTTTCCGTTCGTGATCGCGGGACTGGTCATCTACCAGTTGAAGAACCTCAGGAAAGCCGCGGGATACGGCAGCTACTGGGGACTGGCCGCCATTTTCGTGGGCGCTTTGCTCTATGCAATCTCGTACAGAACCTTCCAACCGAGAATCGCCGCAGGAGCCCTTCCATTTCTCCTCTGGGGTGGATGCTATTTCCTCTGGGGCTGGAGGGTCGCGAAAATCCTCGCCTTCCCGTTTTTCTTTTTCTGGCTGGCGGTGCCACTTCCCAGTTTCCAACAGGCGACAACCCACCTTCAGCTTCTGGCGACTTCCCTCGCCCACCATGGATCCAGCCTTTTCGGCGTGGATACGCGGGTGGTCGGAACGACGATCCTGCCTGTCACCGGTGATTGGAAACCGCTGGACATTGCCACGGGTTGCAGCGGAATCAGGTCGCTGATGGCCTTGCTGATGATCTCATCGGCATGGGCCTACGTCGCGAAAATCAAAACGTGGCAAAAAGTCGTCCTCTTCTCCTCCGCATTACCGCTCGCGATCATTGGGAATGCGTTGCGCGTAACGTCGATTTTTGTGATCGCAGAGTACGGGGATGCTGAATGGGCTGCGGGAACCTGGCACGATTGGTCCGGACTTCTTTTGTTTTATCCGTTTTCCCTGCTGCTTCTGCTCATCCTGCACTCGGCTTTTGAGGGTGGGTTGCCATGGAAGAAAAACCAGAACCGCCACCTCCGCAGGGGGAAGGTGGAAAAACCAGAAAAAGAAGAGGTATTTACCGCAGGATCATGAAATTACGTGCTCTCATTCTTCCCCTCTTCATTTGTGGAACGCTCAGCGCGGTGTATTTCCTTCCGTCGGCGGGGGAGATCGCCCAATCTGCGGTAAAAATGGAACTGCCAAGTTCCAGCGGAAGCTGGCACTTCAAAAAAATCCCCCCGAGCGAAGCCGAGCTTGGGACTCTAGCCAAGGATACCGAATTTTCGAAAGCCGAGTGCTACAGTATCCGGCCCGGGGAATTTGATGAAAACGGAAACCCGCTGCCGGATATGCTTTTCGTATCCGTGGTGCTCTCGGGGACGGACATCAACAACTCCATCCACCGTCCGGAACGTTGCATGCCGGCGCAAGGCCATCAGATCCTGGAGTCCACCGACCGGCCGGTTCAGGTCAGGGGAGGGCGCTCGGTAACGGCAAAGCGATTGAAGAGCATCCAGCGACTTCCCACTGCCACGGAAGGGGAGTTCAACGAGTTGAACTGCATTACCTACTACTTTTTCGTGGGGCACGATAGCATCACCAACGACCACTTGGGCAGGACTTTTACCGATATGAAGGACAGACTGATCAGGGGTATGGACCAGCGCTGGGCATACGTTTCCGTTTCCATGTGGTATGGGAACCTTCCGTGGCTTGAACCGGATGTCAGCGAAGAGGAAGCCGACCGGAAACTCTCGGATTTTGTTTCGACTTTTTCGGAAAGCCAGATCAATTGGAACCAGGTAAAACCCTGATCTCAGAACTCGACTTCCTCGGAAGGCTTGTATTTGGCGGCGCGCAGGTAGCCGATGGAACGGTCGAGGTAAGCAATCCACTCGTTCCGCTTTTCCGGGGTCACGTTTTCCGGCAGTGCCCGGGAGACGCCGATTCGGTGTCTTGCATCCAGGAACAGTTTCAGGGCATCCGATCCCCGCCGTTCTTCCCAAGCTTCGACGGCAAGCCGTCCCATGAGGATTGCTGCACGGTAATGTGCGGAATTACCATAACGCATCGCACTTGCCTGGTCGTATTGATCCAAGGCCAGTCCGAAATCACCAAGTTCCTCGAGAACCCTCCCGTAATTTTCATGGATTCTCACCCGAAGGCGATAATAATCGGCCTCACCGGTCAGGCCGCCCTTTTCGAAAGCGCTATCGATGTGCCGTGCCGCAATTGCAAAGCTATCGTTCGCTCCCGAGAACTCGGTCTTACGGTATTGGGCGAGTCCTTTTCGCTGCAAATGCTTGGCGAAAAAGTATCTGGCCTTAAACCCGGCTTCCATCCCACCTTGAGCTTTGATGGCCAGTATGAAGATCTGCTCGGCTTCGGTATCCCTTTCCAATTCGCTCAGAATCGTAGCTGAACCCAGCATGGCCGTGGGATCGAAAGGATGAAGTTCGGTTGCCTTCCGGAAGTCCTTTAAAGCAAGTTCAAGCAAGTTTTCCCGCTCATCCGCAGACTCCGCGTTTCCTGCCTCGCGGTTGTAAACGAACGCGCGGCTTTGGAACAGGGAGTGCATCGGCCAGATTTCCAGCGCGTTGGAAAACGCGGTTATCTGCGATTCGTTTGAAGGCTCTGTTTTAGAGAAGGATGTCGGCCACAGGAGTACCGTCGCCCGGGTTCCTTTGATGCCGAAGAGTGTAAGCAATACAATGGATCCGATGGCAAAAAGGCAGGTTGGTGCAATTATCAGGCGTGAACCCCACCGGGAGCGGACAACGGAAGCGGACTGGGCGGAACCTGACCTGAGACAGAAAGCGCTGATGCAAAGCGCGAGCAGGATTGCTCCAGGTGGAATGCGGAAGATGCCTTCGAAATTGGACTGAACAAAAAGCCCTGCGAATCCCGCCAGCCCGCCGATTCTCCAAGCATCGCGAAATCCGTTGGTTTGGTCGGAATTCCGGGAAAGCAAACGTAAACAGGCAACCACCATGCCCACCAATAGAAACAAAAGGAGCAGGCCTGCCCCGATGAGGCCGTAATCGGTTGCAGTTTGAACCAACTCGTTGTGGACATGCTCCGGGCGACGCAGTCCCCGTCCCATGGAATTGACATCCCAGAATTGGAAACACTCCCAACTGAAGCTCCTTGCTCCCCCGCCAAACAACGGATGCAGGGAGATACAGGAGACTGCGATTCCAAGAAAATACAATCGGATGGTATTATCGAGAGTTTCGATTCCAGAGCCACCGCGCTGTTCGAAAATCTTTCCTCCGATTGAGAAGGTAAGGATCGCGATGCCAACAAGCAAAAAGGGGAGGGCGATGATCGCGGGAGCGAACCATTTCCGCGACTCCCTTTTTCCTATTACGAGTAAGGCTGTAACCAGAGTTAGTAATCCGCATGCCGTCCCAATGAAAGCTCCGCGCGATTTCGTGTAATAAATCGCGACGAAGGCCAGAATGGCGATCAGTCCCGAAGTGAAACGGAAAATGGGAGCCGTTCCGCGTTGAAGCGATACGCCTGCGAGAAGGAATGAAACGGCAATAAAAAAGGATGCGCCGTAGCTGTAGTGGCCAAAGAAACCAGCGGGCCACGGGGAATTGCTGGCAGGGAAGACCGGGCTATAGGCTGTCTCCATGATCTGCCTCCCAACCACATAGAGGCTTGCGACGGTAATAAATCCTATCCCTGCGAGAAGGATCCGTTGTGCTGCCATGGAATAGCTGATCGCACGGAAGGAGACGAAGGTCGCCACGGCCATGGAGACAAGCAACAGATCCGCCTCCGCCAGCTCCCGGACCGGCGATATGGCGGCCCGCACGGAAAGCCAGAGAACCAGGAATAGTCCTGAAGCAGTTATCAGGATATCTCCGGATCTCGTTTGTTTTCCAATAATTGCCGGGAGTGCGAACACCGCCGATGCGGACAGGAACAGCATCGGCACGCCCCATGTCCAGATGCGAAGCTGCGGGGCTACCAGAACCGAGAGGGAAAAGCCCAAAACCCAGAGAACGGAGGAAACGACTGCCGCCACACGGTTTGAATATCGGTCTGTTCCGGATGAAATCACTTGGCTCCTTTTCCGAAAAGAACCGCGGGAACGGTTTTGAGAATGATCTGACAGTCGAGCCAGAGGGACCAGTTGTCGATGTATCGGAGATCCATCTCCACCCAGTCCTCGAAGCTGGTGATGCTGTTGCGCCCGCCGGCCTGCCATTCGCATGTGATGCCGGGCTTGACGCTAAGGCGGCGGCGGTGCGAAATCTCCCCGAAGGCTTCGACTTCATAGAGGGGTAGAGGTCTTGGTGCCACGATGCTCATATCGCCGACAAGCACGTTGATAAGCTGCGGCAGCTCGTCGATGCTGAGTTTTCTTAAAAAAGCGCCGAAAGGGAAGATCCGCGGATCGCGATCCAGTTTGAAAACCGGCCGTCCATCTGGTTCCCGTGTTCCCTCTTGGTGTTTTCGAGGAGTGCTTCTGCGTTGGGAACCATGGTTCTCAATTTCCACATCCTGAAAGGCCTGCCGTACTTCCCGGCTCTCATCTGTGAAAAGAAGACAGGCGCTCCGGGGCTGTAAATTCTTATTCCAATGACAGCTACAAGTAGCAGGGGTGCGCTCGCCAGTAACGCAGCGACTGCAAGAATCCTGTCACAGAATTCCTTGGTAAGAAGTTCCCAGGAAAGCTCCGGGGTGGATCTGAGAACCAGCATGGGTTTGTTCCCTACCGAATCGAAAACAGGTCTTGCGATCTGTGTTCGGATAAAGGATGCGGCTATCCACGCTTCCACCCCTTGGAGTTCACAAACCTCCACGGACTGCGCTACCTTTTCGAACTCGGTTGATTTGGCAGCAAAGATGACCCGACCGATTGATTCCTTTTTGAGTAGCTCGAAAAGCTCCTGCGCATCCCGCTTCGACAGGTCGAAGTGACCGATGATGTCCCAGTCCGCAGTCGCATCCGGATCGAGTCCATTGAGAAAATCAGCGATTTCGGATTCGATCCCCGCGATGAGGATTCTCTCCCCGCCAATGCCCTGTCGCTCGCGGCGCTTCAGCGCGTGCGAGGTTATGCGATCACGGGCAAAGAGAAGCACGAAAATAAATACGGCGCCAAATCCGAGGACGAGGCGCCGTGTTCCTTCGATTTTGGCGAAGACCGCGAATACGGAGATGATGACTCCGATGATGAAGATGGACTGAATCAACTGCCATACTGCGGCGCGGGAGGACTTCCGGCGGACTCGGTGGTAGAACCCGAAGCGTTCGAGGACAAGCGGGGTGAATGGACCGCAATGTAAAGAACCCACGCCATCTGGCTGAGCGGTTCGTCCTCATAGGGGCCGAGTTCGAGCCATTCGCGGAGCGGTCCCCGCATCAATCCTGCCAACCAGAACGCGATCCATACGAGAAATGCGTCGGTGATCTGGATGACCTGGAGGAAAAAGGAATCTTTGCGACTGGCTGCCATGGATGCGAAAAGACTGCCCGTCGCCGCCTTGAAATAAAAGAAGAATGTGGGTGGTTCACGGAACAATGCTGACGATCTCGGAATTTTGGTCTACATATGCGTTTGCGCGGTAGACCCGTCCATGGCCGAGGGTTCGCGGCTCAACTGATACGCCCCAGCTTTCCCCGCCATCCGTCCAAAGCCGCCCTGCCCACCAGCGGCAGGCGGGACGGGCCGTCGAAGCGGAGCACGGCGGCGGCGTAGGCCTTGGCCATGAGTATCGCTCTCAGGTCGCCGGATTCACGACGTTTCAGCCATACCATGTTGCGAATCTTGTAAAACAGCTTCCAATCCGGAAGGTCCGTTTCGTAGAACAGACGCTTTCCCAGGAAGCGCCATTCAACCAGATTCCTGGGACCCGGGTGATCCATCACGGCTCCCCGGCAGGCATAAAAGCGAAACCCAGAGCGGGTGATCCTCGCTGGATATTCCTCGTCTTCGCCGCGGATGAACAATTCACCCATCACCGGGCCGACGCGCTCCCGTATCGCGCGCGGGACTAGTGCACCTGTCCATGAGGCGAGGGATTCGATCAAATCCCCGGCCGGCAGATCGTCCCCGCACCACGCCAGCCTGCTTCCCTTATACGGGTCGGGGATCAGGAGCGGCCAGGTGAAACGCCCTGTCGCCGGATCGATCTGAAGAGCGTGGCGCACGGAACTGCCGTCCCATGGCGCTTCCAGCAACGCCTGGAGCGCGTCCGGCCGAGGCCATGAATCGTCATCGAGAATCCAGACGGCCTCGGCACCCTCCGCAAAGGCGCGATCCATTGCCACCTGCACGCCGCCTGCATTTCCGGCGTTTTCCTTCATGCGGATCACATCGAGAACAAAGGGCAGTTTTTCCATCGCCTCGAGATCCGCGACGGTGGAGTCCGTGGACAGGTTGTCCGCAATTACCACCATCTCGGGTGTTGATGTCTGCGCAGCCAAGGCTTGAACGCATTGAACCGCAGTGGCGTGGCGGTTCATGGTGGCAAATAGGGCGGCAACTCTTGGCTTGGAATGTTCAAAAGTCATGGAGAATTGAGCAATCCGATCTTGTGATAGACTCCGTTGATTTCATCTAACCAACGGGATTTTGAATAATGTCCGGAAAGTTCGGCAAGGCCAGCCATACCCATTTCGGTCAGGTCATTGGAATTCATGGAAAACGCAGTTTCGATCTTTGCTGCAAGTTCCGTCTCATCGCCGGGGTTGGCGAGAAAGCCGGTTTCGCCGTGGCGGATGATTTCCGTGAGGGCGCCGATGTCATGGGCGACGACAGGACGTCCCTGGGTCCAGGATTCGAGCACGACCATACCGAAAGGTTCTTCCCAGATCGATGGTACTATGGAAAACGCGGTGTTCCGCCAGATCTCACGATGATTTTCCTTGGGCACGAAACCGAGCATCTTGATATTGCTGAGCCCCAGTTCATCGATTTTTCGCTTTAGAGGCAGGAATTCCGGGCCATCGCCCACGATCGCAAGGCGTCGGTTAGGACCGAGCAGGCGCCATGCTTCGATTAGACGGTCAACGCCCTTTTCGGGAGAGAGGCGGCCGATGAAAAGTGCATGGCCATTTTCCGGAACCGGTGTGGGGGCTTCTGTCGGGACATCCACGAAGTGATGGACCACATCAATGTGATCGGCCGGAATTCCCATCTCCACGCAGATCTCTTTTTGCGCGTGACTGATGGCGATCCAGCGGCTCACACGTTGAAAAACTCCCATCTTTCGAGCGTAAGTGATGGAGGCGGCCATGATGGCGGTTTTCAGGCGGCTTTCATGCCAAACCCCGTCGCAGATTGCAGGCAGAAAATTGCCGGTCAGGCCAAGTTCGTATGCCTCGCCACGGGCGAACATAAAGGCGGTCGGACAGGCGAATTTGTAGTTGTGGAGGTAATGAACGACAGGCACGCCTAGTTGAAAGGCGGTGGAATAGGCCGAAGGAGAGATCGCCGGGAAGACATTGTGAACCTGCCAGCAATCGAATTTATTTTGCTCGTGCAAGGTTTCTAATTCCCTAGCCGTGCGCCAGTTATGAATAGCGAGCAGGGGCATAAGAGCACGCGTCAGTGCCCCCCCTTCGAGCATGTCTTGGGTGGAAGCCGTGAAATATTCCACGTCGTGATCCGCACGCAGCGCGGTGGCGATGCGTGAGACACTGCCTTCCTCGCCACCGTAATGGACGTAACGGGCGAAAATCTGGAGAATATTGAGACGGCGCATGGTTGAAAACCGAGGATTTGGGAGGGATGGAATGGCTATTTCAAAAGTGAGCGATAAATCTCATGAAATTGTTCCAAAGTTCGGCGCCACGACATTGATTCGGCCTTCTGAAAACCTTGTTCAAGTCGCTCGGGCTGCATTCCTTTCGTGGCGAGAGTTTCCAGCTGGTCGGCCAACTGCATTGGCGATGTGGGATCAATGTAGAGGGGGATGTCAACGCCAACCTCGGGAAGTGAGCTGCTGTTGCTGCAAACTACTGGCACTTTTGAGGCCATGGCCTCCAAAACGGGGAGTCCAAATCCCTCGTATAGAGATGGAAGAACAATGCAATCGACGGAGTTGTAGAAGTTAGCCAGTTCATTGTCTGGTATCTTTCCAAGCTGCCTTAGGTTTTCTGCGCCGATCACTGCAGATATAGATTCCGAAAGGCTCTCGGGAAGAGTTACGCCAACTCGCACCAGTTTAACGCACTTTCCAGTCTTTGAAATTAGCGCCTCGAAAGCCTCAGGGAGAATTCCTAGGTTCTTGCGCTGGAGAATGCTTCCGATGCTGCCAATCACAAATTCGCCACGATCGGAAGGTGTGCGCGTGGGACGCGGTTCCGGCATTTCTACTCCGTTCGGGACGATGGTGATTTTGGACGACGGAATTTTCAGTAGATCGGTGATCTCCCCCTTGGTGTATTCCGAGACCGAAACAATGGCATCCGCTTGTTCGATGTAAGACACCCATTTTTTGAAGCGAAGTTGCTGGGCTAGCTTTAGTTCACCTGGAAACCGAAGTGGAATCAGATCATGAACCGTCACTACCGTCTTCATACCTTTCGGCACCCGTGGGAGGAGATCTGACCAGCTGTGATCGAGAATATGGGCGATTCGGCTGTTCCTGATCGATTTCACCTTCAGTGGATACAGAAGACGGCGGTTCAGCTGACGGATAGCAGACGATTTTCGTCCTGTTTTGGGAGAGACCAGGAGCTGGCAGTTGAACACATCATTCTCTTCACGAGCGTTTTCCAGCAGGGCCGCATATCGGTTCATTGACATACTGCCATACGACGGGTGCGCTGGAATCCAGGTGACGTTTGCAATTGCCATATGAATCTATCGAATTGAGCGATTGGAGGAATTTTTCTGGAGTCTTTAGCGGACGGATCTGCCAGTATGGTAATCAACATTCTCCGGCTGGATCTCACGTATAGTACTCTTGTTAAGTGATCTATCGATAAAATCGTGACGGATTCTCGCCATACATAGTCCTATCATGGCTCCTAACAGAGAATTAACTGGAGCCACGAAAAATAGGTTGCCGTAAAGCACACCAGATATACCGAGCAAAACAATGACAGTGGTTAAAGCAATTACAAAGCGGCGATCAGTGAGGTTTGACATCCGCAAAATTTGGCGGTGCCACCAAAAGACTAAGAAGGATAGAAGCAGCAAGGCGATTCCCAAGGGAATAAATCCGACTGTCATAAGAATTCGGGTCACCGGATCGTGAGAACTAGGTCTCAAATTCTCGGGCAAGCCGAATGGAGTCCAATAGTTAAAATCTGATAGATTGATAAATCCATCCAACCGGGCTTGGAAAATACCTAGTGTCCCAATTTGCCTTCCAATGGCAGTGCCTCCGAGGGAATACGACCAATCTAGGATATTTGCGTTAATCCAGGAACTATTTGCAACAATCCAGACAAATGCGATGATTCCTGCAAGGTAGAAAAATGTAGTGCGCAGCCCACCCTTAAATAGCCAATATAACCAAACACCCATCACAGGAATCAGGAATGTCGTCCGGTTACGGCTCAAAATACATACAGCAAGAAACAAAAAGCTATAAAGCAGATAGGAGTATTGCAGATGTTTGTCACTGCCCATAACCCGCTTGCTTCGAAACGATATCAGAAGGCAGACAAGAAAAAGCGCACCACTGACTGCACCGAGGGACGTGTGCGTGTTCATCGTGGAAAACGGCCTCATCTCATCGATACCATCAAGAATGTAAAATCGATGAAGAATTGAGCTCATTCCTGTTCTTATGTAATTCTCTTCCCACAAAGGAATACCGATGAACGCCTGGTAAAAGGTATAAAGCACAAACGGCATAGCTCCTAGAAGGAGAACTTTTATCACCAATCTGGCATCATTTCGATTCCGAAAGACCATGAAAGTTGCGTATGCAGTCATGCCAAGCATAGCGCTTCCGAGAATCGATTGCCCAATGGACAGAAGTCCTTCTGTATTTCCAAAAACGATAGGGCCAACAAGAGAAATAATTACACAGCCAAAAATAAACACAACGTCTCGCAATCTCCCACACGGAATTACACCAGTAACTCCGCGGTGTGTTACAGATACGCAAATCACGACCATCAGAAGGGGGCCGAGCGCGAGGCTGGTTACGACATCGTTCATCGAGAGGTTATCACCAACCGCTAGCAGCCTTTTGAAAAAGTCCAAATAATATTGGACAACAAAAAAGATCAAGAGGCCAATCCTCGGGGCAACAAGGCCGAAAACCGATAGAGCAAGGCCGAAATAGAATAGCGCTCCTCCAATCTGGTTCTCTCCTCCCGAGAGAATATTAATGATAACGACAATACCTACGGGTAAGAGTACACCTGGTAATAATATTCCTATAACATTTTTCTGATTCATGCCTATTAAATGGATATTCTTGGAAAGATGTAATCTTTTCGTTGGGCAGAAGATTCTTTAAATTATTTGGAGAATCGACGCTGAACTAATTGAAAGTCACGATTAATATCGAAAAATTCTCAGCGTGTATTGACATGCTAAAACTTTATATTACCATTATCTGCCTAGGTCATCTAATAATTGTATTTTTCAACCAATCCTGGGAATTTTTCAGAAAAGTAATTCTGGACTTCTTCTGGCATATCTTTTCTCCATTGATTGGAAGCACCTAACCGGTAATGTGATGTCTTGCCGAGACGTTCAGCAGATTTTTTTTGTGTTTTACGCCGTCTAATATATCTATTTGAATGAAAATCTATAGAGCCTTTAGTCCACTCAAAATCATGGTTTAGAGCAAAAGGATTTTGTAGCCCCAATCGAACTAATGCTTGATTAGCTGAAGAAAGCAATAGAGGACGATTTTCATGAGGGCTGGGCAAGATACTCTGTTTAATCTTCGAAAGGTCTGACTTAACATCTTCAAACTTGTGATTAATAGTCAGTTCAAGTGGCCAATCTAACATATTATGAAATGTTGTGGACATGATACCATCAATAATAATTTTAAGTCCCTCAGTATACTCTACTTCTTGAAGTCTCTTCCTTTCTTCTGCCAAACCTGGGAAAAGTGGGTGAGAATCTCGATGGGAATAATAAGCTGAAATTACCATATCTCTTGGATCTCGTACTACATGTATCAGCTGATCGAAGTTTTCAAACTTAGCGACATCAGATGCCGTTGCGTTTGAGATTCCAACACCTGCAACCCGATGCTTGCTCAACCGATCCAACCACTCCTGCCCTCCTTCTTCAAAAAAGCGGAAATTTTTATAACGAACACCCCGATCTGCGAGCATGTTCCAGAACATGGCGTTGAGCCATGATGAAGCAGCCTTGTGATGCCCAAAATATACAAACTTTTTCATTAATTAAATTGCGTTTATGGTGAATTTTTCGTGGATATCCTTAGCTTGGATTAGTTTGTCAGCGTGAAGACTCGAAATTGATTCTTTTCTTAAATTTTTATCGTTCCTTTTCTTCTCAAGAATTTCCGGATCAAGCTCTCTTAACGCCTTGCCAGTATGCCACTGTGCATTGATATCAAGATCGGAAGAGATATCTAGTTGGAATTGATCGTTTAGAGCCCGGATTACAAGTTCAAAGTTGGCAATAACTGTTTCAAATTTGATGACTAGAATATGTTCAACTTCAGGCATAAGCCGTTCATAAAAACGGACATACCAATCAAGGCATTGGCCAGGATCCATGAATTGCCATCTTCTTGTCATTGATTCGACGCAGCTTAGTGGATCCCTGATCAGGATCGCGACGGGTATATTAGAATTCACTCCCTTTAGAACGATATTAGCAGAATGAGTATGATTGGTAATCGCAAAACGTTTATTTATAGAAGAAAGGATGGCTCTACTTGAAGTCGAATTGCCAGAACTTGGAAATCCTTCCCATACGAGTCCAGTGAATGAATTCACGTCGTAGCAACGTGATTTATATTCGTCATGACATTTTCGTTTCCATCGGTTAATAAACATTACCTTAAACGGAAAATATAAGCCATTAGTATTTCCCAAAAAAAACCAGATGGTCCAGTAAATTTTGCGGATGCAATTACTTTTCATATTTATTAAATCTTACAACCTAATTAGGTTAACCTTATTACACACATAATTCTACGATTCCACAGCAAGTATAACTTGATAGTGACAATTTGTGGAAGTCTGAGATTTTTTGAACTAGGTCTTGTTTCTGTGAGAGAAGTGTTATAACGCGTTGGCTCGTTGCTCGAACATTCGTGAAGTCAACAAAGCAGGATCCATCTTGACAGCTTTCAGGTGGTTCGGTTTGCATTTGGATCGTTGGATAACTCATTAGCGGAAAAGCTCCATTTGCTGCCGTCTCGTAATGTCTAAAGCAGTCCCATCCATTTCCCATTGGGGATAACACGATCCAGCTTTGCCTAATCGAATCAAGATATTCACTCTTACTCAGCCGTTCTTGTGGATAATGCACCGAGAGTCCAATGGCCTCTAGCGAACGCATTACTTCCATGGCACAAACTCTTTCAGTCAATTCTCGGCTATCACCACAGTAAAATACATCGAATTTCTTTTTCGTAAAGTCGAGCTGCGCGAGTGTATCTTGAACAGCGACTCCTAAGGCGATCGGTCGGAGTTTTTCAGCCAATTTGCGGTATTTTTTAGTGCGTCGAATATAACCAACATGCCTTTGGTTGCCAAGAGAGGTGGTAATCGCATTCCACTTATTTTTAGGTAGTTCTCTTTTGAAGTAAACATCACTAAACTGAGCTAATAATAAATCAATTTTACTTAGACCGTAATTATCATGCAAATCAATTGCAATAATGCGGATCTTAAGAAGTTTAAGAATAACTAAAATAGTTGATCTTTTTGTCGATCTGACCAGATTGGCCAGAAAGCTAACTCCAAAGACGCTATGCCTAAAGGGGCGATTTGTGATTTCATTTAGAGAGAAAACAAAAGCCACCCTTTGTTTTTTGCTTGAATTAAATTTTACATTTTTAATGTGATCTTTCCATACACACAAGTGGGTACTGCCAATAACTAAAGTCTTCACTATTATTTAGTATAAATTGGTATGGTGAGATAGAATTACAATTTTTTTTTGTTAAGCACCTATTCCGGACAGAAAATCTCTGAAAAGTCGACTTTTTCAATAACATCTAGCTTGGTTGCTTTCGAGGCATTGAAAAGAGCCCGGTTATCAGCTTCATAGGCTCTTCGTGCATAGTCAAAGGCTTCTCTCTGCGGCTCCATTTTCGGCATTGTCCAAGTTTCTCCAGGTTTGCGATAGTCTTTATGAAAATGATTTTGTTCAGAGGCGTTAACTAAGACGGTCTCGCCACTGGACGTAAGTTCGTTTGTCACCTTAGCGAGGTCAAAACTAAAGTCCAATCCAACAATATATACTCGTTGACACCCTGTCCAATATGCAAATTGGATCATTGGTATGATAACTGTGGCACCGCCAGATACAACTCCTTTTATCGGATTTTTGTGATAATAAGGATTCTGATCGAGTTCTCTAAAGTGGCTGTAGCTAGGGTAATATATGGTATCTTTTATATTTCCTAAGTTTCTTCTAAAACGTTTGGGGAATAGTTTCGTTGGTCCGCTGAAGTTGCGGATTTCATCAGTGTTGTTTTTCAAGACAAGCTCATCCATTACGCAGTAATAGTCTGGACGCCAAGCTACGTTATCTAAACCTAGGTATATTTTATTGCAGGCGAAAGATACCATATTACCAAATAGTTTGAGATCTGAAGGTTGCAAACTCGGTCCCATTCCTATAATGACCGCATCGCTGCCTTTGTGCGCATCTTTGAGGTCCCAAAGTTTGCGATCATTTTTACTCAGGAATCGGCCCTTGTGAGCTAGCACGGTGCGTAAGGGTAATGATGCTTTATGTATTTTAGCTCGGATGTTTAAATTGGGCATATTGATATTCTGAGACGATTTGGTGATAGCAGAGTTTTGTATATATCAGACATTTATGAATGGAGAGGTCTGCAATAAAGTTACCTTCGATCAAGGGTAGTAATATGATCACTAAATAGGACGCTTATAAGTTTTATCGGATAAGTATACTTGATCGACGATTTTCATGAGTTTGAGAGCATCTGCAGATGTTCCCTGTGTTACAGAATGGTCATCTTGTATGGCATCGATAAAATGTGTGATTTCTGATACCCATGATGTCTCGGTCTCGAATCGATATTTCGCTTCTGCTGCATGGCTCCCCGCTAGGTCACTGCGCGCTACCGAGAGCTCCTCCTCGCCGTAGGCGCCTGAGGAGGTTTTTAAGCCGTTGAGAACGAAGTGTCCCTTCTCTAGAAATATCTCAAGTGAAAAAAGGTGGCGCCACTGTGTCATAGTGGAGTGTAGCGAGGCGACAATCCCATTTTCATTGTTGCGAAAGATTGCAAATACATTGTCTTCTAGATCTAGTTTCCAGAAAACGTTAGAGACAAATGCCTGTACATGATCGAAGTTCTCTCCAAATAGGAGGAACAAATCGAGCATATGGATCCCTTGGTCGAAAAAGATTCCGCCGCCAGGCGGTCTTATCGTAACTCAGGAAAATCTTATTGCAGGCGAAGGTGCCTGTGGCCGGAAAGCAGGCTGAGATCCTCGGGCTTGAGGCTGGGGCCCATTGCGACAAGCACACAGGATTCGCCAGCGTGCCTGTCCTTGAGCGCGAGCAGGCGTTTGTCATTTTCGCGCAGGGCAATGCCCATTCCGGCGACCAGGGAGAACCCATGGTTGACCAGGTTACGAGCATGCGCTCTAAATTTCATCTATCAGAGGTAAGGTGGGAATCAGAGCACCGCGGTCACCGGAATTTTCACCACCAGTTTGGTGACATGGTCGTAGCCAGGAAGCAGTCTCTGAGGTTGGTGGATATCCTCCGGGAAGAGGATGCAGAAGCGGCCTTTGCGGTTGTGAACCAAAGTGGAAGTCTCCGCAGGCGCGTCATAGAACTGGAAATCCTTTTCAGCGAGATATTCGCCGACCGGGGTGACCCAATCCCGGGGGCAAACCTCGATCCCTTCCGCCCCTTCGATCGTAAACTGGAGATCGATGGTATGGGTGTGGTTTTCAAAGCGAGCGGTTTCCCTGTCCTTGAGTGGGTAGCTCATGACCCGAACCTTGCATCCTTCCGAGTCGAGCGGAAAAATACCTTCTTCTGATTTGGCTGCGTTTTTCTCTATCCACTCGAAAGCTTCCGTCCAGACGGGGTGGCTGGCGAAGCCCGGGTGGGTTTTCCAATTTTTAAGTTCTCCTGCGATCATTGATTTATGGGACGTTTGTAGTTTTTGTCGGAAGCGTAAACGGCATCGACAATTTTCATCAGCTTGAAGGCGTCCGCGGAAGTGCCGCGGGTGACGGGCTGGTCTTTTTCCACCGCATCTACAAAATGGGCGATTTCAGATACCCATGAAGTATCGACCTCGAACTTGTGCTTGGTCTCGGAGGCGTGACTACCTCCCAGATCGCTGCGGGCTACGGAGAGTTCCTCGTCGCCGTAGGCTCCCGAGGAGGTCTTGAGGCCGTTGAGGACGAAGTGGCCTCTTTCGAGAAAGATCTCGAGTGAGAAAAGGTGCCTCCACTGCGTCATGGTGGAGTGGAGGGAGGCGACGATGCCGTTGTCATTGTTCCGGAAGATCGCGAAGACGTTGTCCTCGAGATCGAGCTTCCAGAAGACGTTTGAAACGAAAGCCTGGACATCGTCGAAGTTGCCGCCGAAGTGCAGGAAAAGATCGAGCATGTGGATGCCTTGGTCGAAGAAGATCCCGCCGCCCGCCAGTTTCGCATCAGCGCGCCAACCGGTGAAAAAAGAGTCGTCAACGTTCTTCCCGTATCGCCCGCGCATCCAGAGGATCTTGCCGTAATCGCCAGAGTCAATCTCCCGTTTCGCAAGCTTGATGCTCTCGTGGTGGCGGTGGTTGAAGCCATACATCAGCTTGCGCCCGGTGCGTTGCTCGACATCAATGACGGTCTGCATCTCGGCGGCGGTGAAGGCCGGTGGTTTCTCTGAAAACACGTGCTTTCCCGCCTCCATGGCGGCTTTCACGAGTGGAACGATGCGGAAATTCGGCGTGCACACGAAGACCATGTCGATCTCCGGGTTCTCGATGACTTCATTCTCTGTGGTTGCGATCGAAACCCCGTCTGGAACTTCCGTGGGGTTGATGTCATAGATCTGAGCCAATGAGACCCTGCCGTCGTCGAGCAGGGCTTTCGCCCGGATTTTACCCATTTTCCCGAATCCTATGATGCCTGCTTTCAAAATATTTATGTGTGGGTGTGGTTGAGGTTGAATGGAGAAACTTCATTGGCTTCAGCGTAGTTCCGAATCGAGCCGTCAACTGCTATGAGAAGGCCAATAGGTTGGTGTGGCTTCAGCGCTTACCTGGCTTCTTGCAAGTAACAGGGCTTCGGCGATACGAAAGTCCTTTTCGTCACTGATTTTCACTCCGTGGAGTGGCTCGATCGGCAGGAATACTCGGTTTTTCCCGATATAGGCGTAGCCTTCCTTTTCATAGTTCCTGACGTATGCTTCGCAATCCCAGATCGTGACCGCCCAATTGAGTGTATGGACGGAAGGATTGTTCTGGGTCGGTGCGAGTGGGTTGGAAAGGTCGATGTTCACGGGTTCGCCGTTCGTGAAGGCCTGCATACCCGACTCACAGGTTGTGATGAGTGTATCTGCGTCAGAAGCGCGGAAAGTATCGAGCGCCATACGGATGTCAGAGGCCCCGACGAGCGGGCATACGGGACTTATCATCACAAGAGTATCAACGGGATACTTTTTGATGAAATCATAAGTGAATGCGTCTCCTGATGCCGTGGCGGATGCGAGTTCCGGATCACGGCGGAAGACTTTCGCTCCTGATTCGATGGCAAGGGCGGCCAATTGGTCGTCATCGGTGTTGACCACCACCTCGTCAAGCAGTCCGGAGGCAAGTGCGGCCTCGATGGAATAGGTTAGCAAGGGGCGACCCGCAAGGTAACGTAGATTTTTTGATTTAACGCGGATGCTTCCGCCTCGGGCAGGAATGTGGCCGACGATTTTTCCGAGATCCCTCATATGTCCGTGAGATACAGTTTCTTAGCGAAGAAGTCCGCGATCAGGTTTTCAAGCTCCTGATCCAGATCGCAGAGCTGTTTGAACATGCTGCCGATACCCGAGGTGAGGATCAATCCCAGTTGTGAACCAACGTTTTTCTTATCCTTTCGAAGGGCGGACAAGTAGCGATTGAGATCGATTTCAGGAAGGGGCGCTCCATCGAAGACGAGTTGGCAGGCGGGGCGGATCTTGTTCCTTGTCGCGGCGGGGATGAGGCCCAGGTGAGCGGAGACGAGGTTCGCGAGGTCAATGCCGTACGAGACCGCGGTGCCGTGGGGGATCGCGTAGTCGGTAGCGGACTCCAGCGCGTGGGCGAAGGAGTGGCCGTAGTTGAAGACGTTCCGGGGGCCGCGGTCGAACTCGTCGCACTCGATCATGGCTTTTTTGATTTCCAGGCTCCTGACCATAAGCGGCTCGAGGTTTCCGCCACCAGCGCGGAGGGCGGGTGCATGTTGCCAGAACAAATCCAGATCCGCTTCCGAGGTGACGAGAAAATAATGCAGCATTTCCCCGAGGCCGGATGCGATCTCCCTTTCGCCCAGGGTTTTGACAAAATTGGTATCGATGAACACTGCGGCAGGAGGGTAGAAGCCCCCGAGCTGGTTCTTGTATTTCTGGAAGTTGATGGAGGTCTTGCTGCCAATGCAGGAATCGCACTGGGTGAGGACATTGGTGGGGACGAATATCCAATCGATCCCGCGGTAGAGCAATGAGGCGATGAAGGCGGTGACGTCCTGGGTGATCCCGCCACCGATGGCGATGAGGCGGTGGTTCTTCCGGAAGCCTCCCTCGATCAGCCGCTCGAAGAGAGGGATCACCCCGTGATAGCTCTTCGAAGTTTCCCCTTGTTCCACGATCCATACCGCTTGCCCCGCGATTTCAAGAACTTCCGGGAATAACTCCGCGACAACGCTGTCGATGACGTAAAAATCACCTTCCTCGCATGTTTCGCGAAGAGTTCTGGCATAGTCGTCCACGAAATCCACGGTGTAGTCGCGGAAAATGGATTTGATTGTGAGTTGTTCAGACATTGGTAAAGCCGCCATCGACGGTGATGTTTTGACCGGTAAGATAACTGTTCGCAGGGCTTGCAAGGAACGCGGCGACTTCGGCGATTTCCGAAGGTTCGGCAAGGCGCCCGACAGGAATCTGGGCGGAGACTTCCGCGATGCCTTCCGGCCCCATGGTGGATGCGGTAAGTTCCGTTTTCACAAAGCCCGGCGAGAGGGTGTTGACGAGAATGCCGTGAGGCGCTAGATCGGTCGCGATACCGCGGGTCATGCCGGCAACACCTGCTTTGGAGGCGCAGTAAGCGGAGCGCCCGGCACGGGTGTGGGTTGCCCAGATTGAGCCGATATTGACGATGCGCCCGCCGGTGCCCGCGGCGATCATTGCCCGGGCGGCGGCTTGGGAGACCCGGTAAACCGAAGCGAAGTTCACCTCGGTGAGTTCGTAAAAATCATCCGCCGGGTAGTCTGTGATGGAATGGATGCGGTTGATGCCGGCGTTGTTGACTAGGATGGAGAGCCCCGGGAGAGCCTCCACGGCGGCGCAGAAGTTTTCGGTGGACGCGCGGCTCGAGAAATCGACGGGGAGATAGGAGAATTTATCGAGTCCCGCAGGTGCTTGCGGGGAGCAACCGGTAATCGTCACTTGCGCGCCCAGGGAGAGCAATTTTTCAGCAATGGCTAGGCCGATGCCGCGGGTCGCGCCGGTTACCAGAGCGTGTTGGTTTTTCATAGGCATGTCAGGTAAGGGAGAGGTCCCGGAGAATATTTTCGACCGCCTGGTTCTCCATGCCGGAGCGGCACTGCCGGGTGTAGGTGCAGGCGTGGGGTGTCAGCAAGGCCTGCGGGAAATCGCATAGCGGCCCGGTGTAGGGTTCTTTCCAAAAGGCATCGAACCAGACCCCGGCAAGCCGTCCCGACTCGAGGGCGGAACAGACGGCTGCCTCAGAGACGAGCCCGGCACGAGCGGAATTGAGAAGGTAGGATCCGTGTGGAAGAAGTTCCAGCTCAGCCTCGCCAAGGATCTGCTCTTCTCCGGCGGAGTGGAGCGTGACGATGCTGGCTTGCCGCAAGCCTTCTTGGAGGGACAGAAGCGTTTCTCCTTGGGTAAGAGTTTCCGAATCTAGATAGGGATCGGTCACGAGAATCCTGGCTCCAAGGGCACGGAACAGATCCGCTGTCCGGCGGCCGATGCGGCCGTAACCGATGAACAGGACCGGCAGACCGGAAAGACCGAGCACGACGTCCTTCGGCCACTCGCGGCGGTGCAGCGCCTCGTTGCGGGAAACGATCTGTCTGGTTAGGGTGAGGGCTGCGGTGAGGGTCATTTCAGCGACTGCCGCCGTGGGCCCCTCGGGCGTGCTTGAGACCTTGATGCCTAGATCGGCGGCTGCCTCAAAATCCACATTGTCCGTTCCGATGCCCACGCGGGCGATGGCTTTGAGGTTCTTTGCGCTCGAAAGAACCTCACGATCCAGCGGCTCGAGACCGGCGATCACCCCATCCACATCGGAAAGCTGTTCGATGGCTTCCTCCTTGGTGAGGCGGCGTCCGTAGGGGTTTGCTTTGATCTCAATACCCCAGGCGAGGAGGCTGTCGAGCGGAGTGCTGTCTTTCGCAGCAAATGATGAGGGGGTGATGGCGATTTTCATTCGTGTGGCTGGGGAAAAGGAATGGTCTTGCTCCGGTGAAGTCAACGGGGAGTTACAACTGGAACTGATCCGCGTTCATGTTCTGGACTTCATCCCGGTTCCATTCGCGGATCCCCATATATTGATCGAGCCAGACATGCAGGAGAATCTGGTGGGCGCATTCGACGATGCCGTATGTCTTGGCGGGGATGTAGAGATTCAGGTCACCGAGGGCGCGGCAGGCGTTGTCCGGTTTGAGACCGGTGAATGTGGTCACCCCCATGCCCTTTTCCCGGGCAACCGCGATCGTGCGGACGATGTTTGGGGAGTTGCCCGAGCTGCTTATCGCGACGAGTTGATCGCCCGGTTTCGCATACCAGTTCAGCGGAGCACTGAAGACCTCTTCATAGCCCAGGTCGTTGCCCATTGCGGTCAGCAGCGCGGAGTCGCTGAAGGAATAGGTTGGAATACCGCCGTTCTTGGTCCAGTCCAAGGCCATGTGATTGGCAAACGCGGCGCTTGCACCGTTGCCACATAGGTATTGTTTCCGCCCGCTTTCACCCACTTTTCCGGTCTCGGCGCAAAGGCGATCAAATCCTTCGTCGTGGCTGAGGGCTTTACCCTCCAGATCGGTGATTTCTAGTCCGCGAAGGGCACAATCCATTGATGAGATATACTGGCGGTAATATGAGGACATGGAGTGGCTGGTTTGAAGGATGAGAGGGTTCGATAACCCTGTTGGGAGTCAAATTATTTGGCCTATTACTGATTTTGTTGATTTAACCAGACTTATGGAGGAGACAACTTGATTAAGACTGATTGAAAGGCTATTTCCCGACGTTCCTAGCGCTCGCAGACCATGAATAAAGCATCACTCGTGACCGCAGCTTCTCTGATAGCGCGCCAGGATTTCTCAAGCCACCATCTATCCACACCCTCGAACAAATCTGGTTCAGCACCCTCGGGAGAGTTCTTTGCAATCCAGTTGATGTAGTTGAAGATACCATAGCGTTGATATCCGTGAACATTCACACTTTTAAAATTACCGCGTTTAATAGATGCGATTTTAAGGCAGCTCGGCGAGAAATAAGAGACATGTTCCACCATGAACCACCGGTTATTGAAAGCCGGAGAAAGGCTCCTTAATTCATCGTTTAAATTGGGAACTTCCACGCACACAATTCCTCCATCAGGTTTAACAAGACGCCCCAGTAGAGACATGAAGTCGACCGGATTCGTCAAGTGTTCAAGAACGTGCCACAGTGTGACGACGTCAAACGTCCCTTCATTCTCACTAACGAACTTTTCGTCTACGAGTTCGGAAGTAAAAATCGGTAGCTCCCTGTCGGGGAAGCGCTCAAGCAATAGGCGCTTTCCAGTTTCAACGCGTCCATGGCTTGGTTCCATAACTGTAACTTCACAGCGGGGGGAGCGCTTGGCTAGCGCCGAGCCAAAAAAGCCATAACCGCCACCAACATCCAGAATTTTAAGCGGCCTGTCACTTGCCTCGGAAAGTATATTTAAACCGTAATCGCCGAAACGCGTCACTCTGCGTTCGGCCTCGATTGCCGCATGATCGATCAACTTGTTAAAAGAAGTGCCGTAATGCTCGATCACAGCGTTCACCTGACCATCTTCCTCATAGTAGTCCAAACTATAGCCTGGGGGGCTGAGTTGGACGTGACCGCATGTGTTACAACGGACTATTTTGAATCTGTCGTCCTTATCGCCGAGAACTTTTTGCGAGAGATCTGCAACCTCACGAGGCTCTTCACAAAGGACGCAATCGATTTTGAATTCGGTCTTAATCATCTGTTTTTTTGAGTTGTAGGACTTTTTCTAGAGTGGTCATTGGAAAGGTTTCGAGCAAGCTTCCAGGTGAAGCGTTGAGAATCCGTTTTCCTTTTTTCTTAAATTCCGCGTCTGCCAGCGTGTAGGCGGAATCGATTGCAGCAATATCCATGTAGATTGCTTCTTCTGACTTATAATACCCCTTCATAAAATGGCTATGCGCCACCTCAGCTGGTAGCCAGCCTCCGTTCTTTTTTGCGGATTCGGCTAGGTTTCCAAAATCGTGATCAACCCCTAGAAGGATTACTTCGTCATATCCCAGGTAATCCAATACCTGAAATGCGGCAAACATTCCCGTCCCACCGATCACAACCAGCTGGGGTGGATTGTGCGAATAATTCCACGGAATCTGCGTGGTCGCGCCCCTAAGATCACGCGTAGAGAGGCAGTTCAGCCAGGATGCCTCATTAACGGGAGACAGCTTGTCTTTAAGCCAGGTCGGAAGAAAGCTCCGGCACTTGAGCGCCTCAAGCTTCTCCACGTGTGCCTTATAGAAAAATTTTGAGACGGTAATGAAATAGGTGATATCGACATTCTCTACAAATACTGCTCCATTTAACGCCATGACATCTTGTCCCTTGAGCAGCGACAGATCGACGCTGGTAAGACTGGGCCCTGAGCCAAGTAGAAAACACTTCTTTCCCTTTTTTCGATCTCTCTGCGACAACATCCACGGGTCAGGGGCACCGCACATAACAGACAGTATGGCGAGTATGTCCCTGCCGTGATAGAATCGAACTGGCTCAGCACCCGTCTTATCCCAAACCCATTTCAATAAGCGTTTCATCGTGTTTATTTTAAGCGAACTAGGTAACTTTATGAGTTTACGCTGTATTTGTGATTTTCCACACTCCTGATTGTTTTGGATTCTCTGCCGCAATAGCGTTCGGCTCTTCTGACATCGGTAACGAAACTGGCGAATTCTCCTGATTCAAGATCGAGTGCGACCTTGTCGAAGTGTATCCAGTCGACGGCTCCAAGTGAGACGTGTTTCTCGATCATTTTGGCTCCAGCAGCAACGGCCATCATGCAGCCCAGGCTTCCGGGATCGTGGCTGGAGAAGCCGGGAATCAGATTGGGAAACTGCTCTGCGAGCAAGCGATAGTGACGAACCACAGAGATCTGGCATGCATCTTCCGGTGTCGGGTAGGCAGACGTGCATTGCATGAGGAACAACGGATTCGCTTTACCAAACTGTTCCAAGATGTGCTTTTCGTAACTCAGCACCGTCATTCCGGTAGAGACGACAAGACCGCCAGAATGCTCCTTGGAAAGTGTCTCATGATACTCCGTGTGATTGGAAATGGTGGAGGGTATTTTGATCAGGCGGTCGCCAAATTCCCTGAGACTATGATAAGACGGTAGATCTAGGATGGAAGTGAACCACCCGAGACGGTTTCTACGGCATTCTTCATCCAGAACTTTGAAGCCTTCATCTGAAAGCTCCACGCCCCGTCGGTAGTCCCCGAGAGTCGTGCCGAAAGGGGACCAGTAGTAGCTTGACAGCTCTTCTTGGCTATAAAAGCTATCGACGTGCCGCCGTTGGACTTTGATCAGGTCGGCGCCTGCGTTGCGTGCGAGTCTGACCATTCGCCGGAGTCGATCAAGATCTCCGAGATGATTGTTTGTGAACTCCGCGACGACGAACACTCGGCCTGCTTCAGCTTCCTGGTAAGACCGGGGAATTTCCACAGGTGAGCGTGGAAGGTCATCGACCTCCCCTAGGAAGGTGGCAAGGTTGGAACTGCTATAAGGTTTAGTTCCGATGTGGTTGAGAATTCCCAGCTTCCTATCGGAAAAATAGTGTTGAAGCTGAATGAAAAGGTTTTCCTGGGATTGGATTTTTGCCTGATGTAATCTCGTCTGCGCTTTGGTTCCAAGAGTCGTACACTTGTCGAAATTGGGTTCTTCAGACTTGAAATCGAAGCCGAGAAAGTACACTTCGACGGGGCTCTGTCTGCTATCAGAAATCAGTTTACAAATCTTCGCTGCGGTTACGAGGCCGACGTCTTCTGCGTAAAGTTCCTCCTCGTCCATGCGTTGCATGACTAGTCCGTCCCTGTCTAGAGAGCTTGGCACCGGTTTTAGAACCTGCTCATTCGGAAGCATCTGGGCGATGCTGGTGAGGTAAAGATCTGCGGAGGGCGCATGGTTCCGCAAGTGATCGGCAACCCACGGTTCCGTAGCGACCACGATTGATCCCTGGATGATCAGCTCCGAATCATTGATGTTGAGCACAAGTCCGTCAGGTAGGAAACCATCCGGAAGCATTTCGAGGGAAGGGCACTTTCCAATCACGTAGATTGGTTTTTCTGGATGGCGTTTCGCGATGCTCAGAATTCTAGTTATCAGATCTTGGCTCATTGACAGTAGGGTTCGAGAAATTGGGACGGGTAGGTTCAGCGATCAGGCGGTGATCTTGAAGCGGTATTTACCAGAAGGATCAATCAGTTGTCCGGCGTATGGTTCTCCTTCAAGGGTTACGTTCAGACCTTGTTCGAGTGCGAGATTGAGCCCACCGATGATATCCCATATCTTCGCACCACGAGGATTTTGAAAAGTCGCGAAGGATCCACGGATCACGTTGATCATGTTCAGGACGCAACAGCCAATAATCCGATACTCGAATCCCGGCTCAAGTTCCAAAAGATCTTCTTTGGTCAACGATGAGGAAATCCCTGCGATTCTGGACTCATGCCTTGTAACTATTTTCCCAGTATTCAGCGACAGTTGGATCTCCGGGCAGCAGAGTAAGGACTCCTGGTGCTTGCCGTCCTTGAAATATGAGAGGGATACACCCCACTCGGGAAGACCGGAAGTGTAGTTTTCAGTCCCGTCTATCGGATCAACGATCAGTACCTGTCCGCTGGAGATTGCATCCAACGAAGGAAGGTCAACCAATTCCTCAGAAACAATCGTCAGATCATCAATGAGAGAATTTGCGGTTTCTATAATTATATTCTGTACTAATAAGTCTCCTTCGGTTACATAGGAGTCGTCAGCTTTCGACGTGCGAGTTGCCCTGAGTTTCAGAATGTCATCCAAGTTCTCCGTGATTTTTGATTCAATAATTTTCAGGAAGTTCATATCAATTTGCTAGGTGAGGTGCCTACTCCAGGCGTTTTTTGAAAAGCATTTCAGCTAACTCGAACTGCAGCATGGAGTCAATGTCGTAGCCTTCCTCATGACTTACTTCAAAAAGGAAAGGCTTTAGGCCAACCACGCTTCTTCGAACGAGCATATCCGCCTTGCTTATCACGGAAAAGGCCCAGTTGAGATTAAATATGTCCGGCAGATCCTGAGATCGCGGGATTGCGTCGAGCGAAAAGTTTATCGCTCCGTCGCGTTTCAATAGAAATTCTTTCACCGATGAAACGGCGTTCACGGAATCGTTAGCGATTAAATTTTCAGTGTATGCCGAGATGGCCTTGTCGATAGTCTCCGCTTTGAGCAACGGAGCGGTAACCGGAGTGTGAACGACGACCTCGGTGTCAAGGGTCTCAGCCATATTGACGTAGAACTTCGTTCATTGAAACTGTGTCAGATGCAAAATAGGGATCTCGTATCTGAACAGTTGCGCCGAGCTGCGCAGCCAACTCGGCGGCCTTATCGTCATTAGTATTCACTACAATTTCACTGACCAAATGACATCTTTCAAGTTCCTTGATCTTGAGTTCCAACAACGACGATCCAGCGAAGGCTCTGGTGTTCTTGTTCTTGACCCGCAACGATCCGGCGCGGATTGGGATGAGTGCCGTGGTTTTCATATTCTTACGAGTATGGATTGATGCATGTCTGGGATAACGGTAAATTTTTAGTGTTTCTGCTAATGTCTATGTAATTTAACCTTGCCAAAGGATCGCTGCCGCTACAAGAGAGAGTTGATATCCGAGCGGCCAAATATAGGTTTTTTTGAAGAATTTTCCGAGGCTGCGTTCGCCTATCTGATCCGCCGCGAGCCTTTGGATTCTCCAATTGATCAGGAGTAGTTGTGGAACGGCCAGAGACACTGCGATTCCAAAAAGTCCGAATTCCCCGATCAAAAGAACCATCAGTCCGACCGAACTCAAACCCGCCAGACCAAATGTCCAGAAGAGCACGATGTTGTTTGCCATCGCACAAATACTTGACGAAAGGACGTTGTATTGATTGTGAATGAAGATTGTTGCGAAGAGGAACCAAACGGGGGTCGGCATTAACTTTGCGTTTGAGTCGATTAGGAGAAGAAGAGTGGGAGCAAGGAGACCGAACGCGGTGGTTCCAGCGCACATGAGGGCGATGCTGATGAGGATACGTATTTCGATCTCGGGACGAAGTTTGTCGTAGGCTCCCTCTGCCATCATACGGGAGAAGCGTGGTTGCTGGCTGGAGAAGGGGGCTTGGGAAAACTGGATGATCACTTGGATCATCCGGATGGAGAACAGGTAGGAGGCAACCACGGCAGGGGAGGCAAAGGCAGTGAGAACCACCCCGCTGAGCTGGACTGTTCCGAGATTTGCGAGTTGTGCGATGAAGCCTTTCCACAGGGGTGGCCATGCCCAGGAGAGGATCTGTTTGTCGAGTCCGCCACTGGGAAAAGACGTGAAGCGTCCACCGAGGACACTGGAAAGAATCAGGCGGTTGCGAAAGAGGCCGATGACGGTTATCGATTGCATCACGAGCACCAGGGCGAGGATGCTACCCCCGAGGGAAAGTGTGATGAAACCGCCGATAACTGAAAGGACGGTGAAGAGGACGTTCCAGCGGTTGGAAAGGGCGATGTGGTTGAAGCCACGGAGTGTGACGGCGTAGCGGTTGAATACAAAGCCGATGGCGGAGCTGAGTTGCATCACGCCGAACGCAAGCCAGACAGGGGATGAGAGGTCGAAGCCGTCTGTGAGGTTTCCCAAGGCGAACCAGCCAAAACCTATCCCGATGATTGCGGCAAGGATTGCGGAACCTGTCTGTAAGGTTCCAAGTGTGCCGTAGAGTCTTCCTATCAGATCCCAGCAGGGAGGCCGCGGTTCCGCCTGGCCTGCTGCCCGGGCGGAAGTGATGGGCGAAAGATCGGTCGCACCACCCTGGGCGAAGGAGAACATCCGCGAGAATGTGACTCCCAGGCGCTGGAGGAGGACGGTTCCAAATAGATTCAGTGAGGCAAAGAGGTACCAGGCGGCGATTTCCGTGGCATCGAAGCGGGTGAGTATGAGGGGGGTTACCGCGACAAGGCGGAGGGATTGCACGAGATAGTTTCCCCAGGATGTAAAAGTCGGGGAATTCCAAAGAAGGAGTGGGATCTCCGAGACGCGGATCTTTTTTTTCGGCACGGAGATAGGTCGGGTGTGATACGCGGGTGGAGGGCGGCAGGAAGCAGCTGTTTTCCAGGTTCGAATCCTAGAACCCGAGCACCCATTTATCGGCGACGTGCTCGATGGGGCGGTTGTTCTCGCGGGAGTATCGGGTGACGGCGTCGCGGACGCCGGTCCACGACCAGTCGTCGCCGAAGATCACGCCGCCGGGGGCGACGAGAGGGGTGTAGTCGAGAAGATCCTGATAGACGTCCTCCTCCTCGTGGCTGCCGTCGATGTAGATGAGATCGGCGCGGAGATTGGTACGCAAGAGCCAGAGGGCGGCGGTAGTCGCGGGGAGAGGGAAGGGCGTGATCCGTTTTTCGTGGCCGGAGTGGCAGACGTTCGCCAGGAAGCGGTAGTAAACCGACGGTTAGCCGTGCTGGCATTCGAGCGCGAGGAAGCGCTCGGGGTGTGATTGGTCGCTCCAGAACTCGAGGGCACCGAGCCAGGTGTCGATACAGAGGATTGCGGTATCTTTGAGGGAGTTCTCCTCGAGGAGGGTGGCCATCTGGATGGCGGAGCCCCCTTTCCAGGTGCCGACTTCTATGACGAACTTCGGTCGGATCCGTTCGATGAGGGTCTTGAAGGCAGTGGAGTCACTGCCCCACCCGGCAGGATCGAAGGGGAATTTCTGGAAATCGAATCCTGCATAGATATCCTTGCCGTGGATGGCCTGCATGAGGTTGGCAGGGTCGATCAGCGCGGTTTCCGCGGATCCCGAACGTACGATGGCGGGGCGTCGTTTTTTTACGACGTAACCCAACCGTGAGAGCAAAGCTTGAAGGATGCGCATAGCGAAAAAATTCGACGGAGTTGACGGAGGTAGGAAGAGGAGGGCTGGGAGGGTTTTAACAGCTAATGGACGCTAATTTTCGCGAATGGAAATATAACCACAAGGGGAGCGAAGCGGACATGGAGGAACTGGCTAAAATCAATTTTTTCCTCGATTCTCGCACGGATGACCTCGGAACGGTTATCGGTTTTCTTTGATTGGGACGTGAAAGAGTTCTAACCGCGAATGAACGCAAATTTACGCGAATTCGAAATGATGAAAGGGGTGCCTCCTAAGATGTTAAGAGCTGCGGATGACCGCAGCAATCCAAAGCCTGCGGCGCTGCTCGGGTTATAAATATCCCTGCCTATGGGAGGAGGTTTTGGGCGAGGTCTTGCGAACTTGCGGTCAGGATGGAACCGTTACGCCATTGGGGTTTGGCGTATTGAAGAGGGATGAGGGAAGGCCAGTTCACCAGGGTGGCACCGGCGATGTTTAGGATGGCGTGGGCGGCGGCGGTGTCCCATTCCATTGTCGGGACGTCGCGGAGGTAGGCATCGGCCTGGCCTGCGGCGATGTAGCAGAATTTGAGGGAGCTGCCGATGCTCAGGCAGGAGGCGTCCGGGAAACGCTCGAGCAGTGAGGTGACTTCAGAGCCGGCATGATCGCGGCTGGCGACGATGCGGAGTGGGGAGGCGGGTTCCGAAGCCTTGATGGCGACGGGTTCTTCACCGTCCTTCAAGTGCCAGGCACCTTGTTCGGGCGAAGCCCAGTAGGTTTCTTTTAGAGCGGGTGCATGTACGACGCCGAGGACGGGGATGCCGTTTTCGATGAGGGCGATGTTGACCGTGAAACTACCTCGCTGCTGGATGAATTCCTTGGTGCCATCAAGTGGGTCAACCAACCAGAAGCGTTCGCCTATCGTCGTTGGGTCAGGCAATACGCCTTCTTCGGAGACAACCGGGATGTCACGGGAAAGTGCGGTCAGCGCGTCGAGGATCAGATGGTGGGCGGCGAGATCTGCCTGAGTGAGCGGGGAGTCGTCGGCCTTGTGATCTACCGGGATTTCCTTGCCGTAATGAGTGAGAATGGCTTGGCCGGCGTTGCGGGCGATTTCGAGGATTTCGTTGATCATGGGGGAAGAGGTTTAACCGCTAATCGACGCGAATTTTCGCGAATGCGGGAGGGGAGTGCAGCCACAATGGGAGCGAAACGGACATGGAGGAACTGGCTAAAATCAATACTTCCTCAAATTTCGCGGATGGGCATGGATGACTGCTAAGAGGCAGGAGTCGGGGGCGGGATCAGACGCTGAAAGGGGAGAAGTGGAAGGCCTGTTTTCGCTAGAGTGAAAGTTCACCGAGGAAGGTTTCGAAGTCCAAAAGGTGCTTTTCGAGGATAGCCTGGAGGATGGGCAGTTGGATGTTCTGATAGCTGTGCACCGCGATGTTACGGAATTCGACCATATGTTTCATGGCGGTGGCGCAGGGCTCGGCAAGGATTTGTTTTTTGCGAGTAGTTCGAATGCGTCTCGGCTGGATTGTGGGATTCCAAGGCGCCCTTGGGCCACGCGGTGCATGGCGAGATCGATGGCGGCCTCACAGGCGCGGAGCAGGTTGAGAGAAACTTCAAACCTTAAACTTGAAATCTCAATTGGTGAGGTCGATGAGATCGACCTGCTTTCCAAATTGTTCGGTAAGCAGTCCGGCAATCCGGAAGCACTCGATGGGGTCTGTGGCAACGGAAGGAAGGAAGGCAATGTCCATATCGCTCTACTGATGTTGTGAGGGCGTGCCGAAGGATCCGAAGAGATAGATGACCGCCGGATTGAAGGCTCTGAGAGCCTCAATGACCCGGCGCCGCTGTTTTTCGGAGATGCGTGGCATTGGAGGTTTCTTTTGATGAACGCTGGGATGCTGGGAGAGGGGGTGGCGACCGAAGATCGCCCCCACGTTCACACGATCATGCCTGCTGCGACGGTTTCGTTGGTGCCGGGGTCGATGAGGATGAAGGAGCCGGTGTTGCGGTTGCGGCGGTAGGAGTCGTGGGAGGCGGCGGTAGGTTATTCGTCGTCACGTTTCACATCCGCAGCGATGACGCGGACGTTCGGGATCGCGCGTTCGAAGGCCTCGCGCAGCTCAATCACATCAGGCATGCGGACTTCAAGGATTGCCTGCTCGATCTGCGACGGGCTGATGTTTCCCCGTGTGATGAGAAAGCGGATGTCGGACATGTCGAGTTCGTCGTTTCCGCGCATCATTTTCGTGAGGATCAGATCGATCGCATGCGGGCGGAAGAGCCGGAGAAACCGTGTTTCTGGACGTGTAACCGGCACGATGTCACGTTCCCACTCCGGTCGGAGGAAAACCTGATTCTCGCTGAAGAGATGTGTGAGATAGAGTCCTTTCGACCGCAGCGCGAGATTCGTGCGATCCAAGGCGTCCCAGAACCGGGAATCCTCCATGAGCCGCGGCAACTGGGAAAGGGTGATGATGGCGTCCACATCCAGCGTGGTCTGAAAATCCGTCGGGGGATCGTCAAAGCCGAGGCAAAGCGCGGCGCGTCCGTAGAGGACGAGCGGGACATGGTGGTCCAGTTCGCGATCCAAGGTGAGCAAAACCTCGGCGGGGTTGTTCGGGATCATGGGATCGGGCGAATCCACTGCATGGTGTGTTGCCTGCCGCTCCTGTTGATGCCGGAGAAGGCGACAAACCGCGAGATGTGGGGTAGCGCGTCCGGGTTTGAGGGCGGTTTGGCCGGGAGTTCTCGCAGCAGGGCTTTCCAGAAGGGATTTTCCGGTTCGACGGCATTCCCGCAGCGGGCGATATGTCCGACGACGGATTCGCATCGTTCCTGGCGGGCGAGCCAAATGATTTTTTCAGCGGACACCCCTGCCGCCGCCATGATTGCCGCCGCCATGCGTATCCGGGTGAGCGAATAGGGAGCCGCAGGATTGATCAAAGCGACCGCCAGCTCCTCATCCGTGAACCGGGAGCGGTCTTCCGCAGGCATCGGGGGGTGGTTTGGATTTCCACCCCGGGCATTCCCCGGAAGGCCGAAGTAACGCAAACCTCTGGCAAGCGCGATCAACTCGAGATCACGGGAATCACGGACACCGAGTCTCCGGGCTTTTTGTAGCAGGGGCGACAAATGGGCGGCGGTGCCAAGGCGGTGTGCTAGAGTTGGGGGTTCGGTTTGCAAGACGGAAGGCGGTGGGAAGTGAGCGGTGGGCTTGGGGGGCGGCGATCGGTGGTCGCCGCCACGGTTGCGCTACACGATCATGCCTGCGGCGACGGTTTCGTTGGTGCCGGGATCGATGAGGATGAAGGAGCCGGTGTTGCGGTTGCGGCGGTAGGAATCGTGGATGAGGGGAACGGCGGTGCGGAGGGTGATGCAACCGATATCGTTCATGGAGAGGGTGTCGATGCCCTCGATTTTGTGAAGGGTGTTCACGTCCACCTGGTACTTCACGTCCTGGATGATGGCTTTGGTTTCCTGGGTGGTGTGGCGAATGACGAGTTTCGCCTTCGGCGGCATGGCTTTGCTGGAGAACCAGCAGATCATTGCCTCTATGTCCTGGGAGACTTTGGGCGGATTGTTGGTCTTCACCAGGGTATCGCCGCGGGAGATATCAATCTCGTCGGTCAGGGTCATGCAGATGGATTGCGGGGCAAAGGCCTCGGCGAGATCGCCGGCTTCCGTGGTGATGGCTTTCACGTGGGTTTTGAAGCCGGATGGAAGAACCGTGATCTCGTCTCCCGGCTTGAAGACACCGCCTGCGACGCGGCCTGCGTAACCACGGAAATCATGGAATTCATCGGACATGGGGCGGATAACCCATTGGACTGGGAAGCGGGCGTCGACATGGTTCTCCTCGCCGCCGACGTACACGTTTTCAAGGTGATAGAGGAAGGTGGGGCCTTCGTACCAGTCCATATTGGCGGACTTATCGACCACGTTGTCGCCATTCAGGGCGGAAATCGGGATGGCGGTGATATTGACCACGTTGTCGAGGCGGGAGGCGAAATCCTGGTAGTCGTCAACGATACCGTTGAAGACCTCCTCGGAGTAATCGACGAGATCCATCTTGTTGACGGCGACGACCAAGTGCTGGATGCGCAGGAGGTTTGCAATGAAGGAGTGGCGCTTGGTCTGCTCGATCACGCCCTTGCGCGCGTCGATGAGAATGATGGCGACATTGGCGGTGGAGGCGCCGGTGACCATGTTCCGGGTGTACTGGGTGTGCCCCGGAGTGTCCGCGATGATGAATTTGCGCTTCGGGGTGGCGAAATAGCGGTACGCGACGTCGATGGTGATGCCCTGTTCGCGCTCGGCTTTCAGGCCGTCGGTAAGGAGGGCGAGGTTGACGTTCTCGTCTCCGCGTTTGCGGGAGGATTCCTCCATGGCTTCGAGCTGGTCTTCGAAGATGGATTTGGAATCGTAAAGGAGGCGTCCGATGAGGGTGGATTTTCCGTCATCGACGGAACCGGCGGTGGTGAAGCGTAATAGATCCATGAAACTTTAAATTTGAAACTTTAAACTCGAAATGAAGGGGAGGTGCGGGCTGAAGCACCCGATGGGGCATACTATCCGCGTTCCGTCAGGGCGAGGGCGGCTTTGAACTCCTTGGTGAGGTTCAGGTTTTCGAGGTGGTGGTTGAGGAAGGTTTGGTCGAGTTCCTGCTGTTCGATCATCCCGGCGATATCGCGGAGGTGGCGCTGGTGTTGGGATTCCCTGTAGAAGCCAAGCTTGTGGATGATGACGTATTCAGGTGGGGCAAGGTTGATTTCGCAAGCGGTTGTGGGGACGCGGCGGGTGTGATCGAGTGCCCATGGAAGGGCGGGATGGTTGCGTGAAAGGTAGATGTCGGCTTTGAGGCCGGTGTTGTGGTGTATGATGTTGAAATGACCGTTGGCTTCGCGGCGGGACTCGATGGCGATGACTTCGGCGGGCGGGAGGTAAAAGTCTTCTTCCGGGAAAAGTGCGGCGAACTGGTTGATCTGGTTGGGATCGGGAAGCACGACCATGTCGATGTCCAGGGTGTTGCGGGGCTCGCCGTAGATGGAGCTGGCAACCGAGCCGGCGATCATGTAGCGGATCCCTGCTTTTTCGAGAGGTGCTACGAAAAGGGTAATGAAATCAGGGTCTTGCATGGAGCCAGACGCGGGCGAGTTTGGTTTCAGTTTCTTCCGGGGAATCGGCGGGAAATTTCATGCGCAGTCCGATTCGTTTGAGTTCGCGGGCTTGGCGGACGGTGGCGGCGACGAGGTTGTATTTTTCGGTTAGGGACATGCGTTTCCAGATCGCGGTCTGTCTTTTATCCGGGGAGGACATGGTAGAAGAAAATTACAAATTACAAATTCCAGATCTCAGGGAAGATAGTTTAGAAGTAGCCTTCTTTTTTCCTGTCTTCCATGGCGGTTTCGGAGCGTTTGTCATCGGAGCGGGTACCGCGTTCGGTCTGGCGGGCGGCGGCCACCTCAGCGATGACTTCGTCGAGATTGGAGGCGGGGGAGCGGACGGCTCCGGTGCAGGTGGCATCGCCGATGGTGCGGAAGCGGACGATTTCGGTGGTCACGGTTTCGTGCGACTGTGGCTTAAGAAAGTCGGTGACGGCCAGGAGTGTGCCGTTACGCTCGAAAATTTCCCGCTCGTGGGCGAAGTAGATGGAGGGAAGGGGAATCTCCTCGCGCTGGATGTACATCCAGATGTCCATCTCGGTGAAGTTGGAGAGCGGGAAGACGCGGAAATGTTCGCCCGGGTTTCTGCGCCCGTTGAAAAGGTTCCAGAGCTCCGGACGCTGGTTCTTCGGATCCCACTGGCCGAAGTCGTCGCGATGGGAGAAGAAACGCTCCTTAGCGCGGGCCTTTTCCTCGTCGCGGCGTCCACCACCAAGGGCGGCGTCATACTGGTGTTTTTCGAGGGTGTCCAGAAGGGTGACTGGTCTGGAGTTTGTTGCGGGAAGCGTTTGGGCCGGTTTCCTCGATCACGCGACCGGTATCGATGGACTCCTGGACGGATCCGACGACAAGCTTGGCGCGGAGGAGTTTCACGAACTCATCACGGTAGTGCATGGTCTCGTCGAAATTGTGGCCGGTATCGACGTGAACCAAGGGGAATGGGGGCGGGCAGGGCCAGAAGGCTTTTTTCGCAAGCCATGCCATGACGATCGAGTCCTTGCCACCGGAGAACAGGAGGGCGGGGTTCTGGAACTGGGCTGCGGTTTCCCGAAGAATGAAGATGGCCTCGGCTTCGAGTTGGTCGAGGTGGGAGAGGTTGTAGTTGGGCATGGAAATTTTAAAGTTAAACTCAAAACCTCATGTGAGAGGCAGGTGTAGTGGGAAAGAGGATGGGAGGCTCCGGCGGGGTGGGTCAAGAAATAATTAGTAAATTAGGTGGATTGCTAATGTTTGAGTGCTGGCGCGGTATTTTTTAGCTCGCGGCGAGACGCCGCTTGCACGGCCTGCCGCGAGACGCGGCAGCTACGCCGGGGTGATGCGGTTGAGTATGGCTTCGACGAGTTCGATCGCCGCGTCCTCGATGGAGAGTCTTCTCGGTATCGAGTGTGAGATCCGGCCTTTGCGGAGGCTCGAAAGAGCCGTCTTTTCCGGTGAAGTGTTCGATCTCACCGCGGGCGGCTTTGGCGTAGAGGCCTTTGACGTCGCGTTTTTCGCAGGCTTCGTAGGAGGCCTTGACATAGGTTTCGAAGAGGTTCTGTTCCCCTACGATGCCGCGGGCGAGATCGCGGAGCTCCCCCCGCGGGGTGATCGCGGAGATGAATACAATCACTCCGTTTTCCACCAGGACTTTTGCGAGCTCCGCGATCCGACGGATGTTTTCCAGGCGATCTTCATCGGAGAAATCCGAGATTGGAATTCAGGCCGGTGCGCATGTTGTCGCCATCGAGGATGATGGTGAAATGGCCTTGCTGGTGAAGAACCCGCTCAGCGGCATTTGCAATGGTGGATTTTCCTGAGCCGGAGAGTCCACACATCCAGATGACAAGGCCTTTTTGTTTCAGGAGGGATTCCTTGTCGTGGCGATTCAGGAAGCGGTGGAACTCGGTGTGGATGTTCATAGGAATCATGTGTCGGGTGGACAAGGATAGGCGCGGTAGGCAATATGAGATTTGGGAATAAATCCGAATATTTTTTCGGTGATTATTTCACAGGTCGGAAAGAGTTTCACCATTTGTTTCCTTGTCAAAAGTCTGGTGTAGAAAATGGCTTCATCCACTGCTTCCTGGGAAGGTTTGCTAATCCATCCCCAAGGGGTAAACCATCTTAGGACTTTCCTCCGGATCGAAACAGGCAACCAATGAACGATAGGTGCCATATAGTGCGGCTCCAAGGGACATTCAAAAGCAGGGGTCTGAATCCAAATCCTGCTACCGACTCTAGCCGATTCGCTTGCGAAAGCCATTTGTTTCTCCCAGTCACCGACATGTTCTATTACCGAATTTGAGAAAACAATTTCATAACTTTTATCTCCATAGGATAAATCACAGCCGTCGCCGATTCCCACGGTAACGGTGTGGCTGTCATTTTTTTTCATCATCCACGGACCTTCGTGAATGTTTATACAATGGACGCGTTTCGAAAGCTGCGGCCTATGCAGCCATGTGTCCGGGTAGCCTCCGATATCAAGAACAGTATCATCCTCAGTGGGACTGATGATTTGCTCGAACCAAATCATTCTTCTGGCTCTCCAAACTTTGAATACTTGAGCGTAAATTGTATGGAGATTCATAACCGATGTTTTGGATGCTATGAATGTAATTAGCCTCCCTTGCCGATAATAAAGGCCTCGAAGCCGTGCCGGGCAAGGGCTTCGACCGGGAGGATGGCGCGACCGTCGAAAACGAAAGCGGGCTTGAGCATGAGGCTGTGGATGCGCGGCAGATCCAGGTCGCGGAACTCGTCCCATTCGGTGAGGGTGGCAAGGGCGTGGGCGCCTTTTGCCGCCTCGTAGGGATCTGAGACGATCTCGACGTTGAAGTTGATGATGTCCTGGGGGACGCCGACTTCAAGGAGGTCGCGGTGGATGGTTTCCTTGGGAACCTGCGGATCGTAGATCACCACGTGGGCGTTTTCCGCGACGAGATCGCGGACGATATGGATGGCGGCGGATTCGCGGGTATCGTTGGTGTCCTTTTTGAAGGCGAAGCCGAGGATGGCGATGCGTTTGCCGGAGACGGTGTTGAAAAGGGTGCGGACGATTTTTTCCACGAAACGGGATTTCTGCCAGTCGTTCATAATTACGACGGAGCGCCAGTAGGCGGCGGCTTCCGGGAGGTTGAAGGACTCGCAGAGATAGACGAGGTTGAGGATGTCCTTCTGAAAGCACGAGCCGCCGAAGCCGACGGAGGATTTCAGGAATTTCGGGCCGATCCGGGAATCACTGCCGATGGCGCGTGCGACCTCGTCAACGTCGGCGCCCGTGGCTTCGCAAAGGGCGGAGATGGAGTTGATGGAAGAAATGCGTTGCGCCAGGAAAGCGTTGGCGACGAGCTTGGAGAGCTCGGAAGACCAAAGATTTGTGGTGATGATTTTTTCGCGGGGCACCCAGTTCGCATAGACGGAGACGAGGGCTTCGAGGGCGGCTTTGCCTTCCGGGGTCTGCTCGCCGCCGATGAGGATGCGGTCGGGATTCTCCATGTCGGCGACGGCGGTGCCTTCCGCAAGGAACTCGGGATTGGAAAGAACCTGAAAGGTGGCGTCCGTCACGCAGTTCGCGTTGAGGATGGTCTGGATCGCGGTCGCGGTTTTGACCGGGATCGTGGATTTCTCGACGATGATCTTGTTGCCTTCGGAAACCTCGGCGATCAGGCGGGCGGCGGACTCGATGTAGCGGAGGTCGGCGGCGCGTCCGGCACCGATGCCATAGGATTTTGTCGGGGTGCCAACGCAGACGAAAATGAGATCAGCGGCGGCGATCGCGGCCTTGATGTCTGTCGAGAAGTGGAGGTTGGTTCCGCGCGCGGATTCCACCACCTCTTTCAGACCAGGTTCGTAGACCGGAAGGTTGTCGGAGTTCCAAGCGTCGATTCGTGCCTCGTTGAAGTCACAGACGGTGACCTGGATGCCGGGGCATTTCGCGGCGATCATGGCCATGGTGGGCTCGCCGACGTAGCCGGCTCCGAGGCAGCAAATGTTGTTGATTTTCATGGGAGGTGGATAAATGGGTTAGAGGTTAGTTGGAAATTTTCTGACGTGGGGATGTGATGAATTGTGACGCCAGGCGGTAAAGGAAAACCGTGTTATAGATGAGGTATCGTTTCCATAGTCTCCTGGGTTCGCGGAGGAGCCGGTAGAGCCACGTGAGGCCGAGGGGGCCGAGCCATGCAGGTGCGTCCGCTTTGGTGCCCGCGTTGACATCGAAGGCGAATCCGACGGCGAGGTACAGCCTTGCAGCGGAGGTTGTTTTTATTCCGGTCGATCCATTCCTGCTGTTTTGGAGTGCCCAGGCCGACCCAGACGATATCGGGCTGGCAGCGGTTGATGTCTTCGGCGATTTCCTGTTCTTCGGAGGTGCCGAAATATCCGTTGTGGGAGCCGGCGAGGCGGTAACCGGGTTGGATTTCGGTGATCTTCCGCTTGAGCGTTTCCAGGCAGGCGTCGGAGGCGCCGAGAAAATAGTGGCTGATGGAGGTTTCCTTCCGCTGGAAGAAATGGTTCATGAAATCCGGGCCGTATATGCGGGAATGGTTTTGCGCGCCCAGCAGGGACATGGCCCAGTTGAGCACCTGGCTGTCGGAAACAAACCAGTCCACGCTGGAGGTTGCCTTGAAAAACTCCGGACGGACGGCTCGCATCGCGACGATGTGCACGTTGGTGAAGTCCACGGACAATGGCGGGATCCCGGCGGGGGATTCGCAGATTGCGGCAAGTCGGTCCGCCAGTTCGTTCCTGTGCGTGAGCACACAGGGAGTGTTGAGGACTGTGATGGCCTTTTGGGGGGGCATGGTATTCAGGAGCGGGTACACGCTTCGAAAATTTCCCGGAGGATGTCGTCGATCGAATACCTGTAGTCCCAGTCCGGATAATGTGAGCGGAAGCGGCTTACATCGCTGATGTACCAGATATGGTCGCCGATGCGGTTGTCATCGAGATAGGTGAAATCAAGCTTGTTGCCACTGAGACTTTCGCCGATGCGTATGGCTTCGAGCATAGAGCAATTGGAGTGTCGGCTCCCGCCGATATTATAGACTTCCCCGCTTCGGGGGCTTTCGTAGAAAGCGAGGAAGGCGTTGACCAGATCGTTGGAGTGGATGTTGTCCCTGACCTGTTTGCCCTTGTATCCGAAGATGCGGTAGGGACGCTTTTCCACTATGCATTTCATCAGATAGGCGAGGAATCCATGGAGTTCCGTCCCAGCGTGAGCTGGTCCTGTCAGGCAGCCGCCGCGAAAGACGGCTGTTTTCATGCCGAAATACCTACCGTATTCCTGAACCATGATATCGGCGGCAACCTTGCTCGCCCCGAAGATGGAGTGTTTGGTGTGATCGATGGACATGGTCTCATCGATTCCGATATGGAACGGGTGGGATTCCTCGATCTCCCAGCGCTCTTCCAGTTCGATAAGGGGAAGGTGGTTCGGCGTGTCGCCGTAAACCTTGTTCGTGCTGGTGAAAATGAAGACCGCATCGGGGCAGTGCAGACGGGTTGCCTCGAGAACGTGGAGAGTGCCGGTGGCGTTTACGCCGAAGTCGGTGAGGGGTTCGCGCGCTGCCCAGTCGTGGGAGGGTTGCGCGGCGGTGTGGACGACGAGTCTGATGTCGGTTCCGAACTCCTTGAAGATGTTTTCGGTGGCATTCCAGTCCCTGATATCGACGGGTCGAGAAACATAGTTCGGGAGCTGCTCTAACAGGGAGTTGTTACCTTTTGTGGAGGCTTCCGTTCCGAAGAAATAGGCGCGCATGTCATTGTCGATGCCAATGACGGTGAAGCCTTCTGCATGGAGCGCTTTGGTGGATTCAGAGCCGATAAGCCCGGCGGAACCTGTTACGATTGCTATTTTCATTTCTTTGCGAAGAGGAATTTTTAGGAGAAAGGCTTTCTTCTTTCGATACGGAGACGCGATGGCCGTGGGACTTGAGTGTCCTTTTCCTCGTGGCGTCCTCGGCTGGTATCCGATTGTGGCAAGGGTTTCGAGTGCGAGCCTGATGTTTTCCGGCTCAAGGTTCAATGGCCAGAACGAGACCGTTGGTGAAGCGCTGGTAACCGTGGACATTCACTGCGAGAACGACGAGGTAGCGATATCCGTATCCTGAAGGATTCTTGCCATCTGATGGGCGCCGTTCAGTTCCATGATTTCCGATCAGGAAAATCGTTTTATTAGTTTCTCGGATGCGGCGAGAGCCATGCCGGTCACCTGATCCATGTTGTAATACCGGTAGGTGGCAAGGCGCCCTATGAACGTGGTATTGGTCTCGGCCGCTGCCAGAGCCGCGTATTTCCGATATGCCGCTATGGCATCGGGAGCCGGAACCGGGTAGTAGGGTTCCTTGGATGTGTTCCAGTCGTCGGGGAACTCGCGGACGATGGTGGTGGCGTCTATTTTTTGCCCGGTAGCGTGTTTTATTTCGACGATGCGGGTGAAAGGAATGTCTTTTCCCGGGTAGTTCACCTGCATGGCCGACTGCCAGAAGCCCGGCTTTCCTGAAAGTTTTTCCCGTGAGACTAGCTCCGACGCAGAGAACGATTCGTGCTCGAAGCGCAGGGATCGGTAGGGGAGTGATCCGAATTTTCTCTCGAAATACTCATCAATGGCTCCGGAAAAAATCAGGAGGTCGTGAGGAAACCGATTGCGGGCTTCCCGGAAATCCGTGTTGAGGTGGAGTGTGGTGTTCGGGGAATCGGCGAGGATGTTTTCCAGTAGGCTGGTGTAGCCTTTGTCCGGGAGCGCCTGGAATTCCTCTGAAAGGTAGCGGTCGTCACGGTTCGTCCGGATCGGGATGCGCCCGCAGACGGACGGGTCGAGCTCACGGGGATGCCGCTTCCATTGTTTCAATGTGTATCCCTCGAAAAACAGTTCGTATAGCCGTGAGCCGACCTGGGAGAGGATCACCTCCTCGGAGTTCTTCGGTGCCGGAATATCGTGGCGGTTCTTGGCGATGTAGTCTTCGAAATCCGCCGTGGTGGCGGGTTTCCCGATGAGGGTCTCGAAGGTGTTGAGGTTGACCGGAAAAGGCCAGTATTTCCCCTCGGTGTAGGATTTGATCGTGTAATCGACGGGATGCCAGCCGGTGAAGGCGGAAAGATAGTCAATGATGCGCTGCGAATTTGTTCGGAAATAGTGCGGGCCGTAGTTGTGGGTCAGGACACCAGCCTTGTCATGGGAGTCGTGCGCGTTTCCCGCAAGGTGGGAACGGCGGTCAACTATGGTGCAGGTATGCCCGGCGTTTGAGAGTCGGTGGGCTGCCACCAGTCCGGAGAAACCGGCGCCGACGATCAGGAAACGCATTAGACTTTAAATCTTAAACTCTAAATCTCAACGAAGAGGGGGAGGCGAAGCGGAGGGATTGAGTTTCGGCACGCTACCGCCCTTGGTCGATTTCCCCTTTTTTGGGAGAAAAACCGCAGGATTGGTGTGATTGAATTTGAAAGCGCTCCGCATTGTGCGTTGCGGAGCAGATGGAGAGGCAGACACGAGGAAAGTTCAATAAAAAATGAACAAACAGCCGGATCTTTTCCATACCGTCAGAAATCCGGGATGGGCTTGCCCGGAAGCAGGATGGAAAACAGGTCGAGATCGACGGGTTGAGTCTGGCCGAGAAACTCCAGAAGCACTTTTACCCGCTCCGCCGCCGAAGCCACGCTCTGGATGGTTCCTTTCATCCCTTGAAACGGGCCGGTGGCGATTTCCACCTCGTCGCCGACGTTCACGGCTGGGGAAACGGTGATCAGCTCCCTGTCGTCCGCCGCCTGCTTCTTAACCTGCTCGATCAGGGAAAGGACGAAGGTTTCGGGCACATCGGGGATCTCGGTGCCAAACCGAACCATGCCTCTCACACCCTGGCAAAAGGTCACAGCCCGTTCCATTTCGGAAAGATCGAATTTCGCGAGCAGATATCCGGGAAAAAGAGGCTCCAGCCACCAAATTTTCCCCCGCCGGGTGGCCTTCCGGTATTTGATCCGGGGACAGAACACCTCGATTCCCTCGAGTTCGCGGAGGTGCTTCGCTGCGATGTGCTCCCGCTTCGTCTGGGTGCGGACGCAGAACCATCGGGGGGTGTTCGGATCGTCTTCGGTCATTGTCCCAGTATTTTTTGAAGCATCGGAAGCACCTGCCCGCCCCGTTTCATCCAGGCTTCCAGGCGTTCCACGCGTTCTGTGAAAAACTCCCGTTCGGCGGGATCTTCCGTTGCATTGGCCGTTTCTTCAAGGCGCTGCAGCTTGGTGGCACCACTTTCGAGGTGAGGCCGCACCTGCTCGCGGATGAACCCGCCCACAAGCCGTTTCAAATCGACAGCCGGTTCGTAATAGGTGCGCCGGTCACCGTTGTTCGATACTTCGCGGACGGCGCCGAGGGTTCTCAATGTCCGGAGTCCCTGGCTTGCCGATCCTTTGGAAATGCCCAGCATGCGAACCAGGTCATCCAGCGACAGCGGTTCCTTGGAAATGAACAGAAGCCCGTAGATCTCCCCGAGCGACCTTGGCAGACCCAGCACCCGCACCCCGTCCACGAAGAAATCAACCACCTGTCCCTGCAGCGATGACAGGCCGGAGGAATCGGTCTCGGGTTCATGGGCTGGCAAATCCACATCCGTTGACTATCCGGTGAGGAAAGTTTGTTCAAGTTTTTTTGAACAACGCGATGGCGTAGGTCGCACCGGATCTAAATCATGTCCCGGTTGATCAGGTAGCTGGCGGCGCAGCGGGGACACTGGACGCTGATCGAATCCTCGCCCTGGAACAGCTCCTCCGGTTTCTCCCGCCAGCCCCCAAGAATCGGAATGATTTTTTCCGCCGTGCAGCCGCAGTGGAAACGGAAAGGCCGGGTCTCGAGAAGGCTTGTTTCCTCCGTCTCCGTGATTTTCGCGACGTCCTCGCAAGTCAGGCTCTCCAACCACTCGAGATCCGCGTCCGGCTGTGCGGCCACGAGAGCGAAATTCTCATCATCCAGGCGGAAGGCTCGCGCCGGTCGTTGTTCCGACTGTTCGTAAAACTGGGAAATCCAAAGCACGGGATCCCGGCCATCCACTTCCATGGTGGACGTGCGCGGTTCCTGCGAGGTTGGAACCGTGGTCTGGGAATAGAAAAAGTTCCTGTCAGGCTCGCGGATATCCTGGGTGAATACCCTACCGGTCACATACTCCTCGGTGGATGAGCCGGTTACAAACAGATTGATGCGTGGCGCGCGCAGGTTTGCCGTCCACGCGATCGTCTCCGCCCAGGGACGTGCGGTAAGGTGGAGAGTGAGCATGGCCAGCGCGTCCTTAAGCATCTGATCCAGCTCCCCCGGATAGCGGATGGCGTGATCCGCGAGGTGCAGATAGTAATCCGTATAAATGGCCGGGAAATGACCCCGAACCAGAAGGCAATTCCGGTGGCGGACGAAGATGGACTCGATCTTTGTGAAATCTGAAGGCTGCATGGATCTGCGGAAAATCTGGAGGACTCGTGAGAGAAAATGGCGGAACACGACGAAATCACAAGGGCGGTATCCGGGTCATCTGGAAAAGTTATTCCTTAGCGATGGTTTTTGGCGGATTCGACCATGGCGGAACTTAGTTCCTTGCGCAACCGTTCCGGTTGTTTATATTCCTCTCATGGCTTCCATTACACTGAAAAATATCCCCGAGCCGTTGCACTGCGCCTACAAGCGACGGGCAAAAGCAAATTCCAGGAGCCTCCAGGCGGAGATCCTCCAGACTCTTTCGCGTGGAGTGGCCGTGCCTGATGAAACCGAACTTCTGGAGGTGGGCGACGTTGCCGGAATGCTCAAGCCGAAGCGGAAGGGCGTAACCGTCGCACAAATGGAAGAGGGCATCAGCCGAGCGCTAGGTGAATCATGGAAATGATGGCCGTCGATACGAACGTGGTCATCCGTTTCCTGGTTGACGACCATCCCGCGGAGGGAAGGCGTGCCCGGCGGCTGTTCGAGGAGAAGCGTGTCCATCTTGTGGAAAGCGTGTTGTTGGAGTCCGAATGGGTGTTGCGTGCGGTTTACGGTTTTTCCAGAGAGGAGATCTCCGTCTCCATCCGTTCGCTGCTGCGGCTTCCGGACGTGACCGTTGATGACAGGACGGCGGTGTTTCAGGTGTTGGATTGGTTTGATGAAGGTTTTGATTTCGCGGATGCTTTGCACTACATCCGAAGCAGCGGTCTTGAAATGAAGACGTTCGATAAGAAATTTCTCAACAAAGCCCGTAGGAACATGTTGAACGTCACGCCTCCCTGATGGGCGAAATGGTAAGCGGGAGACGACCGAAGACCGCCCCCACGGGTCACGCTCCCGGCAGTTCGATGAAGCCTTCCAGTTTACGGATACGCGTCGGGTGACGCATTTTCCGGAGGGCTTTGGCCTCGATCTGGCGGATGCGCTCGCGGGTGACCTGGAACTGGCGGCCGACTTCCTCGAGGGTGCGGCTGTAGCCGTCCTTGAGGCCGAAGCGTTGCTCGAGAACCTCACGCTCGCGCTCGGTGAGCGTGTCGAGGACGTCCTTGATCTTGTCTTTGAGCATGGAGAAACCGGCTTCCTCCATCGGGTTGTCGGCGGCCTTGTCCTCGATGAAATCACCGAAGGAAGTATCGTCCGAGTCACCGACGGGTGCCTGCAGCGAGATCGGCTGCTGCGCCATTTTCAGGACGGCGCGGACACGCTCGACGGGAAGGTGGATTTCCTCGGCGATTTCTTCCGGGGAAGGTTCGCGGCCGTATTCCTGGACGAGTTGCTTCTGCACGCGCATCAGCTTGTTAATCGTCTCGATCATGTGGACTGGGATGCGGATGGTGCGTGCCTGGTCGGCAATGGAGCGGGTGATCGCCTGGCGGATCCACCACGTTGCGTAGGTGGAGAATTTGTAGCCGCGGCGGTATTCGAATTTCTCGACCGCTTTCATGAGACCCATGTTGCCTTCCTGGATGAGGTCGAGGAAGGAGAGACCTCGGTTGGTGTATTTTTTGGCAATGGAAATGACGAGGCGGAGGTTGGCCTCGACCATTTCGGTCTTCGCCTTGAGAGCCTCTTTCATCCAGTGGCGGAGCTGCTTGTAGAGAGGCTCGAAGGTTTCGTCGTTTAGCCATGCACGCTGCTGGACTTCGCGCATCTTGCTGACGAACTCGCTGTCGTCCGGGTGGGTGGCGAGGCGGCGGAGTACTTCCAGAAAAGCTCGATGTATTCGTCAACCCCTTCGCAGAAATCCTCCACGACCTTCTGCTTGTAATAGAAGCGGACGTAGATGCGGTGCATGGTGCCGAGGTTTTTCTCGAACGTTTCCTCGAGCCTTTTCTTTCCACGCGGGTTCTTCGCGGAGAGTTGGCGGAAAATGTTGCTGTTCTCCTCGTGGAGGGCTTTGAGCTGATCGCAAAGCTTCGGAAGGCCTTTCATGTAGCGCTCGCGCGACTCGATCTTCTTGTCGAGGATCACGCGGTCGAAGCGCTCTTTTCCCTTCACGAGTTTTTCGGCAAGTTCCAGATAGCAGTCCGTGATGAATCCGAACTGGTGAAGGTTCTTGGAAACCTCGATCTCCGCGTCCTCGATTCGTTTGGAAATTTCCACCTCCTGCTCGCGGGTGAGAAGCGGGACCTGACCCATCTGCTTGAGATACATCCGAACCGGATCGTCGAGAATGTCGAGCTTCTGGTCGGCCTTGACCTCCTCTTCCTCCCCGTCGCCCTCGTCGCGTTTCTTGTCTTTGAAACGGTCAACCTCGGAGGCGTCGATGATGTCGAACTCCATGTTCCGGAGGCGCTCCATGATGGCCTCCACGTCCTCCGGATCGACGAGGTCGTTCGGGAGGATTTCGTTGATGTCGTCATAGGTGAGGTACTCCTGCTCCTTGGCAAGCTTGATGAGCTCGCGGATTTTTTCCTGGATCTCGGGGGTGTCGATGCGGCGCTTCGGCGTCTTTTTCGACTTCTCAGCAGCCGCGGCGGCATCTGCAACAGATTCTTTCTTCGCGTTTTTCGCCGCAGGCGCCGGCTTGACGGAGGCTGCTTTTTTCTTAGCCGGTTTTGCGGGGGATTTCGCTTTCGGAGCTACTTTCTTAGGAGCTGCTTTTTTTGTAACGGGAGCTTTTGCCGCCACTTTCTTCGGAGCGGGCTTGGCCGCTTTCTTCGCCTTCGCCGGGGCTGCTTTTTTCGCTGCCGGCTTAGCGGCTGCTTTCTTGGCCGGCTTGGCTTTTGAAACTGCTTTCGTCGGTTTCTTGGCGGCGGGCTTTTTCGCGGTTGTTTTGGATGGCATGAGAGGCTTGGCGGCTGTGGAACGGGATAACTGGAGACAATTCACCCATTAGATGGGCACACACAAAATTTTGCGGGCGGGCGGAATGAAGATTGCAATGGGGGCAGCGTCAAGAGATTTGTTTGCCATCCTGCGGAAGGGCTGCGCGGGGATAGTCGTTTGACTTCAATGGAACGAGGGGCAGGGTCACTTTCCACGACGATCAGGAGTTGCCACATTCGCCGACCCCGGAGTCTTTCGTCCGCCCCGCATGAAACACCACCACTCCCATACCTGGCCCAGGGTTGACAGCCGCGTTCATCGGATCGCCTGTCACTTCTGCGACACATCCCATCTGGTGGATCTCATCGAAGAGGGCGAGGCCGCGCACTGCCAGGAGTGTGGACAGGTGCTCTACAGGAACAGGAAGTCCAGTCTCCCGAAGGCCGCGTCCTTTGGATTCACGGCGCTCTGCCTGCTGGCGATGGCACTTCTTTTTCCCTTCATCTCGATGGATGCGCTGGGGAACAAAAACGCCGTTTCCGTGCCTGGTGCCGTCGTCAGCCTCTGGCAAACCGATGGCCAGATCATCGCCGTGGCCATACTTGTGTTCGTCGTCATCCTGCCGTTTTTGCTGATCGTTTCATTGCTGTATCTGAGTGTCCCCTTGCTTGCTGGCAAGGCGGCTCCATGCGCGCCGGCGGTGATGGGCTGGTTCCAGATGTTCCAGCCGTGGGTAATGGTGGAGGTGTTTTTCCTCGGCGCGATTATCAGCCTGCTGAAGCTTGTGAAGCTGGCCGACGTGGATCTCGGTATCGGTTTCTGGTCGGTCGCGGGGCTGATGGTCTGCCTGGCCGGCGCGGTCGGGGGCATCGACAGGGTCGAGCTTTGGGATCGCATCGAGCTGGCGAAATCCGGGAGGGGAAAAGCATGATGGCAAAAGGCCGAAGCACGCTCGAATCCGGCATGGCTAGCTGTCACACCTGCCTGAAAGTGAGCGACGCCGCGCTCCACGTCTGCGACCGTTGCGGCTCCGCGCTGCATGCCCGGAAGGAAAAAAGCATCGAGCGAACCATCGCGTACGGCATCGCCGGCGTGCTCGCCTTCATACCCGCGAACATCCTTCCCATCATGGTCGTCACCCAGCTCGGGGCGGAGGAGAACTCCACGATCATAGGCGGGGTGGCGACATTCTGGCAAATGCACGCCTATCCGGTGGCAGTCATCATTTTCATCGCCAGCGTCATGATCCCGGGGCTGAAATTCATCGCCATCGGAGTCCTCACGGCGGCCGCCACGGGGCACTTGAAAATCAATCCGTCACGCGCGAACAAAATCTACTGGCTCACCGAGCTGGTCGGGCGGTGGTCGATGGTGGATGTGTTCGTCGTCGCCATTCTCGTCGGCCTCATCCAAATGGGGAACCTGATGGCGATACGTCCCGGCGGCGCAGCCATCGCCTTCGGCCTGATGGTCATCCTCACGAAGCTTTCCGCGCATGCTTTCGATCCGCGCCTTATCTGGGATCGCATCCGCAACTCAGAACAATCATGACAGAATCCTCCTCCGAAGAAATCCACCCGCAGGTGAAAACAAGCAAGAGCTTCAACCCCGTGTGGATCGTCCCGCTGGTCGCGCTCCTTCTCGGCCTCTGGCTGGTGAAGCGCAGCCACGATGAAAAAGGCGAGACCATCTCCGTGCGATTTGAAAACGCGGCCGATCTCGCCGTGGGGAAAACGGAAGTGAAATGCCGCAACGTCACCATCGGCAAGTTAGAGGACATCCTTTTGAATGATAACCTGGACGTGGAAGCCACCCTCCGCATCAAGCCCGACCACATGCACCTCGTCCACGAGGGTTCGCAGTTCTGGGTTGTCCGGGCGAGGGTGCAGGGCAGCTCGGTTTCCGGTCTTGGCACGCTCATCAGCGGAGCCTACATCGAACTGGATCCCGGTCGCCATGGACAAGGACGCCGGGAAAAAGCGGAACTTCGTGGGCTTGGAAAACCCGCCGCTGACACCCGGCAGCGTCCCCGGTCTCCGCCTGGTTCTGGAGGCGAAGAAGCCGGGTTCCGTCGATGTCGGAAGCGGCATCTATTTCCGCGATACCATGGTCGGGAAAATCGAGAGCCGGGAGTTTTTTCCGGATGAGAAGACCGTCCGTTTCGGCGCGTTCATCGAGGAGAAATTCGCAGGGCTGGTGACCGACCAGGCACTTTTCTGGAAAACCAGCGGAGTGAAGCTCGACGTCGGCACCGAGGGGTTCAACCTGGAGCTTCCTTCGCTCGACTCGCTTGTTTCCGGCCGGGTTTCGATCGATTATCCCGAGGAGGGTCTCGAAGGGGAGCCGCTCGAAGATGGCGCGACGACAGTCCTTTATAATAGCGAGGAGCAGGCCGAGGTGAGCCGATTCAAGGGCGGCACCGAGTTCCTGCTGCTCGTGAGCCAGTCCCTGCGTGGTCTGAGGAAAGGCGCTCCCGTCGAGTTCCGTGGAATCAAAATCGGACGCGTTTCCGAGATTTCCTATTCCATTATCGAGAACCCGACCATTGAAGAGATGCCCGTCCTCATCCAGCTTGATACCCGGTTGCTGGAGAAAAACTTCCCGCCCAATCTGATCGACGCGGATGCCGCGGGTTTCTCCGAAGCCATCTCCAGCCGCCTGCGGGCGTCCCTGCGGTCCAGCAGCCTCATCACCGGACAGCTTTACGTGGATCTCGACTATTATCCGGCGCTCGGAAAAGTCGCGGCGGAAACCATCGACGGATACAACGTCCTCCCGACGGTCGAGTCCGGGCTTGGGCGCCTCGAGGACAAGGTCGCCGCCCTCCTGGACAAGATCAACGGTCTCGGCCTGGAGACGCTCATCGCGGACTTTTCAGAGACCTCGAAGCAAACGACCAGGACCCTCTCCAGCATCGACGACACCCTCACGGCGGATGAGGGGGTGGTGGCCGACGCGCAGGCCACCCTGAAAGAGATGAACGAAACGGTCTCCGCCCTGAAGACCCTCATCGCCAGCGACGAGACACAGTCCATCCCGGCGGATCTCCGGCTCACGTTGGCAAATCTGAACGCCACTCTCGAGCCGCTTTCCACCGAGGGCGCGATCTACGGTGACCTCCGTAGAACCCTCGACGAGCTTCGCGGCACCGTCCGCTCCATCGACCGGCTCGTCTCCGAACTTGCCGACAAGCCGAACTCCCTGCTCTTCGGGAAAGATCCGAACACGAACAAAATTCCCCGCGCACGCCGTTGAACCGCACCCCCATCCCACCTTATGAAAATTCTCACAACACTTCTCACATGCCTCTTTCTCGCCTCGTGTGGTGGTGGCGGAAACTACTACGTGCTCGCTCCTTCCGGCATCGCTCCTTCCGGCGGCGGGGCGGGCATAGGTATCGGCCCCGTGACCATGGCCGACTATCTCCAGGAAAGGCCGTATCTCGTCTTCCAGAGCACCCCCACAAAAATGGAAGTCTCCGATGAGCACCGCTGGGCAGGCGACCTATCGGGGAACTTCAGCCGCACCCTCGGCACCGATCTCGGCATACGCATGGGCACGGGAAACATCCGGCAATACCCTTTTTCCAAGGAAAGCGAACTCCGCTATCAGATCACGGTCGATGTGAACCAGTTCCACGGCACTGCCGATGGTGACGCCCTCCTGGAAGCCTCGTGGCGCGCCTATTCCCTGCCGAGCAGCCGCCTCATCGCGAGCAGGACTTCGACAATCCGCGAGCCGCTTCTCCAGGACGGTTTCGAGAAACTCGCCGAGGCGCAAAGCCGCCTGGTGGATCGGCTCGCAGCGGAGATCGCCGCGGAGCTGAAATAGGCGGAGCGTGAAGATTTCTACCTCGCTGCTTCCTGGAAAAGCCGCAGCTTTTCGAGAGCGGCTCCGGAGGAAATCGTCTCGCGGGCAATGTCGATCGCGTCACCCATGTGATCGGCCAGTCCCGCGCATGCGAGAGCGGCGGCGGCGTTAAGAACCGTGATGTCCGCCTTCGGGCCGGTGTCTTTCCCGGAGAGGATGTTTTCCAGAATGGTAGCGTTGGCCCTCGCATCGCCGCCCTTGAGTTCCCCCACCGTGCATTTCCTCATTCCGAAATCCTCCGGGTTGATCTCCTCGTCCTCCAGATCCTGGTATGCGCCGGACTTGCAGATCAGGGTGGATCCCATCAGGGAAACCTCGTCCACGGCCTGGTGCCCCGGAGCGTTTCCACTGACGACCCAGGCACTCTCCCGGCCCAGGCGCTGAAGAATTTCCGCGAAGGCGGGGCATAGCGAGCGGTCGGAAACGCCGACAAGCTGGCACTGCGGACGCGCGGGATTCAGGAGCGGCCCGATGAGATTGAAAATGCTCCGATGCCCTCCGACGGCGAGTTTTTTCCTGACGGATGCGACCGCTTTGAAAGCCGGGTGGTAGTTCGGCGCGAAGAGGAATCCGATCCCCGCTTTCCGGATGCATTCCCGGAAGCCTTCCGGCGGAAGATCGATACGGATGCCCAGCGCTTCAAGCACGTCCGCGCCACCGCTTTTCGAGGTGATTCCCCGGTTCCCGTGCTTCACCACCGTAGCTCCCGCAGCCGCCGCGATGAACATCGCGGTGGTGGAGACATTGAAGAGATCCAGCTTGTCGCCGCCTGTTCCGCAGACATCGAGCGTGGGTCCCTCAAGTTCCAAATCCGCGATCATCGGATCGACGGCGTGTTCGAGAAACGTCTCCACGAAACCGGCGATCTCGGCGGGCGATTCCCCCTTCTTCGACAGAGCCAGGAGCAGGCGCTGCTTCTTGTCATCGCATACGGATTCGTCTAGCAGGAGGTTCGCTGCGACTTCGATTTCCCGCGAGCCGAGTTCCTCCCCGTTTTCGAGATGTTTGATTAGGGCGTCCATTTCGGAAATTCTAAGCATGAAGCACGAAATTCAAAACAAGAAACTGCCTTTTCCTCAGGGCGCCTACATTGGATCTGCATCGGGTAGAGAGGAGGTATTTAACCGCCGATGGACGGGATCGACGCAGATGATGAGGATGAGATTTTATTTTAAGAGAATTTCATGCGGATTTGCCAGTTTAGGATGATTTGAAACCATCATCTTTTCTTCAATCTGCGTTCATCCCGTTCATCTGCGGTTGATAAATTTCCAACGTCGAGGCCCTGCCCTTCCTCCCGGAAGCAGTCACAGGTTCAGGATGGCCGCTGCCGTGCCGAAGTAGATGAGCATGCCGGAGACATCCACGATGGAGGCGAGGGATGGCGCGGAGACGACCGCCGGGTCGAGCCTGATGGCGCGTGCGGTGATGGGGAGCAGTGCTCCGAGCGTGGTGGCGGAGAGAACCTGTATGGTGATGGCTGCGGCCACCGCGAGCGAAAGCCGCAGAAACGTGAACTGTTCCGGGGCGGCCGGGTGGAACCGGGGCAGGACGAACGTGATGAAAGCGGCGATGGCGATGCCCAGGGTCATGCCAAGAAAGATGCCGACCCGCGCCTCCTTCCATGCGATGCGCAGAGCCGTGCCAGTTCCGATCTCACCGAGGGCGAGGGCGCGGATGACCATCGTCGCGGCCTGTCCTCCGGCGTTCCCTCCGGCGGCTACCACCATCGGCAGGAAAAGGGACAGGACGAAGGCTTTTTCCAAAACACCACTGAAGCGGAACATCACGTAGCCGGAAAGAATCGAGACGAACGCCAGGCCCACCAGCCAGATCACGCGGCGGCGGTAATGCGTGGGAACTGTCGTGTTCAGGTAGGTCAGCTCCGTCTGCTCCCCGCCGATACCGCCGAGTTTTTCCATATCCTCGGTGGACTCCTCCTGCATGATCTCCAGCGCGTCATCGTATGTGATCACGCCGAGAAGGTGGTGGAACTCATCGACGACGGGCAGCACCACGAGGTCATAACGGGAGAGCAGCCGGGCGGCGTCCTCCTGGTCAGCGGTGGCGAGGGTGAATTCATCCACGGTGTCCATGATGTCGCGGATGGGGGTGTCCCATGTGTTGAACGCGAGATCGCGGAGCCTGACTTTTCCGACCAGGCGGCCCTGCACATCCACCACGAAAATCCGCGCCAGGGTCTCCGTGTCCTCCCGGTCGCGGCGGAGTATTGCGACCGCCTGTTTCACGGTCATGTCGCCGGTGATGCGGCCTACCTGGGTGGTCATGCGCCCGCCCGCCGTGTCCTCCTCGTATTTCAGAAGGCTCTCGGTGAGCTGCTTGTCGCGTAGGCCGAGGAGTGAGAAAAAGCGCACCTGCGCCTCTTTGGAGACGACTTGGAAAATATCCACCCGGTCGTCGTCGGAGAGATTGGAGAGAAGGAAGCGGAGCTGGGCCGGCTTGAAATGGTTGAGCGAATCCTCGATCAGGGAGTCCGGCAGTTCGGCGACGACGTCGGTGGCCAGCTCCGGGCCGATGGTGGTAAAAAGGAAGTCGCGCTCCGTATCGTTGAGTTCCTCGTAAAGCTCCGCCAGGTCGGCGTAGTGGACGTTCTCGGCGGCAGCGAGAAGAGCGCTGCCGTCCTCGGCTTCGATGGCGCGCCTGATCTCGGAAATCGTTGTTGGTTCGTCGTCCTCCGGCACGCGGGGAACTTGGGCGGAACGTGCTTTGCCCGCAAGCAAAAGGACGGATGCCGCAAAGGTAAGACCCCTTCGCCCTCCCCCGGCTACCGGAGGGGGGCGGACGTCAATGCCGGTTCTTCGGTTGACTACTTGCGGCTGGCGTCCTTGAGGGTCACGACCGTCGTTGCCGCGAATTCGGTTTTCTCGAAGAGATTCACGTCAATGTTTCCATAGACCCTGACGCGGTCGTCTTTGGAGATTTTCTGGAAGCCTTCGTCATCCATCGGGTTGTAGCTCATCCCGACGGTATCGACCGTCATCTTGGAAGTGCCGGTGTCGATGGTGAACTCGCGTCCGGTGACTTCCGTCACGGTACCGGTGAGTTCGAGCGCTCCGGGAACTACTACAGCCGCAGTAGTATAGGCAGGGTAAACATCGACGCCTCCCTCCTCGTCCTCGCTACTCGCATAGAAGTAGGTGCCGAGACTTTCGACGTAAACGCTGCCAGCCTCGATGGATCTGGTCTCATAGAGGTCGTCATCGACGTATCCGTAAACGTTGACCTTGTCGCCATCGACAAGCTTGAAGCCGTCCGCGTCAGAATCCCAGTCGTCCATTTCGACGATGATCTCACCGTCGCCGTAGTCGAGTTTGAAGGCATCAGCCGTGACGTCTTTCACTTCGCCGCTGATGCTGATCCAGCTGTCATCGGCTTTGGCGTATGGGTCTTTCGCGAATGCTCCCGACGATGTGAGAAGGCCGAGGAACAATGCGCATGGTAATGTGTGTGTATTTGTTTTCATAGATTTATGGTTGGTTGCGGATCGTTTGGATCCGGTTTGGAAACTAGTGAGCGTGATCCATTCCAGTCATCCGAAAAATGTTAGAGAGTCCACCGTGGTCAACATTTCGCAAGGGTTGGAAGCGATTCCTGAATGATCGGAAGGCATATCAGAAGCCGATGATATATTAGAATTATGCAAGGCGAGGTTCGCGAAATGCAACGGATATGTGACCCACGCGCGAACTTGCATTTCCGACTTTGTGCGGCGAGTTTGGGATGCCTTGAACAATCTTAAATATTATATTTCACAACCCTGGATCCCAGACAGGCTCCTGATGAGCCGCCCGTTATGGTGCCTCTTCTTCGGGGTGGTCTGTCGGTAGGCTGGTATGTTTTCTGCGATAGCATCATTGCGGCGTGTTTCCGTGACGCCGGATAAAAGACCCGAAATTCATATGTCCAAACGCATTTCCCCGAAAACGCTGTTCGCCCTCGCCATCCTGATCGTCATTGGCTGGATGGTCTATCAGGCGATGCAGGCCGTGCTCATCCTCATCACTGCCGCGATCCTGGCGACCGGTCTGCACCAGGGAGCCAGCCGCCTTGCCAAGCGTTTCCCCGGATCCCGAAAGGTGTGGCTCCTGGCCATCGTGTTTGCAGTGTTAGGTGTGTTTGTTCTTGTCGGCAGCCTTGCGGGGCCGGGTCTTGTGTCCGGTTTCTCCGATCTCCAAAAATCGCTCATGGATGCGTGGAAACAACTTTCCTCGTCAGAGATGGTGAAAGGGTTGGTTGGCAATGGGGACGATGCCCGTGAGCTGTCGGATGTCGCCTCGGGGCGGCTCGTGGATTTCGGAACCGCGCTCAGCAATATCGTGGGCGCCCTCTTCAGTTTTGTCTCCGGGGCGCTGCTGGTCTTCGTCCTCGCTTTGTTCCTGGTGTGGCAGCCGGAACTTTACGAGACAGGCCTCCTCTCTCTGTTTCCGAAGAACGTCAGGCCGCGCCTTGCCGAGGTGATGCGCAAGATGGGGGATGCCCTTTGGCATTGGCTCACCGGGCAAGGGTTGGCGATGCTCATCGTCGGGGTTCTCACCGGAGTCGGCCTGTGGCTGGTCGGGATGAAATTCGCACTGCTGCTCGGCATCATCGCGGGCTTGTTCCAGCTCATCCCCTACGTCGGCCCCTTCCTCTCCGCAGTGCCGGGAATCGTGCTCGCCCTTGCCCAATCACCGAAGGAGGCACTGTTCGCCGCTTCTGTGTATTTCGGCGTCCAGATATTGGAGAGCAATCTCATCACACCCGCCGTCCTCAGCTCCAAGGCATCGCTGCCACCCGTTCTCACGCTCATTTCCACAGTTGCGCTCGGCCTGGTCTTCGGCCCGCTTGGTTTTATCATCGCAACGCCGCTGACCCTGGTCGCGCTGGTTGTCTATCGGGAGCTTTACGATGAGATGATCCTCGGCGAGGGGGAGGAAGGATAGACACGCGGCTTCAGCTTTTTTCCTGCCCGCCATCCTCCCTGGCTTCGGAAGATCCGTCGCCACCGACGACGTGATCGGCGTGGTAGGCCCCTCTGGAACCCATGGGCTTTTCCGGATCCACAGTGGAATCGCGGACGGTCTGGTATTCGCTTTCACCGTTGATTTCGGCTCCCAGCAGGATCGCGTAGGCGGTGATGAAAAACCATAGCATCAGAACCACGATCCCGGCGAGGCTGCCGTAGGTTCTGGACATGTTTCCAAAACTCTCGATGTACCAGGAGAAACCCGCCGAACCGAGCAGCCAGAGAAGCACGGCCACGATTGATCCCGGAGTAACCCAGCGCCATTGCGGGTTGGTGCGGTTCGGCGCTGCCTTGTAGAGAAACGCGAGGACTCCGAAACCGAGGATCACGATCAGCGGCCAGCGGAGCACGTTGAGTATGGTCTCGGTCATGGCCGGCAGCGAAAGCGCTTTTGCGATCGCCGGAATCACCGCCACCAGGGCGAGCAACAGGCCGCCCGCAAGAACCGTGCCGAGGGTGACTCCAAACGTCAGCAGGAAGCGGCGGACGAAGGAGCGGGAGTCCTTCTGATTGTAGGCGATATTGAGGCCGGTGAAGAGAGCGCTGGTGCCCTTGTTGGCGCTGAACACGCCGAGCAGGATGCTAAACGCCACGCCCCAGCCGAGCGAGGGACTGGCGCTGTTGGTGAGTGCGTCCGCAAAATCGGCGATGGGCTGGTAGGAATCCTCCGGCAGGAAGGATTCAAGCCTGCCCACCTGTTCCGCCGCTTTTTCGGGACTCATGATCATGCCGTAGAGCGAAAGGAATGCCGCGATGGCAGGAAACAGGCTCAGGAAAAAGTAGAACGCCACGCCGGCCGAGACGATCTGGACATTGTCCTTTCCCGCCTGCTGCCAGACCCGCCTCGCGATCTGCAGCCATCCCCGGGGTGCGATCCCAATGGGAGTGTCGGCTCTGCGGCCGGGGTGTTCGCTTGATTCCTCCGGTTTCCCCATGGGGCTTCATTAAACAGCCGCCGTGCCAAACGGCAAGCCGTGGAAAGCGGGGGGGGTGTGATTTTTTTGGTGTTTTTCCAGACGCCGCAGGCTTTCGAGCATCTGATGGAACGCGAGTCTTCAGCTCGCCCCGGAGCACTGAGCAGATGCATTGGTCTGGGGTACTGGGGCGGGCTGAAGTCCCGCGTTCCGTTTGGGTGCTGATCTGGAAGACGCCAACCGTGGCCTTTGCAACGCGCCTTTCCGCCCGTATCATCAAGCGGTGCCTCGTTCCCTGGAACCGAAGCCTCAACCGGATTCGTCCACCGAAAAAAATCAGACCCAAAGCGGGGCGTCCGGACGGGGCGGCGGTGCCGGAGCATCGGGCATTTCGCAGCCCGATGGGGCAAATCGCCCGCAAAAGTCACTGGCTTCTGGTGCAGCGGGGGCACCGTCTCGTCGCCGGTCTCGGCAGCTCCCCTTTACGGAAACCTTGGGAGAGGTTCCTTGTTTTCGAAATCCACGTCGCGGAAAAGTTCCGTGAAAGGGATGGAGAGGTTCACTTCGGGCAGTTCAAGGGTCTGGTCCACCCCGCTGAGAGCCTCGATCACGAAGCCGGATTCCTTACGTCGATAAATGCGGACGTCCGGGGAGTCCGCCTCTGAGAGGATGATGCTCTGAACCGACGGGACCGTGAGGTAGTCGCGAAGTTTCTGTACCTCGTCGTTGCGACGGGTGGAGTGGCTGAGGACTTCGAGTATGACCGTGGGTGCCTCCGTGAAACGATCGCCTCCGGAGATGGGTTCGCAAACGATCATCGCATCCGGGTAGTAGAAGGCTTCGTCGTCATTTCCCAGATCAATGCGGAGGAGAAAGTCGGAGGTGGTTGCTTCGCAGCCCTCTCCGCTAATTCCGTTTCCCGCTTCGCGAGAAAAATTCCGGGCAACTCGCTGATGGTTCATGGAACCACCGGACATCGCATAAACGAGTCCCGCGACCATTTCATGTTTCAAGTCCGAGATCAGTTCGCCCGAGAGAAAGTCTTCCCGGGAGATGCGTGGGATTGGGGCGGTGGACTGCATGGACGGAGGGTAGTTGTTTTTGAGGGTGGCCGCAATCATGGAGAATCAGGCAGTTGGGCGGATCGGAGATCCGCCCCTCCTTGCCCCCATCGCTCCGAGGAGGAGGCAGAGGGGGATGGCGAGCCAGGCGGAGCTATGACCGGATTGCTTGATGTCCAGGGTGATCTCCATCGGGTGCTCGGAGTCGCTTTCCACCTGCACGCTTCGGGTGAAGGTCACGACCTTTCCACGCTCGGGAAGGGTGATGTCCAGCGGGACGGGGGCCGGCTCGGCGGCGAGTTGCTGGGTGACGATGCGGTTGGCGATCTCCTTCAGGGCGGCGTTTTCGTCGGCGGAGTTGCCTTCGAGGAAGCGGTCGAACTGGCGGGGGTCGTAGTTGAAGCTGCCGTTGTAAACCGGGTTGGCTTCGGCGGCGCGCTCGAGCTGGGCGTTCTCCTGCTGACCCGCGACCCGGTTGTCGATGGCGAGTTTTTGGCGGCGGGTGTTGAGTCCGAGGACGGCTTGCTGGGTTTTCAGTTCGCGGAGTTGGACGCGGGCGTCCTCGCCGGATGCGGCATCGAGCTGGTTGCTGCGGACGGCGTTGGAAAATGCCTGGGAGGCTTTTTCCTGGTCGCCTGCGGCAAGCCAGGTGTTCGCCTGGTCGAGGAGGGCGACGGCGCTTTGGGAGTCGCTTTGCTTTTTGCTCATCGCGAGGGATTTGTAATCGTCCAGGCCGAAGGAGCCGTAGCTTTCCTCGTTCTTGAGATCGAAATCACCACCGTGGTCCGTCATCTCGAAGCCTTCGGGAATCAGCACGCGCCAGGTGAGGTTCTCCATCGGGACGTTGAGCACGGGGCCCTGGAGTTGTCCGCCCTTGCTGTCGTTCGCGGAATAAACGAAGCGGACGGAGGCCGGTTGGTCCGGCTCCGGGGAAGGGAAAACGTAGAAGAGCCATTCGCCTTTCTCACGGACGAGGGTGGCTCCTTCGTCGTTCACGAGGACGTTGAAGAGATCCGAGTTTTCCGGGAGTTTGAGGCGGAGGGTGCTCTTCCCGGTAACCTGCATTTTCAGTTCCACGGCGGTCAGTGAATCGCCGAGAGGGGAAATGAGTGTGGTGAGGTTGCCTTCGGAGACGCGGAGTTTTTCGAGGCTTTCCAGCTCGTGGCGTTTGATGGAAACGGGGAGCGGCGCTTCCGCATCGGCGACGCGGAAGAGGAGGAGCGGGGCGGTATTTCCAGCGGTCTGGCCGATGGACGAGCGGACGACCGCCCAGTCGGCCCGCTGCCAACCGCGCGGGATTTCCGTGGCATCGAGTTCCAGGCGACCTCCCGCCCGGATCGCTGCGAAGTAGGAAAGTTGGCGTACTTGCTCCAGAGTGATCGCTGCGATGCTTTCAATGGAGGCATCCTTGGTAGCCTGCTGGTATTCGATCTCGACATTGGTTTCACCGGCGATGCCGCGTTGGAAACGGATTTCGTAAGAGTCCTTCTTCCCCTTCGACCGGGACAAGATCCGCCACTGCAGTCTCCGGTCGCGCGGACGGTGGAGGCGGAGGTTTCATCGAGACCCGGGATGCGGATGCGCAGGGATTTGAGCGCGGCGTTTTCGATGCGGTAGGAGATCGCAGCGCGGGTGAGCGTCTGGCCTTCTCGGAGGGTGGTCTCGTGGAAAACCTTTGCCGTCACCCATGGATCGAGCCTGCTGATGGCGAGGCCAAGCGACCAATCGCTTTGAAGAATCCGGTAAGCGAGTGCCCCGGGACGGGCGGCGGCGCGGGCGGATTCCTTGGTGGTTTCCGTGAGTTCGCGCGGGATCGATCTGGGAAATGTTCTTCCGGTTCACGGCACGCACCTGAAGTCCGCGGTCGGGCACGATGGTGACGATCCCCGTTTCCCGTGAGGAATCGCGCAGTGCGATGCGTGGCACCTGCCAGTCATCCTGCGCACCGGGAGGGCGGCCTGTGAGAGTGATATTGAAATCACGTTTACCTATCGTCTTCGCGGAAAGGTGGAGGGTCAGGAGGCGTTTGCCATCGGTGGTGGATTCCGTCCAATGATTCAGTCCCTCGCCGGTGGCGGTTTCGATTTCGAGTCCCTCGGGGATATCGACTTCGAGACGGAAGACTCCGGAGCGTGTGATGTTCACTGAGAGGTCGGTGGAGACGACGAGCCTGTCGTCGCCGAGGGAAACGAGCTGCCATGTCTCGGAGCGGAGCTCCGGTGCGACCTCGGTGACGTTGAGTTTCAGCGAGGCCTCTTCGGAACCGTAGCGGAAGGCGTGGAGAATGGTGGATGGAGATTGGAGGGCACCTTCGCGGTCGAAGTCCTCGGGATTCACTCGGGAAAGGTTTGTCGGCTGGAGGGCTTCCGGCTGGGCATCGCTACCGAAGGCGAGGGCAAGGAATCCGATTTCCCCGGCGGAGCCTTCCACCCGGACGGGAGCGAGGGAGAGTTCCACGGGGAGGGTATCCGCGCCCTGCTGGGTGCTGATGGTGAAATCAAATGCGGTGGACTGCGCCGGTTCGATGGGAATGCGGAGTTCCTGTTTCGCGGGATCGAAGCGCCACGTGCCGACCGGGCCGTTGCCAACCTCGGAGACGGTGAAGCCTGCCGGGATTTTCAGGAGAAGATCGGAAACCCGGCCTTGGGCGGGGCGGATGGAGATGCGGTGGCGGGCGTTGACCACACCGGGGCCGGGGAGGAAAAGGTTCGAGACCTCGGCGAAGAATTTCGTCTCCTCGGAGGAAATATCGCGTTGTGCGGGGCGGGCGATGATGGTGACGGGATGCTGTGGGCCGAAGAACATGGTAGCTCCGGATTCGTTTTCACTCAAGCCGGGGACGGTGGAGGTTTTCGCAGCGGCATCGGGAGACGAATTCCCAACCGGACTGGTCATAGCGTAGGGTGATCTGCCGCATTGCAGCAGCGCCGGTGGGGACAGTCCATGGCTGGGCGGGGGGTGCGAGGGGCATCTCGTATGTGGCTGTAGCGGTGAGGCGACCGGAGGCTGTGGCTGTTAGGATGTAGGAACTCGGAACGCGGACTTTAGTCCGCCGTCTTCTCCCTTGGGCTTCGCTGCGGACTTAAGTCCGGATGTCTGCCCTTCCTTGGTGACTTTCAGCCCTTGGCCGGTGAAGCTGGTGAGGGTGGCGGGGGATTCCAGCAGGAGGAAACGGTCGCCTGCTTCCGCACGGAGGGTGATCTCCATGGTGGCCTGGAGGCGGTTGTCTTTGATCTGCCAGGTCTGGGTGATGGATTCGGCGGGTTTGAATTCTTCAGCGGCTCGGGTGTTGCTGATGAAAAGGACGGACGCGAAGAGAATGAGAGCGGCGGTGAATGGATGGGGCGGGTTTTGGTTTTCGGGATCATGGATCCCAGTTTCCGCCACGAGATGGAGGCAAGCGCGATGAGGGCGAGGATGAAGAAGAACAGTGGTGCGCCACCACGGATGGAAAGGAAGGATGCGGCGACGAGGGCGAGGCCGGCGAATTTCCAGATGAAGCCTTTTTTGAACAGACCTACTATGGTGATCGTAGTTCCCGCAAGGAAGAGCAACCAGACGTTCGAGTCCGGTGCGAGCCTGCCAATGCGGGAGGTTCGCGATCTCCAGGGAGATGGCTTGTCCGGCGGGGACGACGGGGGCGTTGAAGGAAAGGGTGGTCGGGGCTGCGAAGTGTGTGGTGCCGGTGGTTTTCATGGCGAGAACGATGGCCAGGATGATGAAGACTGGGCGGCTGCACCTGCGGCGATGAAGGGGGCGAAAGAGCATCCTGCCCTTCTTTGAGGAACATCGCGACCGCACCGAGAATCAAAAGAACGAGGATGGCGGGGCGGTGCTGGAGAGGCTCTGCCAACCGCTGGACGCTTCGGAAGAAGCAGGGGCGACGGAGATCGCCTCCGCTTGCAACGAGCACTCGGTTTTCGTCTCCGGTGACTGTCCACTCGCCGATCACGAGTGGGGCGTCGAGAGCTGGAGCGGTAAGGACGGGATGGCTCGCGTCTTCCCGCCGTGCGCCGTAGCGGAGGGTGATTTCCACGGCGCGGTTGGGATCGGTCTGGGCAGGGATCGGGATGAGGGTTTCCTTGCCGTCGGCGCGGGCGTTGACCGGTGTACCATCGACGCGGGCTTCCCAGAGGGACGTGTTTGCCGGGAGGATGGAACGGAGGGCGGCGCGGCCTTTTGATTTCACGAAGAAACGGGCATCGGTGACCCATTGGCCGTCGCGGGATACCTGGGTGGAGAGTTTTAGGAAATCGACCACCTGGTCCACGGTTTCGCCGGGATCATACCATTCGATGTTCGCGCCTATGGTGAATTCGCGGGCGGTGTATTGCCATGCGGCGAGGGTGGGCGCGGAGGAGAGGAGGCGGAACTCGGCTGGGAGTTCCGTTGGATCGATTTTCAGCAACGGCCCTTCGCTGGCTGGTGCGGGAAATTTCACTTGGAGCGGGGAGACGACCTGGACGTAGCCCCGTTCCGCCTGGACATCCAGGGGGCGGACTTCGCCGGGTGAAAGTGCGCCTCCGGTGGAAGGCATGGGTTGCTCGAAAGTGAGGAGAACCGTTCCTGCGCCGAGGAGTGGGCGGGAGAGTGGGACGATAACCGTATCCCCATCGCGGCGCCAGTCACGGCCTACGTTCTGGCCGGTGACGTCGATGTTTCCGATGGCTGCGGGGACGGAGATTTTCCACTCGGTGGCGGGTGCTCCGACAACGAAATAGTTGATCAGCACGCTGCCATATGCGGCTCCGGCTTTGAGGGAGTAGAGGTGGAAGACATCGGCCTGGATGGATTGGCCGAGAGCTTCGACATCAAGGGAGACGTCCCATCCGGTTTCGCGGAGGCGGAAGGCTTGTTGGAGGCCGGGAGTCTTGCGCGGGAAGAAGGTGACCGGGACTTCGGCGACTCCGTTGGTTTCACCGGCGACGAGTCGGTAGCCTGCGGTGGCGACTGCGCCGATGTAGCCACGGCGGGATTTTACGTCCGGGGAATCCGAGCGGCTGGAGAACCCACGGTTCGGCTTTCGCCGCTTCGTTTTTCTCAAGGCGGATGCTGACGAGTTGGCGATTGATGACCGGTTGTTTGAAAATGATTTTCAAGGTGCGGGAGCCGTCGGTGGCTTCGGAGGCGACTGCGTAGTCGGCCACTTCTGCACCGATCACGGAGGCGACGGCGTGGTCGGCGGGGATGGACATTTCCCACTCGCGGAGGGGGGCTTCGCGGATGTCGAGTTCGAGGTCGCTGATGATGCGGCGGTCGGTTTCCGCGAGTTCATAGACGGTCACTTCGGTGACGCCGACTTCCGGGAGGATCTGGTCGGCGTGGATCTGGTAGGAAAAATCTGCGGAAGGGAAGCGATAGACGAAGACCTGGCGGAGGTTGTCGTTGGCTCCGCCTGGGAACTGATCGGGGGCGAGTTGGATAAGGCCTTTCGCATCCGCGACTTCGATGCGGACGGCACCGTCGTTGGCAACCCGAAGGAAACCGCTGTGGCGAAGCGTGCCGGTGGGGCTGATGCGGAGGGCTTCCATTTTCACGGGGAATCCGCCGAGTGCTGCCTGTGCCTCGATGATGATGCGCTCCGAACCCTCGATAGGGCGGGAAAGTTTCACCTTGATGTGGCGGTCTTCGTTTTCGCCGGTGACCGACCATGCGACGACGGAATCGCCTGAGACCGAGAGGATTTCACCGGGGCCCTGGAGGGCGAGGCTGAGGGAGGGGAGTTTCCCCTGAAGGACGCGGAGGTCGAGGCCGGTGAACTGGCGGAGCAGGCCGGAGCCGATGCGGACATCGGTGGTGGCGTGGCTGGTGAAAAAGAGCGAGCCGTCCGCGGCTGCGGTGGCTGATTTGAATGCCAGGCTCGCTTGGCCGGATGCGGGGAGGAAACCACGGTAAGATGACTCGCCGCCTGAAGGCAGCGCCCCTTCGCGGGGGACGATGGAGAGATCGCGGTCGAAGGTGACCGCATCCGGGAGGCCGGTGAGGGTGATGGGGACGACGACTCCGGCGGGGAGGGCGAATGAAATCCGGTTCCAATCGCCCTTACGGGTGATGGGGACGACGAACTCGATTTCGATGGGGAAGTCGCCTGTGGTGTCTGCGATGAGGTCGTAGGCGGAGTCCTCGGTGAGGGCGATGTGGTAGTTTTCGGTCGAGGGGTTGGAAGTGATGGCTGCAGGATTGGTGAGGAGGAGGGTTCGGGGTTTCTCGGCTTCAGGGGTGGGAGGTGCCAGAAGAAGGGGCGACCGAAGATCGCCCCCACGTGCCCTGCCGGTGGCGGTCAGGGTGAAGGTGATGGATCGGGAGTCTTGGGAGACTTTTCCAGTGAGAGAGGAGTCGAGGAGTTCGAGGCCTCTTGATTCTGATCCGGTGGGCGTAGCAGAAAATTTCAGCGAGGATGCGGTGGTCGTTAGATAGCGGCGGATGGTATTGGATTCGAGGGGGGAGAGGCCGGTGGCTTCGGTGACGCGGAGTTCGGTGCCGGGTGAGGAGTTCAGAGAGATGCGTGCGGAGAAGCCGGTGGCAGAGCCCGGGCCGGGGATGAGGAGGGCGGAGCTTCCTTCGGATTTTTCTTTGGTGGTGAGCTTGATGGTGAAGTGCCTTTGGCGGGTTCTTTTCGTCGGGGATTTGCGGGCGGACATCAAGGAAACGGGAGCCGTCTTCCGCAACACGCACCGACCAATCGCGGAGACCTTCGCCGGTGACGGAAGTGACTTCGCCGGAGCCGGACAGGGAGAGGCTGAGTGTTTCCGGGATACCCTGGACGATGGTGTAGGTGATGCGTTGGGTGGAAATCGTTTCCGTGGTGGAGGCGGTGGCGGAGATGTTCGGCGGATGCGGAGAAGAAGAGGGGGGCGGGCTTTTCGGTTTTTTCCGGGATAAGGACGATGCGGTCCTGTTGGGCGGCGATTGGAAAAGCGAGGGCGAGGAGGATGAGGAGCGTTTTCATTTTTTGAAGTGGCTAGTGCCGAGTGAGAAGTGAGAAGTGGAAGAGAGGGTGGGAACGGAGCGCTGCCTTTAGGCGGCGTGTGTTAGTGTGACTCGCCGCCTAAAGGCAGCGCTCCTTTCGCAGGATGGCGTTTTTCGGGAAGAGGTGGGTAAAAGGATGCGTAAATTATTTCAGCGCTCCGACGAGATTGAGGAGTTGCTGGGTTTTGGGATCCGCTTTGTAGGTCTGGCGGAGTCGGGCGATGGTTTCGGCGAAGTTGCCGAGCTTGATCGCGTCGGCGAGTGCGCCGCCCTGGAGTTCCTGCGCGGCGAGAAGTGAGAGGGTGGCGAGCTGGGTTTTTGGATCGGCCTTGTCGAAGGCTGGGGTGGTGGGGTCGTAGGCGATAGTCCAGGTGCGCTCGACCATTTCGCCGCTGGCGGTATCGCGGAAACGGACGCTCACCTCGCCGATTTCTCCGGAGCCTTCGGGGAGGGTCTCGATCTGATACATGGCCACCCCCGCTTCATCGGCGGCGAGTTCGGCGGCGTCGATGGAGTCGTTTCGGAAGTCCTCGGTCTTGAGACGATCCTTTTCGAATCCGATGAGCTTGTAGTTCCCGACACGCTCCGGATTTAGCTTCACCTGGACTTTCACGTTTTCCGCAGCGGGTCGGAAGGCTCCGGCGAGCTGGGCGGCGAGCGAGGATGCGGTGTTTTCCCCGACGAGGTAGTAGCGGCCGTTTCCGTGTCGGGCGAGTTCCGCGAGGAGGGTGTCGTTGACGTCGTTCGTGCCGATGCCGGCGATGTCGAAGGCGAGGCCTTGTTGGCGGAGGGTTTCGATTTTCTCGGAGAGGCGTTCGGGATTTGCGTTGCCGAGATTGGCGGCTCCGTCGGTGAAAAGGACGATGCGGTTCTGTGCTCCGGCCAGCTTGTGGCGGAGGGCTAGTTCCGAGGCTAGGTTGATCGCCTGTTCGAGGTTGGTGCCGCCTTCGCTTGCGGTCTGATTGATGAGGTTCGGGAGTTTGTTCGCCTGGTTTCCGGGAAGGGAGTCGGCGAGGAGGCGGGGAGTGCGGGAGAAACCGATGACCGTGATCCTGTCCTGATCCGTGAGCAGGGTGGCAAGCTGTTCCAAAGCGGTTTCCATCGCAGCGCGGCGGTCTTCGCGAACCATGGAGCCGGACTGGTCAACGAGCAGGGTGAGGCGCAGCGGTTGGGCGGCGGAGCGGCCGGTGGAAGCCGTGCGGATGCCGATGCGGACCAGGTTGCGTCCGGGGATTACCGGGTGTGCGGTCTGGTCGATGGCGGCGGCAACCGGCTCGCGGGACGAGGGTGCGGGATCGTCGTAGTCGATCGCGTTGTAAAATTGCTCGGACTTGATCGAAGCGGGATCAGGCCGCTCGCCCTTCGCGATGGCAGCGCGAGCGATCTGGAAGGAGGCGTCCGAGATGTTCAGGGAGAAGGTGGAGAAAGGTTCCCGGGTTGCGGGGATTTCCTGGGAGAGATCGGCGAGAGATGGCTGCGGACTAAAGTCCGCGTTCCCTTTTTCCGCCGGGACTGAGCGTTCCCGATCCTTATCAACCTGCATGAGTAGTTGAGCGCGGGTTTGATCGTCGGCGGCGCGATCGTAGTCGCTTTCGGTCGCAGCATTGGCGAGGTCGGTTTCGTGTTCGGAGCGGGACTGCGGTTCTACGTTCCGCTGTTTTGTTTTTGCGTCGAAAATCTCCTTCAAGCCCAGATGTGTCACTGAATGGATCCTGTTCATTCATGGCCAGCTCTTCAGTTGGGACGGGGACGGCAGACGGTGACGACTTATCGGTGGCTTCCAGTTTTCCGGATGCCTGGCGGGCATCGGAGATCACACCCGCCGTGGCTTGCAACCGCCCCTCCGTCTGGCCGGGGGAAGGTTGCGTGTCCATCGGGGCTGACTCTCGCCGCCTCAAGGCAGCGCTCCTTTCTCCGGGTGCGTTTTCGCTCCATCCGGCACCGAAGTTGTTACCGTCCCCGAAATCCAGGGAAGGTTCCGCGGGGGCGAGACTGGGGGCGGGAATCGGGACGGAGGATGACGTGTTTGCTGCGATTGCTTTCCCTGTCATTGGAGAGGAGGGAGCCTGCGGGGCGTTTTTGTGCGGGGCGGGCGGAAGGTCGTGGAAGACGACCGAATCCGGGATGGCCTTAATCTCAATTTCCTTGCTCACGAGGTTGAGCTTCATCTGCTCCAAGAGCGCCTGATCGGTTTCAAAGTCGCGTTTTGCATCGACGTAATCCTGGGTGTCGATGCTGCGTTCGAGATTATCCCTTTTCGCGTTTTCCCTCATGATTTCCACCTTCGCGAGGCGTTCCTTGGAGGTTTCGAGTTGCCCCTGCAAGCGGGTGCGGAGATTGACCACTCCTTCGTCGAGCTGTTCTTCCATGTCGTCGAGGACTCGCTGGTTGGTTCGGATGGTGGGATGGTTGTCCGCGAGGCCGGAGGCTTTAAGTCCGTCGATCTGGCGCTTGAGTTCGAGTTGTTGGGGAAGGAGGGTTTTGACAATGTTGTCAGGGACATCGAGGCCGGATGCATAGATGTTCAGTTGCTCATCGTCGTATTTGAGGAGGCTCTCGATCTGGTTTTCCAATTGGACTTTTTCTCCTTCGAGTCTGTTGGATTCCTGCATGACGTATGCGGCTCCCTGGGATTCCTCCAAGTTTTCTTCGTTCCTCTTGTTCCCGTCGCCGTAGTAGGCCACGTCTTTTGTGCGCGAGATGGTGGTGAGGACTTTGCGGCGTTCATTGACTTTGTCCTCCTGCTCGCGGATGGCCTTTCTAAGTTCGTTGATATGGCGCTTCCTAAACTCTGGAGATTCGGCTGCCGGGAAATAGGATAGCACTTCGGGAGTTTCTTTCAGGGCGAGGGTGCGCTCTGTTAGCTCCGGGTGCAGGAGGGCTATCATGAATGCCGCGAACAGGGCGCATGCGGCGATGGCGAAAGCGGTGATTTTTGCGAAGCGGCGCGGATCGCGTGTTTTGGCGGGGAGCTGGGGGATCTCTGGGGTGGCGCCGAGGGTGCGGGTGAGTCTGATCTTTTTACTGGGGGGGAGCTTCCATTCCTCATCGCCGGTGCCGGAGTGGTCTTCCGCTTCGGGGAGGAGGGCGTGGAGGTTTAGGAGGCGGGTGTGGAAAAGTTTCAGCTCCGGGGATTTTTCGACAAGGGCTTCGAGTTCGGCGGCTTCGAAGGGGGATGCCTCGCCGAGAACCCATGCGGTGATGCGGGCTTCGATGTGCTCGTCGGGGTGGATCTCGAAAGGTGAGGGATTGTCGGACATTTGATTTAGTGGCTAGTGCCAAGTGAGAAGTGAGAAGTGGAAGACTTGGGTTTTGGGGAAGAGGAACCACGGATGGACGCGGATTAACACGGATCGGATTCTTGTGGTCTGGGTTCTGGTTTCTTTTTGGAGTTTAGAGTTTAGGATTTAAAGGTTCAGCCCTCGGAGGTTTCTATGCCTAGTTGGCGGAGGGAGGCGGCGAGGGTTTTGAGGGTATGGTGGAGTTTGTATCCTACGTTGGAGATGGTGAGGTTGGTGTGGGTGGCGATCTGGTCGTATTTCAGATCCTTGGAATATTTCAGGGAGATGAGGGTGCGGTCGGGTTCGGGAAGTTCGGAAATGAGGAGGCGGAGGGTGCCTATCGCTTCGAGTCTGCCGAGGGCGGCTTCGGGGTTGGGGGATTTGGTTTCCCATTCCTCTCCGGTCTGCCGGTTGGTTTCGATGGAGCTGTTGCGTTTGTTGTCGCGGAGGTGGTTGAGGGCGAGGTTGCGGGTGCAGCGGAAGAGCCAGGCGCGTGGGTTTTCGACTTCCTCCCAGTGCTTGTGGAGGCGGAGGAAGGCGTCCTGGACGAGATCCTCCGCGGTTTCGCGCTGGCCGGTGAGGCCGTAGGCGAAGCGGAGAAGGGGTGATTCCTCCGCTGTGAACACCTGGTGGAGTGTGGGTTTTTCCTCCATGGATTTTGTTTGGCGGGCGGGAGAAAGAACCGGGATGGCTCCGGCAATTTGCCTAGCTGCGGAGCTGGAGTTCGGGGGTTCCATGGATCGTTTTTGACATGCTTCTAAGGGGAAGACACGCGGCATCGTGGAAACTTAGAAATTTTCCGCAAAAAAAACCGATCCACACGTGATGCGTGGATCGGTGAAATATCGGCGGGATGCTTCAGCTACGCTAGAAATGGTAGATGAGGCCGCCGGTGAGGCCGTAATCAAACTCGTCCGGCGAGGAAATAGGAAACTGGTAGCCGAGGCGGATGTCCATTTCAGGCAGAATGCCGTAGCTCACACCGAAGAGGCCTTCCAGATAGAAGTCGCCTTTGTCCTCGCCGTTGAGCGGGGTGGAGCCGGTGACTTCAAGGTGCACGTGGAAAAGTCCGGCGGCGCTCGGATGATGATGATCGTGGTCGTGATGGCTGTGGGTATCGTCCTTTGGTGCTTCTCCGAAGGATTTCACGAGGCCGAATCCGAACAAGAGTTCCGTGGAGTCCTCGTCGAAGCCGTGTTCGACGGCGATGTTCGAGTTCAGGGTGAACCAGTTCCCGAGATCGTTCCACAGGGCGATGCCTGGTGCGATGGCGGTCTCGCCACCGAAGGTGCTGCTGCCGGTGGGCAGGACGGTCTCCACCTGGGCGGTGAGGAGAAAGCGGGGGGATTCAATAAGGATTGCGCGTGGGACGATGGCGAGATCGCCGAAGCCGGAATCGGAGCCCACGCCTTCCTCGTCCTCCCAGATGTAAGGGACTTCGACGATCACTCCCAGGCGGCGGGTGAATGCCCACTCGAGTTCCAGCTCGGTCTCGTGTTCATTGAAGTCGTCGCCCTTTCGGTAGGAGTGGTCCAGAAAAAGGTCGCGCCCGGTGAAGGCCGGCTCGATTCCAAAAGAGTGGACGATGGGTGTGCCGTGCTCGCTGAAATGAAGATGCTCGAATGGGGCGAAGTAGCCGTTGTTTTCGGGTATCGGAATCTCACCGGAAAACGCGTGGCTTGCGGCAAGGGCGGTAGTGGCTAGGAGAAGTAGGTGTGGCTTCATGCGGCGGAAACTGATCCGATGACTCAGTCCAGGCAAGAATAAATGCAATAAATTTGCATTAGGTGTTTTATTGCGTTGGTGGTCTGCTCAGGAGAGTCTCGGCGGGACGCCGATACCACGGCCTGCCGCGGGACGCGGCAGCTACTGCTTCTCTAGTAGTGAGGCGTGGAAGCCGTCGTGGCCGGTTTCGGAGGGGAGGAGGTATTGTTGGGAAATGAGTTTGTATTTCCCGGGGTTGCGCTCCATGAGGGCGGTGATCTGGTTTTGGTTTTCCGAGGGGAGGATGGAGCAGGTGGCGTAGAGGAGTTTTCCGCCGGGTTTCAGCATGTGCGGATACTCGGCGAGGAGCTGGGCCTGGATGGAGCGGACGCGGTCGAAGGAGGCGGGCTTGAGTCGCCATTTGAGATCGGGCTGGCGTTTCAAGGTGCCGAGGCCGGAGCAGGGGGAGTCGATGATGAGGGAGTCGGCGACGTTTTCGAAATCGGTGGGGGTGGTTTCGGTGATGGGCTTGGGGACGATGTCGGTGGCGCGGGCGCGTTTGGCGCGTTTTTTGAGGGCTTCGAGTTTTTTCTCATCGACGTCCATGGCGTAGATGCGGGCTTCGTTTTCGGAGAGGGCGCCGAGGTGGAGGGCTTTGCCTCCGGCACCGGAGCAGGCGTCGATAATGCGTTGGCCGGGCTGGGGATCGAGGAGCGGGGAGATGGTCTGGGAGGAGGGATCCTGGATCTCGATCCGGCCGTCGAGGCGGAGGGATTTCGGGAGAATTTTTCCCGGAGGGAGGGCGAGGGCGTGGGGGTGGTCTGGGAGGGTGGTGGTTTCGACGTTGTGCTCGGCGAGCCATGCCTGGGCTTCTTCGACGGTGGCAGAGGAGGGTGTTGACGCGGAGGAAGACGGAGGGTTTTTCGTTGAGGGCGGCGAGCTGGGGCTCCCATTGGTCGCCGAGTTCGGAGTGGCCGAGTTCGTCGAGCCAATCGGGGATGGACTGGCGGATGGCGCGGGGTTGGTCGGCGATGAGGGACTGGCGGGCTAGGATTTCCTCGGCTGGGAGGCCGTTGTATTCGTGCCAGTCCGGGAGGGTGTAGCCCATGAGCAGCCACTGGGCGGTGATGAGGGAGTTGGTTTCCTCGGAATCGACGAGAAAGGAGAGGACGCGGCGCCAGCGGGTGGTTTCGAAGAGGGTTTCGGCGACGAAGGAGCGGTCGCGCTTGCCCCATTTCGGGTTTGCCTCGAAGGCGGCGGCGAGTTCGTGGTCGAGGACGCGGTGGTTGACCAGGACGGATTTGGCGAGTTCGAGGGTGGAGGCGCAGAGGTGGCGGTGTAATTTCATAAACTTTAAATTTTGAACTCTAAATCTCAAGGAAGCCGGTTGGAAGAGGGTTGCAAGACTTTGGGCGCATGTGGTGAGGATGCGCGTGTGCCTACGGTTCATTTAAAGTATCAGACGTTCCATCCTTCGATTTGGCCGAAGATGGTGGGGGAGGTTTCCCGGAATGCAAAGGCCGGAGATCTGGTGGAGGTGTATGGGAAGCAGGGGACGAGGTTCGGATGGGGTCTGTGGAATCCGAAGGCGCGGATGCCGCTGCGAATGGTTAGCCATCAGTTTGGAGGATCTCGACGAGTCGTTTTTCGAAAGGGCGATCGAAAGGGCGGGGGAGTTGCGCCGGAATATTCTGAAGCTGGACGGGGAAACGGAATGCTACCGCTGCGTGCATGGCGATGCGGATTTCCTGCCGGGGATGGTGGCGGACAAGTTCGGGGATGTGCTTTCGGTGGAAATCACCGCGCTGGGCGCATGGATGAGGCTGGAGGGGTGGTTGCCGCTGATGCACGAGACCTTCGGGACGAAGCAGGTGGTGGTGCAGGTGGATTCGGATCTGGCCAGGATCGAGGGGATTCCGGCCTCGGGAGGTGTGGAAAGCGACAATGTTCGGCTGGTGAAAGTGGTGGAGAACGGGGTGCGGTATGAGATTGATTTTTCACAGGGGCACAAGACCGGATTTTTCTGCGACCAGCGGGACAACCGGAAAAAGTTCCGTGGGATGGTGGAGGGGAAAACCGTGCTGGATCTCTGTTGCTATTCGGGAGGGTTTTCGATTTCCGCGGCGCTGGGCGGTGCTGCCGAAGTGACTGCGGTGGATCTCGACGAGGCGGCGGTGGCGATGGCGAAGCGGAATGCGAACCTGAACGGCGCGAAGGTAAAACTGACCCATGCGGATGCCTTTACCTGGGTGCGGACGATGATCGAGAACGGCAGGAAGTGGGATGTGGTGATGGTGGATCCTCCGAAATTCATGTTCGGGAAAGAGGACGAGACCGGCTACGCGAAATACCACGATCTGAACAAGCTGGCGGTGCAGCTGGTCGAGAAGGACGGGGTCATGGTGACGTGTTCGTGCTCCGGGCAGCTCGGCGTGGATGCATTCGAAAACATCGTGACGAACGTGATCCACCGGCAGGACAAGCGCCTGCAGGTTTTCGATCGCACGGGAGCGGGCGGCGACCATCCGACGCTTTCCAACTATCCCGAGTCCCGTTATCTGAAGGCCGTCTGGGGTAGGGTGATTGGGTAAATCCGTTCGGTTCGGAACGATGAGATGGATCGGGGCATGGGAATTGCTTGTCGGTTGAACCGGCTGCGTGACTAGCATCCCGCTCGAAGTTTTCCGATGGATTTTCCGATTACACGAATCAAGGGAGGGGTGGGTGCCGCAAAAGGTTTTCTCGCCAGCGCGGTTGGATGCGGGATCAAGAATCCGGACAACGACCGGCTGGACCTTGCGCTGATTTATTCGGAAAGGAAATGCGTTTCCGCAGGCACGTTCACGACCAACCGGTGAAGGCGGCGCCGGTGAGAGTTTCCCAGACGCATTTGCGGAAAGGTGACCTGCGGGCGGTCGTGGTGAACTCGGGAAATGCGAACGCCTGCACGGGTGTGCAGGGAATCCACGATGCGAAAGCGATGTGCGCAGGCGTGGCCAAAGGTCTCGGTCTGAAGAGGACCGAGGTCGGTGTTTGCTCGACGGGCGTGATCGGACTGCCGATGCCGATGATGCGGCTGGAGCCGAAGATTCCCGCGCTGGTGGAGGCACTTGCGCCCGAAGAAGGGCAACGATGTGGCTCGCGGCGATCATCACCAGCGACACGCATGAGAAGGAGGTGGCGATCTCGTTCGATATGGGCGATCACCGCGTTCGGATCGGCGGCTGCGTGAAAGGTGCGGGGATGATCTGTCCGAGCATGGCGACGATGCTTTGCTTCATCACCACCGATGCGAATCTGTCGAGGGATTGCCTCGCAGGGCGGTGCAGGAAGCGGTGGAGGAAAGCTTCAATCGGATCACCATCGACGGTGACATGAGCACGAACGATACGGTGATCGTGCTGGCGAACGGTGCGTCCGGGATGCCTGCCGCCAGGCGAAACGGTTCCGCCTGCAAGCAGTTCCGCAAAGCGCTCGGCTGGCTGATGCTGGAGCTGGCGAAAGCGATCGTGCGGGATGGTGAGCGGGTTACGAAATTTGTTACTGTAAACGTAGTAGGTGCGAAAACCCATCTGGATGCGAAGAAGGTGGCGGAGGCGGTTTGTAAGAGCGCGCTTGGTGAAATCTTCCTGGAACGGTGGCGATCCGAACTGGGGCAGAATCATTCATGCGGTCGGGTATTCGCGGGCGCGGATTCGCGAGGAGCTGATCGATATCACCATAGGCGGGAAAGCTGGCCTGTGCCGGCGGTTTGCAGGCGGAAACACCGATGGATCAGCTCCGCGATGCGGTCGCCGGGCCGGAGTTCGAGATCGTGATCGACCTGAACCAGGGCGGCGCGGACTACACGATGTATTCCAGTGACCTTTCGCCGGAGTATGTGGATTTCAATCGCTCCGAATACGCGTATTGGAAGCAGGCGCGGAAAGACGGGCTGGTCTGAAACTTAAACTCTAAACTTTAAGCTCCAATTAAGAGGAAGACTCCCCCATCGCGCTCTTCCTTGAAGTTTAAAGTTTAAATTTAGTTTCGTTCGTCCGCCGTTGGCTTTGCGCATGGGATCGAAGAGGGAGTCCATTCCGCATTTCCTTGATTTCGCAGACGTGGGCCATGAGTTCGCCGAGGCGGCCTTTGGGGAACTCGCGTTGCTTGAACCACATGAGGTATTCCTCCGGGAGATCGAAGATGGGGACGCCTCTGGGCGGATATTTGTCCTTTCCGAACATCCCGAAGGGCATGTGGGTGCGGTGGATTTCCGTGAGGAGATTGCGGAAGTCCTCGCGGTCGATTTCGGTGAAATTCATGTCTGGAAAAGGGATGCTTGCGGGGCGGCGGGAGTCGGCTAGATTTGCGGCGAAATGATCAAGTTTTTGCACACCCGTATCCGCGTGAAGAGCCTGGATGAATCGATTTCGTTTTACGAGAAGCTGGGCTACAAACTGGGAGAAAGAAAGGACTCTCCGCAAGGCAACAAGCTGGCGTTTCTGGAACTGGAGGGGAACGATGTTTTTCTGGAGCTGACCCATTCGCCCGATTACACCGAGACCTGCCCGGAGGATCTTGTTCACACCGCGCTCGGTGTCCCGGACATCGTCGAATACTGCGACAAGGTGGAGAAGGCCGGGATCGAGATCTGGCCAGGCGGCTGGCGCGAAAAATTCACCGGCGGCGAGCGTAAGATGGCGTTTGTGACCGATCCGGACGGATACGAAGTCGAAATTCTTGAAAGGTGATATGCGTGTCCTGCTCAGACATTTCGCGTTCTCGGTACTCGCCGCGCTGCCGGTTGCGAAGGTCGTCCGCGTTTCCACTCAATTCGAAGAAGGCTCCGGAATCGCAGGCTGACCTTGCTGACGATTCAGGAGGCGTTGCTTGATGCGATCCCGAAAGCGAAGGCGGCCACGGTCTGCATTGACCTCGGCGACGGAACCGGCAGCGGGGTGATTGTCTCCGCGGACGGACTGGTCATGACCGCCGCCCACGTTTCCACCGGCGTGGGCAAGGAGGTGACGGTGATCATGCCGGACGGAGAAGAGCTGGAAGGCGGAAACCCTCGGTCTGATGGCGGAGTTCGATGCGGCGCTCTTGCAGATCACCGGAGAAAAGCCGGAGGGCGGATTTCCCTTCGTGGAAATCAATCGAACGGACGACACCAAGCTTGGCGACTGGATTTTTTCCCTCGGGCACTCGGGTGGTTTCGATAAGGAGCGCGGAGCGGTCGCCCGGCTGGGGCGGCTGGTGCGGGTGGCGAATACGACCGTTCCAGACGGACGGCACGCTTATCGGCGGTGACTCCGGCGGGCCGCTGTTCGATATGGATGGGCGGCTGATCGGGATTCATTCGCGGGTTGGCCCGCAGCTGCCCGTGAACATGCACGTGCCGGTGAAAGTTTTCCTCGATGGCTGGGACCGGATGCTGGATTCCGAATTCATCGGCGAGGGGCCGTTCGCGCAGAAGCCGGAAAAAGGAAAAGGATTTCTCGGTGTTGCGACCAACGATGTGGAGGGTGGTCTGGAAATCACAAAGGTCGGGAAAAAGCAGTCCTGCCGAAGTGCCGGGCTGAAAGAGGGCGATATTGTGAAGTCGCTGAACGGTGAGGTGCTTACCACTCGGGATGATTTGAAGGCGGTGCTTGCGGAGCTTGCGGCAGGGGACAAACTCGAATTGGAAATCACACGTGATGGAGAAGATGAAACGATCAACATGCGCCTCGGTGCGCGCTAGGCTGCGTCCTGGCGGTGGCCACTCTCGCGCTCCTGCGTGGCAGGGATTTTCCCAGCAGAGCCTGGAAACGAATTTCCGGATGACGGGAGAGGCGGTCCTTGCCGTCTTCGAGCCGCAGCGGCAGGCGATTCAGAAAATCAGTGCCGTGATCTACGACGGGCGCAAGGAAATCGCCTATGGCGTGGTCATCAGTCCCGGATGGATACATTCTTATCCAAAGCCAGCGAGATGGAGGAGGTCAGCGGCCTCTCCGTAAGGGTCGATAGGGAATCATTCAGATGCGCCAAGGTGGTTCTCGTCGATCCGCGCTGGGATGTCGCACTGATAAAGGTTGATGCAAAGGATGCTTGTCCCGGCGGACTTTGCGGAGAGCAGCGATCTCCCGAGAGGACCTGGGTCGTGGTCAACGGAGCGACCAGCCGGACCAAGCGAAGGATTCTTGCGGGAATCATCAGCGCGGAAGCACGCGAAATTGCCCGCGGAGGGCGGCGCCGTCATGGGCGTGCAGCTTGCAAAAGCGGAGGGTCGGAATCGAGATTGGGAGAGTCAGCGAAGGAAGCGGAGCTGAGGATGCCGGCCTGAAGGAAGGCGACGTGATCACTGCGCGTGGACGGACGGAAAATGACCGAAAATTACGAGGATCTGACGAACTGCCTGGAGGATAAGAAGGCAGGCGAGACCTTGAAGCTTTCGGTGAAGCGCGGTGAAGAGACGCTGGAGCTGGAGGTCCGGCTCGCAGCCCGTGGCGAGGTATTCGCGGAAATGACGCGGAACGACCAGATGAGCGGTGATTTTTCAAAGCGAAGGAGCGGCTTCCCGAGGGTGATCCAGCACGACATACTCGCAAACAGCAAGACCATGGGCGGCCCGGTGATCGATCTGGACGGGAAAGTCGTGGGCATGAACATCGCCCGCGCAAACCGTGCGGAGACCTTCGCGATTCCCGTTGAGGAGCTGCGCGAAATCGCCAGAAATATGGTGGCGGAGGTTTCCAAATAGGATTTTGCTGTTGCTCTGAAATTCGTTCGAAACTCTTGATCGGCCTTGCGTTTTCCATCTTCAAAGTACATTCCAGTGCGCTCAGTCCACCCGATGCCAGATTCCCTTCCAGAAGAAACATTGCTGCTCGTCGATCCCGATCTGGATTTCCTCGACTGGGCGACGAAGCATCTGGCGGCGAAAGGTCTGCGCATCCTGCGCTGCGACGACGCGGGGAAAGCGATCAAGGTGATCGAGAAAACGCCGGTCAATGTGGTTGTCTCCGCAGTGGAGCTGCAGCCCTTCGACGGAGTGGATCTGCTCGGGCAGGATCAGGGCGCAAAGCCCGGAGACGCTGGTGATTCTCACGACCGGCTTTCCAACCACCGGGCAGATCATCGAGGCCACGCAGAAGGGCGCGCACGATGTGCTCCGGAAGGAATCGCTTTCCTTCGAGCTCCGGCCCGTGGTGGAATCCGCGCTGCAGACGGTGGAGGACAGGCGGAGCGTGGTGCAGCCCGCGCCGGAGCTGCCGAGCCAGGACGGCCGGGTGAAGATCATCGGCGTCTCGCGCGCGCTTCAGGACGTTTTCAAAATCGTGGGGCGTGTCGCCAGATCGGATGCGCCCATCCTGATCTCCGGAGAAAGCGGCACCGGTAAGGAACTCGTCGCGAAAGCCGTTCACGAATACAGCCCGCGCAGGCAGCAGGAGATGATCACGATCAACTGCGGCGCGATCCCGGAAAATCTTCTTGAGAGCGAACTCTTCGGCCACGAGAAAGGCTCGTTCACCGGTGCGATCGCGACGCCGTGCGGGGCGCTTCGAGCAGGCGGACGGCGGCACGCTTTTCCTCGATGAGATCGGAGACATGCCGCTTTCCATTCAGGTGAAACTGCTGCGCGTCCTGCAGGACGGGACGTTTTCGAGGGTCGGCTCGAACGACACTCTGAAGACGGATGTCCGCATCGTCGCCGCGACCCACAAGAACCTCGCCGCGGAGGTTTCCGCCGGTCGTTTCCGTGAAGACCTTTTCTACCGGCTCAACGTGGTGGAGCTGCGGATTCCGCCGCTACGCGAAAGGCCGGAGGACATCCCGCTGCTGGCCGAGTATTTCCTGCAGCGGATCACCCGCAAAAACGGAATGGCGAGGATGCGCATCTCCAACGAGGCCAGCGCTTCCCTGTGCGAGCATCACTGGCCGGGAAATGTGCGTGAGCTGGAAAACACGATCGCCCGTGCCTGCGCGCTTGCCTCCTCCACGGTTCTGCTGCCTGCCGACATACCGCTGGCTTCCGCTCCCGGGAAGACCTCCGCGCTCGCCCACGGTCTCGATCAGGTGATCAATTCCGCGCCTGCAGACGTCCCGCTCATGGCATGGCTTTCCCGCCAGATTGCGGGCCGCCTGCTCGATCGCTCCGGCGGCGATCTCAAGGAGGCTGCCATCGCACTTGGCGTGGAATCTGCGGAACTGAAAAAGATCCTCTCCTCGAGAGTCTGAAATGATCCACCACATCGAACACCCGCTGATCTCCGCCGAACTGACCCGCCTCAGGGATCCGGATTGCCCGACCCAGGAATTCCGCCAGCGCGTGCGCCGCATCGCCTCGCTCATGGTTCCGGAAGTCACAGCGGATCTCGAGACCACGGCCGTGCAGTGCACCACACCGCTGGAAATCACTTCCGGCACGGAGATCGTCCGGCCCATCATTCTCGTTCCCATCCTCCGGGCGGGCTTGGGCTTTCTCGATGGCTTCCTCGATCTCATTCCGCAGGCCGCCGTCGCGCACATCGGACTGGCGAGAAACGAGAAAACGCTGGAGCCGGAGGCATATTATCTGAAGCATCCCACGCCGCTGGCGGAGTCCGATCTGATCCTTCTCGATCCCATGCTGGCCACCGGTGGCTCCGCCGTCCATGCGGTGACGACCCTGCGCGAAGCCGGAGCGAAACGCATCCGCTTCGCCTGCCTCCTCGCAGCGCCCGAAGGCATCGCGACTCTCCACGAAGCTCATCCCGATGTGCCGATCTACACCGCCGCGATCGACCGCTGCCTGAATGAAAAAGGATACATCCTCCCCGGCCTGGGAGATGCGGGAGACAGGCTTTTCGGAACGATCTGAAAGAGCGTTTTCATGAAAGACGAAACGGCAACTTTCCCGAAAATCCCCGTTGCGCGTTCCGTGATCGGCGGATAGTCTTCCGGCCTACTGCTGTGTTCGACCATTTTGGAAGCTAGCCCGGACCGATGTTAATATTAGGGATCACTATCCGACTGGCGACTGTCATGCCTTCTCAGGAAGACATGCAACCCTTCGGACGATCCCACCTGTTGAGTCTCCGGAACGTGGCTCATAGCCCCAAGGACGGCACAGCGGTTTCCTCTTTTTTTAGCGGAGTCTTGCAGGATTCCGGAAACGATCCACGTTGGGTGTGTCCATGATCCCGTTGATTCGATCATCCGTCCTCCTGGTGTTTCTGGGTTCCGGGTTCCTTCCCGGTCAGGAACCCGCCTCCGTGGATATCGGGAAACTGGTGGAGAACCTTGCGTCGGATTCTTTCCAAACCAGGGAAAAGGCGACCTCCGATCTCTGGACGGCGGGGGAGGAGGCGCTTGCCGCCCTCCGCGAGGCAAGCAAATCGGACGATCCCGAAATGTCCCTCCGCGCGACCGAGCTTCTCGGGAAAATCGAACTCCGCATCACCCCGGAAACATCGGAAGAGGTGCTCGGCCTGATCAGGCGCTACCAGGAGGCTCCGGTCAACCGGAAGGTCAATTTCCTCAACGAGCTGAAGCGCCGGAAAGCCTACTTCCAGGTTCTCAAGCTCTACTCCATGGAGGAACGTGCCGATGTGCGCGCGGGTCTCGCCTCCGCCATCCGCGGCGTAGCCATCTCCGGAGCACGTGAATCCATCGCGGAAGGGGACGTGCGGAACGGCGGTGGAGCTGCTCGAAATGTCCGCCAACGAGCCGACCGACCTGATGGCGCTGGCATGCCTTTACCGCAGCATGGGCCGGCTCGATGCGGAGCTTGAAAATCTTTCTCCTCCTGAAAACGTCCCCACCGACTTCTGGAAAATCACTCTTCTCCGTGCGAAAGGCGATTTGGAAGCAGCGTTGAATCTGGCTGTTGGCTCCAAGGATCCGGCGTTGCTTGCGGGTCTCAGGTTGCTGACCGGGGATCCGACGATGTGGATCCGGCAGAACGGCTTCGCGGATCGCGCCCAGCAGGCACATCCGGCCTACGTGGAGATCGCGTTGAAGCGGTGGAACGGGCAAAAGATCACGGACGCGGATTTCGCCCCGCTGCTCGCTGCCGTCGAGGACGGGGAGCCGGAGGAAAGGGATCATGCCATCTCGGCGCTGGCCACGCTCGGGCGGCTGGACGAGGTGGAAAAACTCCAGGCAAGCGAGAATCCGGATCTGGGTTTCGAGTATTATCTGTCCCAGGAAAAAATCCCCGAGGCACTGGAAGCCATCGGCATCGATCCGGAAAAGCCCGATTGGTCGGGCTGGGTTGCCGACCGGTTTGCAGAAGTAAGAGGCCGACAATGAAGAGGGCAACTCAGGCGAAGCCATCGGCCGGCTCGCGGTGATAGCGGGTTTCCTCGAGAGCCGCGGACTTGAGAAGGAACTGGCGGACGCGTTCGATCAGCCTCTTGCCGGTTACGCGAAAGACAACGAATCCCAATATCTCGAATTTCTCGGGACGCTCTTCGTTCCGGGAGCCGCGCCACACTATGCGAAGACCGCCGCCGTTTCATGGGCAGGAGACGATAAAAACAGGTGGAGTGATATCTTTGCCGTGGCACTCGGCGACAACGACGCGGTTTCCGAATGGGTGGACTGGATCAGGGAACTCGAGCCGGAGATCGGATATTCCGAGACCCTGGAGGTCATGCTCGCCGTGTTCAAGATCGGCCACGACCCCGCGAACCTCCGCGAGAAGTGGATCGCAAAGGCGTGGGAATCCGCGGAATCCGCCGAAGGCGATGCGAAAGCCCGGCTGATCCGCCGCATCATGTCTCTTGCCGTCGGCCAGCAGGATGTGGCAAACGCCTTGAAAGCGTGGGACATGCTTGAAGCGAAAAACGAGTCGATGTGGAACTCAATTGACAAGTATCTGAGCGCGGCAGGCCGCTGGGAAGAAGCCGTGGATATCTTCGACGACTCCGGAAAAATCGCCGTCAGCAGCTCTCCGGAACTCCACGCATACCTTGCCACCACCCTCCGCCGCGCGGGTCTTGAGGAACGCGCCATGGAGCAGGACAGGTGGGCCGAGAAGCTTTCCCTTGGATATCCGCCAAGCTGCAAACGCATTGGCGGACTATTATACCTATGGCGGCGATCCGGATCGCGCGGCGATGTGGTACGAGCGCGCCGCTTTCCAGGCCGACCCTTCATCCGGGGAGTTCGTCGTGGCCATGGGATCCTACGCTGATTCCGCGTTTGAGCAGGGAAACTGGGAGATCGCCGCTTCCTGCTACGAGGCCTATGCCCAGGTACATGCCAGCCGGAACTTCGACGGACGGGCTCTGGGTTTCTACAGCCGCGCCAGGCTCAACGCGGATCTCGCCCGGGCGCTTGCCATTCTCCCGGAGGACAGGAAAAAAGCGGTCGCGCTTCTTGAGGGAGTTCACAATAACTTCGCCACCGACGGAGTCCTTGCGGATCATTTTTTTCCGCTCGTCAGGAAGGCCGGACTCACCAGCGAGCTGGAGCGCTGGTTCGGCGAATCCTGGAAAAGCATTTCCGAAGTGATCACCCGCTATCCGGAAAACGACAACAGCCGGAACACGGCGGCATGGTTCGCCTCCCGCGCCGGAATGAAGCTCGCGGAGGCCGAGAAGCATCTGAAATTCGCCCTCGACCGCAATCCCAACCAGCCCGCCTACCTCGATACCATGGCGGAGGTACAATTCGCGAAAGGTGACAGAAAATCCGCGATCAAATGGAGCGACCGCGCCATGATGCACTACCCTCTCATTGATCCCACGCCTCCCTTCGATCTGATGATCCGCAAGCAGAACCACCGCTTCCGTTTCGGCGAAATGCCGTAGCAAGAACAAGGAGTGCCTGCTCCTACTCCTCTCCCGGGAATTTATGATTGTTCGTGTCAGAAAATCGCGGACAGTCGCCTCCGCATGACCTCATCAGACGACCTCTCCGGAATCCGGATCCTTTTTCTCGGAGATATTGTCGGCGAGCCTGGGCGCAAAGCGGTCATAGACAATCTTGCCTCAATCAGGCGCCGCCACTCGATTGATTTTGTCATCGTCAACGGCGAGAACTCGGCCGGAGGCAGGGGAATCACGCCGAGAATCGCCATCGATCTCCTCCGCGCCGGAGCAGCCGTGATCACCACCGGCGACCACGTCTGGGACCAGAAGGAAATCGTCGATTATTTCCCCACCGAGCCACGCCTTCTCCGCCCCATCAACTACCCGGAGGGAACACCGGGCAATGGCAGCGTTGTTTTGGAAACGGCCAAAGGAAAAGTCGCGGTCGTCCAGGCGCAGGGTCGCAGTTTCATCCAGCCGCCCTTGGAAAACCCTTTCCTGGCGATGGAGGCCGAAGCCGACCGCCTCAGGTCGGAAGGGGTGAATATCATCGTCCTCGATTTCCACGCGGAGACCACCTCCGAAAAAATCGCCATGGGTCGCATGCTGGACGGGAAGGTCTCTCTCGTCGTGGGAACCCACACCCACGTCCAGACCGCCGACGAAACCATTTTCCCCGGCGGAACCGGATACCTGACCGATGCCGGAATGTGCGGCCCGAGGAATCCGTCCTCGGCCGCTGCGTGGAATCCGTCGTTTGGCGCTTTCGTTCCGGAATGCCGACCCGTTTTCCCATAGCGAAGGGAGCCGTGAAACTATGCGGCGTTATCGTGGATGTGGACACTTCCACCGGGCGGTGCCGGCAAATCGAAAGATTCGCCGAAACCACCGATCTTGAATTTGACCGTCCGGGACGCTGGAATCCCGTAAAACAAAGGGATTCGGGGAAAGTGACGAAAAGACCATATTTTTTTTGACAGAGTTCCGCGAATTGTTACTGTCCGCCCGCTCTTCCCCACATGCAGTCAGGGGTGCCGCGTTCGGTTTCGGTTCTTTCGGAACAGGTCGCGGTTCTTTTGTCGGCAGAAAGGAAGAGCAAAAAACAGTTTGCTCGTGTAGCTCAGGGGTAGAGCGCATCCTTGGTAAGGATGAGGTCGGCGGTTCAATTCCGCCCACGAGCTCCAGTGTTCACGAAAAAACAACTCTCAAAAACGTCTCAGCGAAACCAACACCATCATGGCCAAAGAACAATTCAAACGCAACAAGCCGCACGTAAACATCGGCACCATCGGTCACGTCGACCACGGCAAGACCACTCTTACCGCAGCAATCACCAACACTCTCGCTGAAAAAGGCTTTTCCGAGAAAAAGAGCTACGCGGACATCGACGCCGCTCCCGAAGAACGCGAGCGCGGTATCACCATCAACACTGCGCACGTTGAGTATGAAACCGACAAGCGTCACTACGCACACGTCGACTGCCCGGGTCACGCCGACTACGTCAAAAACATGATCACCGGTGCTGCCCAAATGGACGGCGGTATCCTCGTTGTTTCCGCTGCCGACGGCCCGATGCCACAGACCCGTGAGCACATCCTTCTTGCCCGTCAGGTTGGCGTGCCCGCTCTTGTCGTGTTCATGAACAAGGTTGATCTTGTCGATGACGAAGAGCTTCTCGAACTCGTTGAAATGGAAATCCGCGATCTCCTTTCCTCCTACGATTTCCCGGGTGACGACATTCCTATCGTTGCAGGTTCCGCTGTGAAAGCCCTCGAAGGCGACGCTACCCACATGGCCAACGTCATGAAACTCATGGACGCCGTGGATGAATACATCCCCGAGCCTGAGCGCCCGATCGACAAAACCTTCCTCATGCCTATCGAGGACGTGTTCTCCATCGAAGGTCGTGGCACCGTCTGCACCGGTCGTGTCGAGCGCGGTATCATCCACAAAATGGAAGAAGTCGAAATCGTCGGCATCCGCGATACCGTCAAAACCACCGTCACCGACATCGAAATGTTCCGCAAGCTCCTCGACGAAGGTCGTGCGGGTGACAACGTCGGACTCCTCGTTCGTGGTCTCAAGAAAAACGACGTTGAGCGTGGTCAGGTAATGGCCAAGCCAGGCACCGTCAAAGGTCACACCATCTTCAAATCCGAGATCTACATCCTCTCGAAAGAAGAAGGTGGTCGCCACACCCCGTTCTTCTCCAACTACCGTCCACAGTTCTACTTCCGTACGACGGACGTGACCGGATCCATCAAACTTCCCGAGGGAGTTGAAATGGTTATGCCTGGTGACAACATCGGCCTCGAAGTCGAACTCATCAGCCCGATTGCCATGGAGCCGACCATGCGCTTCGCTATCCGCGAAGGTGGCCGCACCGTCGGTGCCGGTCGTGTCGGCGAAATCATCAAGTAATTTGATTCAACGGCGCAGGCCGGGAACGGAAGTTTCCAGCCCAAGCCAAGCTTCTGGGGCACCCCGACAAAACGGGGTGCCCTTCAGTGGCCTAAAAGCCTCTCATTTTTCACACATAACGCGTCAGTAGCTCAATTGGTAGAGCATCGGTCTCCAAAACCGAGGGTTGTGGGTTCAAGTCCCTCCTGGCGTGCCATTCTTCACTTTCCGATTCCGTTTCTCTTTCCTTCCGAATGAATTTCCTAGAATACATCAAGCTTGGCGATAGCTGGGTCACCTCCGGAATCGTTTACGGACTTCTCGCGATCGTCCTTTTCTTCTTTTTCAAACACCTGACCAAAATCTCCACCTTCATCGGTGAGGTCAAAGGCGAGCTTCGCAAAGCAAGCTGGCCGTGGGATTCCGATCCGAAAGCCAAGGGCTTCAAAAAATACAAGGAACTCATCGACTCGACCATCGTGGTGCTCATCGCGGTGATCCTGCTCGCGGGTTTCGTCCAGTTCTGGGACTTCATCCAGGTCATGATCGTTGGTTTCCTCACGGATATCTTCAACTAATTTTCTTTTTCAAAACCACCACCCACTCAAATGCCTAACGCCAAAGACTACAAAGACCAATGGTACGTCGTCCAGGTCCTCTCCGGAATGGAAGGCAAGGTGCGTGAACGCATCGCCCGCCAGGTAGAGGCCGAGGAAATGCAGGACTACATCCGCGAGGTTCTGGTTCCTACCGAAATTGTCTCCGAAATCAAGCGTGGCAAAAAAACCGAGACCAAGAAGAAATTCTTCCCCGGCTACGTGATCGTAAACATGTATCTCTCCACAGAGGACAACCAGCTCGTCGAGAAGACCTGGTTTTTCATCAAGGAGATCGATGGAGTGATCGGCTTTGCGGGAACAAAAGACCGCCCGGCTCCAATGCGCCCGCGCGAAGTGGAGGCGATGCTTTCCCAGATCGAGGAGCGCGAGGAAACCGTTCGTCCGGCAATCACCTTCGAAGTCGGCGATACCGTCAAGGTTGCCGACGGGCCTTTCCAATCCCAGAACGGCATCGTCGAGGAAATCGATCCCGAGCGCGGCAAGCTCCGCGTCGCCGTCGATATCTTCGGACGCACCACCCCGGTCGAACTCGAATACTGGCAGGTCGAGCGCGAGTAAGAGTCATCCCAATTTTCAGAAATTAAGTTTTTAGCATCTACCAAATAACACCATGGCCAAGGAAGTAACCAAAATCATCAAACTCCAGATCCAGGCTGGAGCCGCCAACCCATCTCCTCCAGTCGGACCAGCCCTCGGTCAGGCGGGCGTCAACATCATGGCGTTCTGTAAGGAGTTCAACGCAGCAACCCAGGCCCAGTCCGGCGATGTTCTTCCGTGCGTGATCTCGGTTTACAAGGACAAGTCTTTCACTTTCGTCACCAAACGTCCGCCGGCAGGCAACCTTCTCAAGAAGGCGGCAGGTCTCGCATCCGGATCCGGTGAACCGAACAAAAAGAAAGTCGGCAAAATCACCAAAGCCAAGCTCATGGAAGTGGTGAACATCAAAATGCCCGACCTCAATACCAACGATCCGGAGGCCGCAGCACGCATCCTCGCCGGAACAGCCCGTCAGATGGGGCTTGAAATCGAAGGAATGTAAGCCAGTCTCCCGCCCCGCCGAATAACGGGGCACCGCAAGAGGGTGGGGGACAATCCCCCGTCCGTTATCACTGCAAACCAACAAACACAATGTCCAAAGCACGCAGCAAACGCTACAAAAAAGCCGCAGAGGCAGTCGGAGAAGGGAAGTCATTTTCCCTCACGGACGCCATCAGCACCGTCAAAACACTTCCCGCACCGAAGTTCGTTCCCACCGTCACGCTTTCCTTCCGTCTCGGAGTGGATCCACGGAAGAGCGACCAGATGGTTCGCGGTTCGGTTTCCCTTCCACACGGAACGGGTAAGAACGTCCGCGTTGTCGTCTTCGCACAAGGCGCGGCTGCAGATGCAGCCACCGCAGCAGGTGCCGAGCACGTCGGTTACGAGGATCTCATCAAGAAAGTCCAGGAGGGCTTCGTCGATTTCGATTCCGCGATCGCAACTCCTGACGCAATGGCGGAAGTTCGTAAGATCGCACGTGTCCTCGGACCACGCGGCCTCATGCCGAACCCGAAAACCGGAACTGTCACCGACGACGTAGCGAAAGCCGTCAAGGAAGTGAAAGCCGGTCGTATCGACTACAAGCTCGACAAGAACGGAAATATCTCCGGTGCAGTCGGTAAAGCCGATTTCGAAGCCTCACAACTTGAAGAAAACGCCCGCGCGTTTATCGAAAGCGTTGTCCGCGCCAAGCCGGCATCCGCCAAAGGAAACTTCGTCCAGTCCGTCACTCTCGCCGCGTCCATGCTTCCGGGTCTTCCCCTGGAGGCATCAACCTACGCAACCAAGGCAACCGCATAATTCCAGCAAGCAACGACCATGAATCCAGATAAACAAATCATCATCAACGGCCTGCTGGCACGTGTAAACGACTCACCTTACGTGATCGTCATCGATTACACCGGCCTGACCGTTCCTCAGTTCAGCGAACTCCGTAACCGTCTTTCCGAAGCGGGTGGAAAATGCACCGTCGCGAAAAACAGCTACATGCGCAAGGCTCTCACCGAAGCCGGACTTCCGGACATCGGTGAAAACCTCGTGGGACAGACCGCATTCGTCACAGGAGCTGACGAGGTGTTTTCCGCAGCGAAGGTTCTTAAGAATTTCGAAAAGGAATTCAAGAAGCCCGAAATGAAAATCGGCATTCTCGGCGAGGACATCCTCGATACCGACAAGCTCAAGGCGCTCGCCGACATTCCGTCCCGCGAAGCAGTCCTCTCCCAGCTTCTCGGCCTCATCAACGAGCCTGCGACCCGCATCGCCCGCATCCTGCTCGAGAAATTCGATCCCGAACGCGAGCACTTCAAGGCATCCGGCTCGGAAGAGTCCGCCGAAGAGACAAAGGAAGAGGCACCTGCCGCTGAATAACAAACAATCTGAACTGATGGCCTGTCGCGTCTCCACGCAATGGCCTGATTAACAATGGTACCTCGTCGGTTTCCCAGCAGGGAAATTGAAATCTCCGGAAGCTCCGGGGGCGACGACACCGCAAAGGAGAATACACATGTCCAACATTGATAAACTAGTAGAAGAACTCGGCAAGCTCACCGTCCTGGAAGCTGTCGATCTCGTGAAACAACTCGAAGAAACCTGGGGTGTTTCCGCAGCAGCAGCAGTTGCCGCCGGACCAGCCGCCGCAGGCCCTGCCGAAGCAGTCGAAGAGAAAACCGAATTCAACGTCGTCATCGCCGAATGCGGAGCCAACAAGATCGCCGTCATTAAAGCGGTTCGTGAAGTTGCTCCCGGTCTCGGTCTTGCAGACGCCAAGAAGCTCGTCGAAAGCGCACCTGCAAACGTCCTCGAAGGCGTTGCAAAGGAAGCTGCCGAAGAAGCGAAGGCAAAGCTCGAAGCAGCCGGCGCCAAAATCGAACTCAAGTAATTCGTTACGGATTTCACCCGGGGCGGCAATCCGTCGCTCCGGGCATTTTCGTCCCCATATCATACTTTTAGAAACCTGTCACTTGCAAAACCGGAATCGACGCGTGATACTACCCGACCCCGCAGTGTCACGCGCCGCTTTCGATCCTTTTGTTTTCTCCGTCCATCTCCTGATCACCAACTTTGCTCGAATCGGTATCGATTCGGGCTTGAACTCGTAACACTACCACCACCGCACCACCATGGCTGAACGTCTATATTTCGGTAAATTTGAAGAGGTCATCGACCCGCCTAACCTCATTGAAGTCCAGAGCAGGTCTTACGACGAGTTCCTACAAAAGGACGCCTCTCCCGGCGATCGCGCCGATGCCGGTCTCCAAGCGGTCTTCCGTGAAGTTTTCCCAATCAAATCATACGACGAAGCCATCGAACTCGACTTCGTCGCATACGATATCGAGGAGCCGAAGATCACTTCCCTCGATTCCCTCCGCAACAGCGAGTCCTTCTCGGCAGCCCTCTACGTCACCTTCAAGCTGAAGGACGAGACAGGCACGAAAAAGGAGCGCGTTTACATGGGCGAACTGCCGATGATGACCCGCCGCGGAACATTTATCATCAACGGTGCCGAGCGTGTCATCGTTTCCCAACTTCACCGCTCTCCTGGTATCTGCTTCGAGACTTCCCAGCACCTTAACGGAAAGATGCTTCACAGCTTCCGTATCATCCCCGACCGCGGCTCATGGCTCGAAGTCCAGTTCGATACCAACGATCTTCTCTACGTTTACCTCGACCGCCGCCGCCGCCGTCGTAAGTTCCTCGCGACCACTTTCCTACGCGTCCTCGGTTTCCCTACCGACCGCGACATCGTCAGCCACTTCTACTCCATCGAAAACCTCGCCCTCAACAGCAAGATCGACGAAGCAGAACTCGGCCACAAGGTGCCTTTCGAAGACATCCTCGACGGCGAACTCGTGATCGCGAAAGCATACGAGCCGCTCACCGCCGGTATCGTGAAACAACTTCTCGCCCTTGGTAACAAGAAGCTGGAAGTCATCGACGGACGCGAAGACGAAATCCTTCTCAAGTCGCTCCGCAAGGATCCGGCGAAAGACGAGGAGTCCGCGCTCAAAGACATCTACCGCAAACTCCGTCCGGGCGATCCGCCGACCGCCTCGAACGCACGTGCGCTTCTCAAGCGCCTCTTTTTCGACGCGAAGAAATACGACCTCACCCGCGTAGGCCGGTACAAGATCAACCAGAAGCTCGGCATCGGTGTTGACTCCGACCAGCGCATCATGGTTTCCGAGGATTTCCTCGCCGCAGTCCGCTACATCCTCAAGCTGAAAAAAGGCGAGGGTGTCATTGACGATATCGACCACCTCGGTTCACGCCGCGTGCGTGCCGTCGGCGAGCTCCTCGCCAACCAGTGCCGCGTGGGTCTTGCCCGCACGGAGCGTTTGGTCAAAGAGCGCATGACCCTTTTCGATGTGAACATCGAAGGCATGACCCCGCAGAAGCTAATCAACCCGAAAGCACTTTCGGCGGTTGTCCGCGACTTCTTCGGCCGCTCCCAGCTCTCCCAGTTCATGGATCAGACCAACCCTCTGGCCGAACTGACGCACAAGCGCCGCCTTTCCGCACTCGGACCAGGTGGTCTGAACCGCGACCGCGCAGGCTTCGAAGTCCGCGACGTTCACCCTTCCCACTACGGCCGTATCTGCCCGATCGAAACCCCGGAAGGTCCGAACATCGGTCTCATCAACTCGATGTGCACCTATGCGCGGATCAACGAGTTCGGTTTCATCGAAACCCCTTACCGCAAGGTCAAGAAGGGCAAGGTAACGAACGAGATCGAGTATCTCACCGCTGACCAGGAGGAAAACTACCTCATCGCCCAGGCATCCAACGTCATCGATAAGAACGGCAAGTTCGAGCAGGATCGCATCGACGCCCGCGAGCGTGGTGAATTCATTGAATCGACCCCGGACGCGGTGCATTACATGGATGTTTCTCCGAAGCAACTTGTCTCCGTGGCTGCCGGCCTCATCCCGTTCCTTGAGCACGATGACGCCAACCGCGCACTGATGGGATCGAACATGCAGCGCCAGGGAGTGCCGCTTCTCGTTTCCGAGTCTCCGCTCGTCGGAACCGGTCTTGAAGGAAAAGCAGCCCGCGACTCCCGCGCCGTGGTTGTTTCCGAAGCCGACGGCATCGTAGCGGCAGCTACCGCTGAAATCATCATCACAACCGCGGATGGCAAACTTCCCGTTTCCGACGAGAAGTTCCTGTCCGAGCCGGAGGCCGTGAAGACCAACGTCACCAAAGGCATCTTCGCCTATCCGCTCCGCAAGTTCATGCGTTCCAACGCCGGAACCTGCATCAATCAGAAGCCCATCGTCAAGGTCGGCCAGAAGATCAAAAAAGGCACAGTCCTCGCAGACGGCCCGAACACGGAAGACGGCGAACTCGCCATTGGACGTAACGTTCTCGTGGCCTTCATGCCATGGAACGGCTACAACTTCGAGGATGCCATCGTTATCTCCGAGCGCGTGGTCAAGGACGACGTTTACACATCCATCCACATCTCCGAATTCGACGTCGCAGCCCGCGATACCAAACTCGGCCCCGAGGAAATCACCCGCGATATCCCGAACGTAGGTGAGGAAGCACTCCGCAACCTAGACCACGACGGCATCATCCGCATCGGCGCGGAAGTGAAACCTGGCGACATCCTCGTCGGGAAGATCACTCCGAAATCCGAAACGGAACTCGCCCCGGAAGAGCGCCTGCTGCGTGCCATCTTCGGTGAGAAAGCCGCTGACGTGAAAGACACTTCTCTCCGCGTGCCATCCGGCTGTACGGGAATTGTCCAGGACGTCCGCGTTTCCTCACACGGACTCGCGCAGAAGCGTAAGGAAAAAGTCGATCCCGTGGAGCTGAAAAAGCACCTCAAGAAAATCAACGACGAGCACAAGAAGAAGGCCGACAAGCTGACCGACGATCTCACCGAGAAACTCTCCGACATCCTGCTCGGTGAGAAGATTCCTCTAGACGTCGTCAACGCTCAGACCGGCGAGATCATCATCCCTGCGAACCGCAAGATCACCAAGACCCTGCTTCGCAAGCTCGCTTCCGTCCACGATCACATCGAAATCGATCCTTCCCCGATCCGTAACAAGATCGTCGAAATCATCAATTCCTTCGAAAGCCGTTTCCAAGAGCTCGATACCGACCGCGAACGCAAGCTCGACCAACTCGAGTCCGGCGACGAAGTCGATCCAGGCGTAATCAAGGAAGTGAAAGTCTTCGTGGCCGCCAAGCGCAAGCTCTCGGTAGGTGACAAGATGGCCGGACGCCACGGAAACAAAGGTGTGGTCGCGACCATCGTCCCGGAAGAGGACATGCCGTATCTTCACGACGGAACCCCCGTCGATATCTGCCTCAACCCACTCGGTGTTCCATCCCGGATGAACGTCGGACAGGTTCTCGAAACCCACCTCGGCGTCGCAGCCAGGGCGCTGGGCTTCAAAGTTGCCACCCCGATTTTCGACGGCATTAAAGAGCAGGCGATCTGGGACTTCATGTCCGAGGCCAAAAAGGTCGATGGCGTGAAAATGGTCGGAGACGGTCTCAAAGCCGTTCCCCGCAAGCCCAACCAGCCCGAAACTCGCGGATTCACATGGATCGGCGACGGCAAGGACGGCAGCACCGCCGGTAAATCGACTCTCTACGACGGTCGCACCGGCGAGCCTTTCCACAATCCGATCGTGGTTGGAGAAATCTACATGCTGAAGCTTGGTCACCTTGTCGCCGACAAGATCCACGCCCGCGCCGTCGGCCCATACTCCCTCGTCACCCAGCAGCCGCTCGGTGGTAAGGCACAATATGGTGGCCAGCGTTTCGGGGAAATGGAGGTCTGGGCGCTCGAAGCATACGGAGCCGCCTACACTCTCCAGGAAATCCTCACCGTCAAATCCGACGATGTTCAGGGACGCACACGCATCTACGAGGCAATTGTCAAAGGCGACAACAACCTCGAAGCCGGCACCCCGGAATCGTTCAACGTCCTCATCAAGGAAATGCAATCCCTCGGACTCGATGTCCGTCCGGGTCGCCAAGGACAGACCTCGCACGGTTCGCCGTTGCCAGGCTCCGGAGACGACTTCTCCCTTGATGATCTTACCCTGTAATTTTTAACGCGAACCAACCCCACATCCCGAACTACTACCTACCATGAGTGTCGATAACAACCTTCGCGAAATCTTTGGCGTGGACGAACGTCCCGAGGCCTTTGACCAAGTATCCATCACCGTCGCCTCTCCGGAAATCATCCGGAGCTGGTCAAAGGGTGAGGTGAAAAATCCTGAAACAATCAACTACCGGACTTTCAAACCTGAAAAAGGCGGTCTTTTCTGTGAGCGCATTTTCGGCCCTACCCGTGACTGGGAATGTGCCTGTGGAAAATACAAGCGCATCAAGCACAAGGGCGTGGTTTGCGACCGTTGCGGCGTGGAAGTTACCCTGAGCCGCGTCCGCCGCGAGCGCATGGGTCACATCGAACTTGCCGTTCCTGTCTCCCACATCTGGTTCTACAAATGCATGCCTTCCCGCATCGGCCTGATGCTCGACATGAGCGCACGCCAGCTCGAACGCGTCATTTACTACGAAGACTACGTCGTTACCGACCAGGGTAACACCGCCCTCGAAGTCGGCCAGCTCCTTACCGAAGTGGAAATCCGCGAAGCGGAAGACACCTACGGTGACGGCTCCTTCAAAGCAATGATGGGCGCGGAAGCGGTCATGGAACTCCTCAAGCAGATCGATCTCGCGAAACTTGCAGTCGAACTCGAGGAGGAACTCGGCACCACAAAGTCCAAGCAGAACAAGAAGAAGCTCTCCAAGCGTCTCAAGATCACCCAGGGCTTCGCGGCTTCCAAGACGCGTCCCGAGTGGATGATCCAACTCGTCCTTCCTGTCATCCCGCCGGATCTGCGTCCGCTGGTTCCTCTCGAAGGCGGTCGTTTCGCCACCTCCGACCTGAACGACCTCTATCGCCGCGTCATCAACCGCAACAACCGTCTCAAGAACCTGCTTCTTCTCAAAACCCCGGAAGTCATCATCAGGAACGAGAAACGCATGCTCCAGGAAGCCGTTGATGCGCTCTTCGACAACGGCCGTCACGGCCGTGCCGTCACAGGCGCAGGCAACCGCCCGCTCAAATCCCTCAGCGACATGCTCAAAGGCAAGGGCGGTCGTTTCCGTCAGAACCTTCTCGGAAAACGCGTCGATTACTCCGGCCGTTCCGTCATCGTGGTTGGTCCCGATCTCAAGCTCGGCCAGTGCGGTCTTCCCAAGAAAATGGCTCTTACCTTGTTCGAGCCGTTCATCATCCGCCGCCTGAAAGAACTTGGCTACTGCCACACCGTCCGCTCGGCCAAGAAGATGATCGACCGCAAGACCACCGAAGTCTGGGACATCCTCGCGGAGGTCACCAAGGGTCATCCGATTCTTCTCAACCGCGCTCCAACGCTTCACCGTCTTTCCATCCAAGCTTTCGAACCGAAGCTCATCGAAGGATCCGCTATCCGCGTTCACCCGCTAGTCTGCACCGCTTACAACGCGGACTTCGACGGTGACCAGATGGCTGTCCACGTGCCGCTTTCCATCGAAGCGCAAATGGAGTGCCGCCAACTGATGCTTGCGCCAAACAACATCTTCTCGCCCGCTTCCGGACGCCCGATCACGGTTCCTTCCCAGGACATCATTCTCGGCACCTACTACCTCACCTGGGCGGGTATCCGCACCCAGGCGGATCGCGAAAAACAAGAGCATCTTCCGCTCTTCGAAAACTCCTCGGAAGTCGAGTTCGCGATCGCTTCGCGAAAAATCGACTACCATTCCTGGATCCGCATCCGGAACATCGATTACGGTAAAGACACCCCATACGGTGAGAAGGATCTCAAAGTAATCGAGACCACCCCGGGACGTGTTCGTTTCAACGAAATCTGGCCGGACGAAATCGGTTTCTACAACAAGACCGTCGGTAAGAAGCAGATCGGTGATATCATCTGGCGCACCACCCAGGTCTCCGGCAAAAAGGAAACTGTCGTAGTTCTCGACAAGCTGAAATCTCTTGGATTCATGGAAGCCATGCGTTCCGGTATTTCCATCGGAATCATCGACATGGTCATTCCGGAAGAAAAGCCGGAAACCATCGCCAACGCCTACGCCGAGGTCGAAAAGGTCTCCAAGCAATACCGCAACGGTGTCATCACCAACGGCGAGCGCTACCAGAAGGTCGTGGACATCTGGACACAGGCCACCGACACCATCGCCAACGCCCTCTATCGCAAGATCGAGCACAACGAAGGCAAGCCAAAGGCATCACCTCTCTTCATGATGGTCGATTCCGGTGCGCGGGGTAACAAATCCCAGATCAAGCAGCTTGGCGGTATGCGCGGACTGATGGCCAAGCCTTCCGGCGAGATCATCGAACGCCCGATTATCTCCAACTTCCGCGAAGGTCTCTCGGTGCTCGAGTATTTCATCTCCACCCACGGTGCCCGCAAAGGTCTCTCCGATACCGCTCTGAAAACGGCGGACTCCGGATACATGACCCGCAAGCTCGTGGACGTTGCCCAGGACGTGATCGTTTTCCAACAGGATTGCGGCACTGCCAACGGCATCGCGGTCGAAGCCATCTACGACGGCGACGAGGAGGTCGCATCCCTCGCAACCCGCGTTTACGGACGCGTCTCCGTCGAGAAAGTAAAAGATCCCGTCTCCGGTGAAGTGATCGTCAAACCCGACGACGTCATCTCCGAAGCCCAGGCAAACGCTCTTGAGAAAATCGGTCACGAGAAGCTCAAGATCCGTTCCGTCCTCACTTGTGAAGCGGATCGCGGTTGCTGCGCAAACTGCTACGGCCTCAATCTCGCGACCGGTCTCCCGGTCAAGATCGGTGAAGCCGTCGGCATCATCGCCGCACAATCCATCGGCGAGCCGGGAACCCAGCTCACCATGCGGACTTTCCACGTCGGCGGTGTTGCCTCCGCAACGTTCAAGCAGCCTACCATCAAAGCCAAGAACTCCGGTCGCGTGATCTACAAGGATCTCCGCACCGTCCAGGACTCCGATGGCAACTGGGTCGTTCTCAACAAGAACGGTTCCGTATCCATCCGTGACAAAGGCGGCCTGGAGCTGGAAAACCACCAGATCATCATCGGCTCCGTCATCAAAGTGAAGGACGGCGAGGATACCAAGAAAGGCGATACCTTCGTCGAATGGGATCCATACAACGTGCCAATTCTCACGGAGAAACCCGGCAAGGTCGAATTCCGCGACATGATCCTCGGCATCACCGTGGCATCCGAAGTCGATAAGGAAACCGGCAAAAAAGGAACCATGGTCACCGAGCACAAAGAGGATCTCCACCCGCAGGTATGCATCGTGGACGAGAAATCCGGTGAAGTCATCATCAACTACTCCATCCCCGTCGGTGCCCACCTTTCCGTCAAGGAAGGCCAGAAGGTCTCGGGAGGAACGCAACTTGCTAAAACTCCACGGAAAGTCGCCCGCACCAAGGACATCACCGGTGGTCTGCCACGCGTTGCCGAGCTTTTCGAAGCCCGTAAACCGAAAGAAGCCTGTGTCATTTCCAAAATCGAAGGCGATGTCTCCTTCGGTGGAAACGTCCGTGGCAAGAAAAAAGTCATCGTCACCGATCCGAACACCGGCGAAGGCGTCGATCACCTTGTCCCCATGGGCAAGCACATCATCGTTACCGAAGGCGACCGCATCAAACAAGGCGACCAGATCACCGAAGGCCCCGTGTCTCCGGAGGATCTTCTCGAAGCCTGCGGCGCCACCGAACTCCAGGAACACCTCGTCAACGAAGTGCAATCCGTTTACCGCGTCCAAGGCGTGGAAATCAACGACAAGCACATCGAGGTCATTGTCCGTCAGATGCTCCGCAAGGTGAAAATCACCGAGCCCGGCGATGCCGACCAGTTCCTCTGGGGCGATCAGGTCGAGCGCACGACCTTCAAGAAGGTCAACGCAGAGATCATCGCAAACGGTGGTAAACCCGCCGAAGGCGAGCCAGTCCTCCTCGGCATCACAAAAGCCTCCCTCGAGACCGATTCCTTCATCTCCGCGGCATCCTTCCAGGACACCACCCGTGTCCTCACCGAAGCGGCAACGCTCGGCCGGATCGATTACCTCAGCGGCTTCAAGGAAAACGTCATCATGGGTCACCTGATCCCCGCCGGCACCGGCTTCCATCACCACCGTGATTCGGAATTCGAGTTCACCGTAGAGGAACCGGAACCCGTAGTCGAAGAGCCAGAAGTCCTCGACGACGAAGAAGACGTAGTCTCCGCGTAAACCGAACGGATTCGCAATTCTCAAAAAACCCCGGTCACCGCAAGGTGCCCGGGGTTTTTTATGGAGACGGAGTGTCCCCGTTTCCTGATCTGAACCGTATGGGATGGATACGCTGCCCCGCATGAGATCTCGCGGCGACTCCGGCACCAGCCGTAGTCTCGCGGGATGCCTTCTTCATCCGTCCCCAAGCCGTGGCGCGTCGCAGACGTGACCTTCGTTGAGATCGAGATCCGCCACCCATCCGAGCGCCAGATGCGCGTCGAGTTCGGCTGCGGCGTCCGCCTCGTCATCACCGACGCAAGCCAGCTCGCCCTCGCCGCCACCCTCATCGAAACCCTCCGCGCCGGAAAGGAGTCGTTCCAATGATCGGCTTCCCCTCCGGCGTGCGCGTCCACCTCGCCATCGAATCCCACGACATGCGAAAGTCCTTCAACGGCCTCGCCGCCATCGCTTCCGCGCTGGTGGAACGCGGCCTGGAGAACGGCGAGCTTTTCGTCTTTACCAACAAACGCCGCAACCGCCTCAAGATCCTCTACTACGACCGCACCGGCGTCTGCGTGCTGGCCAAGCGTTTGGAAAAGGGAACTTTCTCCTGGCCCTTGCCTCCAAGGCCGGAGCCTCCGCCATGTCGCTTGCTCCCGAGGCCTTCCAGCTCCTGCTCGACGGCATCGACCTGCGCGGCGCGGAAATGAGGCCGTGGTATGAAAGGGACTGAAAAGCCCTCCGTTAAAGTAATGTGAACCTAGTAGTTGGCGCGTTCCTTGCTGTATCGACCGCATCGAAACACCGGAACAAACCATCGCCCGCAAGGATCGTGAGATTGAGGCAGCCAACGCGAAGATCGCCCTTCTCGAAGCCAAGCTCGACCACCTGATCCGCCGTCTCTTCGGCAGCAAAAGCGAGAAGATCGACCCCGCCCAGCTCGAACTGCTCTTCAAGGACATGCCGGGAAAGCCGGAAGCCTCTCCCGGCGCGGACGCACCGGAGGAGGCCGCACCAGACGCCGGTGAAACACTGGCTCCGAAAAAACGCGCCGCCCACCGTTCCCGCATCACCGGCCTGGAGAACCTCCCTGTCGAGACCACCGAACTCATCCCCGACCTGGTCGCCGCCGATCCTGACTCCTTCGAGCGCATCGGCGAGGAAACCACCGAGCTGCTTGATATCACCCCGGCCAGATTTTTCAGACGCCTCATCGTCCGCCCGAAGTTCCGCCGCAAGACCCAACGCCACCTCCCTCCCATCGTCGCGCCCGCGCCCGCCACCCCGCTTGTCGGAGGGCTGCCCGCCGCCGGACTGCTCGCCCATCTGCTCGTTGGCAAATACATCGATCATCTACCGCTTTACCGGCAGGAGAAAATTTTCCTCCGCCACGGAGTGGGCATCCCACGGGATACCATCATCCACTGGCTCCACAAATCCATAGCCCTGCTAGAACCCGTCGCCCTTGCGATCAAGGTCGAGACCCTCGCTTCAGACTACCTCCAGGTTGACGAAACTCCCGTGCGCTACCTCGTGCCCGGCAGCGGAAAAGCATCGCGCGGATACCTGTGGGTTGCCAACGGCCCAAAAGGCAGCCTCTTCTACCACTGGGGAATCGGGCGCGGCTGCGACCGGCTTGTCGAAACCATAGGCGGAAAATTTTCGGGCCACATCCAGTGCGACGGCTACGGGGTTTACAAGACCTACGCCAAAGCCAATCCGCGCGTAAGCCTCATCGCCTGCCTCGCCCACATACGCAGGAACTTCGTCGAGGCAATCGAAGCCGCCCCCGATCCCGGTGCCGCACGGATCCTCAACCTCATCGGCGAACTCTACGGAGTGGAAAAAGACCTGCGCACGAGCGGAGCAAGTCCGTCGCAACGCCACAGCACCCGTGACAAACGTAGCGCTCCACTCGTCGAAGCCATCCGGGCAGCCATGGAAGTGGCTCTGCCGAAGCACCGCCCGAAAAGCCTCATGGGAAAAGCGCTTGTTTACGGCCTCGGCCATTGGGAAGCGATGGGCAGGTACCTTGAAGACGGTCGCTTCGAGATCGACAACAACCTGGTGGAGAACGCCGTTCGACCCGTCAAACTCGGCGCGAAGAACTGGCTGTTCTTCGGCTCAAAGGAGGCGGGTCATAACGCGGCAGTCATCTACACGCTGGTGGAAAACTGCCGCCGCCATGGTGTGCCGGTCGAAGCCTACCTGCGCGAACTTCTCACCCGCCTTCCCGGACAAACTGATCCGGAAACCATCGCCAGCCTGACCCCGTCAAGAATCGCCGCCATCCGCCGCGAGAAATCCGCCGCAGCCTGAGGCCGGTCAAGGGGGTCGCGTTTCCTCCGCTTACTCTGAACCGTATGGGGAGGATACGTATGGGTATGGGATGGATACGCTGCCCCTCATGAGATCTCGCGGCGACTCCGGCAGCAGCCGTATTCTCGTGGGATGCCCTCTTCATCAATCCCCAAGCCGTGGCGCGTCGCAGACGCGACCTTCGTCGAGATCGAGATCCGCCACCCCTCCGAGCGTCAGATGCGCGTCGAGTTCGGCTGCGGCGTCCGCCTCGTCATCACCGACGCAGGCCAGGTCGCCCTCGCCGCCAGCCTCATCGAAACGCTCCGCGCCGGGAAGGGGGTGGTGCGATGATCGGCTTCCCGTCCGGCGTGCGCGTCCACCTCGCCCCCGAGCCGCATGACATGCGCAAGTCCTTCAACGGCCTCGCCGCCATCGCCTCGGCCATCGTGGCCAGGGGACTGGAGAGCGGCGCGCTTTTCGTCTTCACCAACAAGCGCCGCAACCGCCTCAAGATCCTCTACTACGACCGCACCGGCGTCTGCGTGCTGGCCAAGCGTTTGGAAAAGGGAACCTTCTCCTGGCCCCTTGCCTCCAAGGCCGGAGCCTCCGCGATGTCTCTCGCGCCCGAAGCCCTGCAGCTCCTTCTAGGGCGGCATCGACCTGCGCGGCGCGGAGATGAGGCCGTGGTATGAAAGGGACTGAAACTTCCTTCGTTAAAGTAATGTGAACCTAGTAGTTGGCGCGTGCCATGCTGTATCGGTTGCATCGAAACGCCGGAACAAACCATAGCCCGCCAGGCACTTGAGATCGAAGCGGCCAACGCGAAGATCGCCCTCCTCGAAGCCAAGCTCGACCACCTGATCCGCCGCCTCTTCGGATCGAAAAGCGAGAAGCTCGACCCCGCCCAGCTCGAGCTTTTGTTCAGGGACATGCCGGGAAAGCCGGAAGCCTCTCCCGGCGCGGACGCACCGGAGGAGGCCGCACCAGACGCCGGTGAAACACTGGCTCCGAAAAAACGCGCCGCCCACCGTTCCCGCATCACCGGCCTGGAAAACCTCCCTGTCGAGACCACCGAACTCATCCCCGACCTGGTCGCCGCCGATCCTGACTCCTTCGAGCGCATCGGCGAGGAGGTGACCGAGCTGCTTGATATCACCCCGGCCAGATTTTTCAGACGCCTCATCGTCCGCCCGAAGTTCCGCCGCAAGACCCAACGCCACCTCCCTCCCATCGTCGCGCCCGCGCCCGCCACCCCGCTTGTCGGAGGGCTGCCCGCCGCCGGACTGCTCGCCCATCTGCTCGTTGGCAAATACATCGATCATCTACCGCTTTACCGGCAGGAGAAAATTTTCCTCCGCCACGGTGTGGGAATCCCACGGGATACCATCATCCACTGGCTCCACAAATCCATAGCCCTGCTAGAACCCGTCGCCCTTGCGATCAAGGTCGAGACCCTCGCTTCAGACTACCTCCAGGTTGACGAAACTCCCGTGCGCTACCTCGTGCCCGGCAGCGGAAAAGCATCGCGCGGATACCTGTGGGTTGCCAACGGCCCAAAAGGCAGCCTCTTCTACCACTGGGGAATCGGGCGCGGCTGCGACCGGCTTGTCGAAACCATAGGCGGAAAATTTTCGGGCCACATCCAGTGCGACGGCTACGGCGTTTACAAGACCCACGCCAAAGCCGATCCGCGCGTAAGCCTTATCGCCTGCCTCGCTCACATACGCCGGAACTTCGTCGAGGTGCTGGATGCCGGAAAGGATCCGGATGCCGCGCAAATCCTCAACCTCATCCGCGAACTCTACGGAGTGGAAAAAGACCTGCGCACGAGCGGAGCCAGTCCATCGCAACGCCAAAGCACCAGAGCCAAACGAAGCACCCCGCGAGTCGAGGCCATCCGGGAAGCAATTGAAGCGGCTCGGCCGAAGCACCGCCCGAAAAGCCTCATGGGAAAAGCGCTTGCTTACGGCCTCGGCCATTGGGAAGCGATGGGCAGGTATCTTGAAAACGGTCGCTTCGAGATCGACAACAACCTCGTCGAGAACGCCGTGCGCCCCGTCAAACTCGGAGCGAAGAACTGGTTGTTCTTCGGATCGAAGGAAGCAGGCCACAACGCCGCAATCATCGTCACCCTCGTGGAAAACTGCCGGAGACACGGGGTTCCGGTCGAAGCCTACCTGCGCGAACTCCTCACGCGCCTCCCCGGCCTGCCTGATCCGGAAACCCTCGCCAGCCTGACCCCGGCAGGAATCGCCGCCATCCGTCGCGGAAAATCCGCCGCAGCCTGAGGCCGGTCAAGGTGGTCGCGTTTCCTCCGCTTACCTGGGAATTGATGAGGGGAAGATTGATCTGTTTCCCGAGTTCGCTGCCCCGCTGCAAATCTTGACCCTCAGCCTGGATACCATCGTTCATGCGGTCGGTTTGCGCCGACTCCATTCAATCTCCCACCGGGACAGCACGATAGTTGCTGCCGCCCACGCGATCGGCTGCCGCACCCTGTATCCCGACGATTTCCAACACGGATTTCGTGACGATCACCTCACTGTTATCAACCCTTTCAAATCCGCCTGGACAAATGGCTTCAAAAGCGGCGGGAGTGACAGTCTGTAAACGTCGGAAAAGGGCAATGGGAATCATCAAAGATTTGTGAGGAAATTTTCGAAGTTTTGGCTGGTTACAACGAAAAAACTCGTTATGAATTGTCCCGTCATGAAAAATATCGTCACATTCAGCCGTGCTCTGGGCGATGCCACCCGCTGGCGGATCATTCGGCTGGTGATGAACGACGCCCTTTGTGTCTGCGAGCTTGCGGATATCCTTGGGATGCCGCAGTCGTCGGTATCGAGCCACGTGCAGGTGATACGCAGGGCGGGTCTGCTTGAGAGCGAGAAATGCGAAAAGTGGACGTATTTTCGAATCGATAGCGGATATCTGAAACTGCTCCGCAGCATGGAACGGTATTTCGACCACACAGATGACGACGACCGGAACTCCGACGCTGACAGGGCTGCTGGCAGGCTCGCGGAGCGGGAGGGCAGTTGCTGCCCGGGCCTGTCAGACTTGCTTCCCGCCGCCGCACGAAATCTTCAATCCCCGTTTCCAAATGAATCTCAAAGAACTCAAATCCCTCCTCGCCGAACACTCCGAACGCCACTTCCGCATCAGTCTGCCGGACGGTGCCAGCGTCCCTGTTTCTTTTCACGTGACCGAGGTCGGTCGTGTTCAGAAAACATTTCTCGATTGCGGTGGCAAGCTGCGGGAATCGGTTTCGTGCCAGCTTCAGGTATGGGTGGGGGAGGATTACGATCACAGGATCGAGACCGGCAAGATGGCGGCGATCCTTGGTAAAGCCGGTGCATATCTTCCGGACGAAACGATCCCGGTCGAGGTGGAGTATGAAGACCAGGTGATTTCCCAGTACGCGATCAGTGGCTTCGGCCTGACAGAGGATGCCGTTGTGCTCAATCTCGCGCACAAACATACCGAGTGCCTCGCTCCCGAACTGTGCGGTCTCCCTGCGATTCCGGTTCGCGGAAAAACGGGAGCGGCTTCCGGGGACGCGTGTTGCGGTCCCACGGGATGCTGCTGATCGCCACCCGGCGGTTTTTCGGGGCTGCCTCAGGCATACGAACTACTAGGGTCTCCGTAGCGGGAGGATCCAACGGCAAGTGCTCCCGGGTTCGAAATTCCCTTATATTTCGGCAACTGACCGATTGACAGGCAACGCCGTGCTGATAGCCTCCCGCGCCCGCTCCAAGGCAAGAGGAAAAATTTTCCCTCGGAAAACACAGCCTGTGGCGGCAGCAACCCGACAATATCAAACACGATGGCAACCAAGAAGAAAACAGCAGCCAAAAAACCGCCGCGAAAAAATCCGCTGCGAAGAAATCCTCCGCAAAAGCAACCAAGTACGTTTACACCTGGGGCGCAGGCAAAGCCGACGGTAACGGCAAGATGAAGGAGCTCCTCGGAGGAAAGGGCGCGAACCTTGCGGAAATGACCCGTATCGGTCTCCCGGTTCCCGGCGGTTTCACGATCACCACCGAGGTCTGCACCTACTACTACGATCACAAGAAAACCTACCCGAAAGTCCTCCGCTCCCAGATGCAGGCAGGCGTGGCCAACATGGAAAAAATCATGGGCTACAAGTTCGGCGACGACAAAGGCTTCCCGCTTCTTCTCGCGGTTCGCTCCGGCGCCCGCGACTCCATGCCGGGCATGATGGACACCGTCCTCAACCTCGGTCTCAACGACAAGACCGTCGCCGCTCTCGCGAAAGCCACCGACAACGAGCGCTTCGCGTGGGACTGCTACCGCCGCTTCATCCAGATGTATGGCGATGTCGTCCTCGGTGTGCAGAAACTTCCGACCGAAGACCATGAGCCTTTCGAAACCGTCATCGAAGACTACAAGCACGAGAAATACGGCAAGGACATCATCGACTCCGACCTCACCGCCGAGGACAACAAGGAAATGGTCGCACGTTTCAAGAAACTCGTTCTCGACCGCACCGGCCAGGGCTTTCCCGAGGATCCGTGGGAGCAGCTCGATGGCGCCGCGGGTGCCGTCTTCAGCTCATGGATGAACGACCGCGCGATCGTTTACCGTCGTAAATATGGTATCCCCGCAGCATGGGGCACCGCCGTCAACGTCCAGGCGATGGTCTTCGGAAACACCGGCGAGGATTCCGGTTCCGGAGTCGCATTCACACGTAACCCCGCCGATGGCGAAAACAAACTCTGGGGCGAGTTCCTCGTCAACGCACAGGGCGAGGACGTCGTCGCGGGTGTGCGCACCCCGTTTCCTGTTTCCGAAATGGAGCAGGCGCTTCCAGCGGCGTTCAAGGAACTTGGAAAAGTCCGCACGATTCTTGAGAAGCATTTCAAGGATGTGCAGGACGTCGAGTTCACGATCCAGGAAGGCAAGCTCTTCATGCTCCAGACCCGGAACGGAAAACGCACCGCCGCCGCCGCTTTGAAAATCGCCGCCGATATGGTGAAGGAAAAACTCATCGACTGGCAGACAGCCATTCTTCGCAACCCTGCCGACCAGCTCGACGCGCTTCTCGCACCCGTTTTCGATATCGAGGCAACCAAGAAGCAGAAGATCATCGCCAAAGGCCTTCCAGCCGGCCCTGGTGCCGCTTCGGGAAAGATCTACCTCAACGCCGATCGCGCCGAAGCTGCTGCGAACCGTGGCGAGAAAGTTCTCCTCGTCCGCGTGGAAACCTCCCCGGAAGATCTTCGCGGCATGATCGCTGCGGAAGGTATACTCACCGCGAAGGGTGGAGTTTCCTCCCACGCCGCACTCGTCGCCCGTCAGATGGGCAAGGTCTGCGTTTGCGGAGCCTCCGGAGTCGAAGTCGATTACCACAAGAAAACCGTCAAGGCGGGTGGCAAGACTTTCAAGGAAGGCGAATACCTCTCCATCGACGGCACCGCCGGCACCGTTTACGACGGTGAGCTCGCAACCGAAGAATCCGAGATCATCACCGGTCTCGTTAACGGCAAGAAGGCCTCCCAGGAAACCGAGAAATTCAAGAACTTCGTCCAGCTCATGAACTGGTGCTCCAAGGCCACCCGCATGGGTGTCCGCACCAATGCCGACTCCCCGGAGCAGGTGAACACAGCGATCGCGTTCGGCGCGGAAGGCATCGGCCTTACCCGCACCGAGCACATGTTCTTTGAAGGCGAGCGCATCGACGCAATGCGTGAGATGATTCTCGCCTCCGACGAAAAATCCCGCAAGGCGGCTCTCAAGAAACTCCTCCCGCACCAGCGCAAGGACTTCTTCGGCATCTTCAAAGCACTCGAAGGCAAGCCCGCCACCATCCGTCTCCTGGATCCGCCACTTCACGAATTCCTTCCCCACTCCGAGGAGCAGCAGAAGGATCTCGCCAAGAAGATGGGCGTCTCCTACGAGGAGCTTCACCAGCGCGTGGAGGAGCTCCACGAGTCCAACCCGATGCTCGGTCACCGTGGCTGCCGTCTTGCCATTTCCTATCCGGAAATCGCCGAGATGCAGGCACGTGCGATCTTCGAAGCCGCTGCGCAGTGCGTGAAAAAAGGCATCAAGGTAACTCCGGAAGTCATGGTTCCACTCGTCGGCTACGCCCGCGAGCTCGAGCTTCAAGTGGAGATCATCCACCGTGTGGCTGCTGAGGTGAAAGAGAAGAAGGACGTCAAGTTCAACTACCTCGTCGGCACCATGATCGAAGTCCCACGCGGTGCCCTCACCGCAGACGAGATCGCGGAGCACGCGGAGTTCTTCTCCTTCGGCACCAACGACCTCACCCAGACCGCTCTCGGCGTCAGCCGCGACGACATGGGATCGTTCCTCAACAGCTACCAGGAAAACGACATCTATCCGAAGAACCCGTTCGCCTCGCTCGACACCACCGGTGTCGGCCAGCTTATGGAAATCGCCGTGGAAAAAGGCCGCAAGACCAAGCCGGACATCAAGCTCGGCATCTGCGGTGAGCACGGCGGCGATCCGGATTCCGTGACCTTCTGCCACAAGCTCGGTCTCGCCTACGTTTCCTGCTCGCCTTACCGCGTGCCGGTCGCCCGTCTCGCCGCCGCACAGGCAGCGATCAACGACGGCTCCGCTCCAAAGCCAGCCGCGAAGAAAGCGAAGAAGAAGACCGCTAAAAAGGCAGCCAGGAAAAAGTAAGGCTCAGTTATAGAAGAATTCACAAAGCCGCGTCGGAGCAATCCGCCGCGGCTTTTTCCTGCCCGCAGCCAATTCGCCGCGAGACGGCGGCGACGGGCGGGGTCAGGACGAATGCGGTTGCAAGTCTCACGAGCAAGGCCTCAATCCGTTTTGGTGAGTCTGTTGTCACCCGGACATGTCCTTTCATTCGGGAGGTATTTCAAGAGGATTCATTGGCGCGTCCCGCAGTCTTGCCTTTCCCTTGTCCGCTGGCCACGATCCCGCCGTGCACCGAAAGGGACTTCTCGAACAACTCTCAGAATACGCTTCCCGGCATCCGGAGGAGTCCGCTGTCATCATGCGTTTCACGGATTTTGTCCGGACGGAGGCCCGGTGTTTCGAGCGTTCCCTGGCGCAGGGTCATATCACCGGATCCGCCTGGGTGGTGAACGCGGATGGATCGGAAATACTTCTGACCCATCACAAGAAGTTGAACCGCTGGCTCCAGCTCGGCGGCCACGCTGACGGAGAGGCGGACGTGCTCCGGGTAGCCATGACGGAAGCGGAAGAGGAATCCGGCCTGGTTGATTTCACGCATATCGGCCTGGGTATTTTTGATATCGATATCCATCCGATTCCCGAAAGAAAAGGGGAGCCGGAGCATCTTCACTACGATGTCCGCTACGTTCTCCGCGCCAACGGGAGCACCGACTACGTGGTCAGCGATGAGTCCCACGACCTCCGGTGGGTGAGGCCGGATGAAGTAAAAACCCTGACCACCGAACCATCCATGATGAGAATGGTGGAGAAGTGGCTGCGTCACGGCTGAGCCATTGCGAGCACCTCGCCGGGTGTGTGTCCGCATTCCCGCTAGTGCCGGATGGATCTGGCGTCGTCCCGTTTGGCGAGCCGCTTGCCGTTTTCGTCACAGACGAGGTTGTGGTGAAGATAGGTCGGCTCCCGGAGGTCAAGAACGGCCTGGAGCTGCCGATGAATATGGGTGGCACCGAGGAGATCCTCTCCACGCGTCACATGCGTGATTTCCTGGAACTCGTCATCCACCACCACCGCGAGATGGTAGGCGATTCCGATATCTTTTCTTGCCAGCACGGCATCACCATTCACACCGGGATCCACGGAGGAATTTCCGAATCGGAGATCGTCGAAGGTCAGATCCTCCGTGAAGCGCCCGGGCCTTCATCGCATCGAAACGCCACGAGTGCGCTTCGCCCGCATCAATTCTTCGATCCGCGTTCTCTTGACCAATCTTCCTGCAAGTGCCCGGATAGATTCCTTCGGATCCGTGCGGCGCGGAAAGCGCCGCACGGATGTCCTTGCGCGTGCAGAAACACGGATACACCAGGCCGAGCTCTTTCAGCTTCTCAAGGGCATCCGAATAGGCGGCCTGCCTGCCGCTTTGTCGCAGGATGTCGCCATCCCAAGTCAAACCGAGCCATTTCAGATCCTCCTCGATCTTCTCAAAATATTCCTCCCGGACACGCGACGTATCAATGTCCTCCTGGCGCAGGAGAAACTTTCCCCCGGCTTCTCGCGCCAGATCACGCGCAACCTTCGCCGCATACACATGCCCGAGGTGAAGTTCACCGGTAGGGCTGGGCGCGAAACGGGTGATCATCGGGCGGTTAATTTAGAAGTCGGCCGCGGTCTTGCAACTATGCGGATTCCTTGGTGCGTGATTTTCATCGGTTGTATTCGAAGCGCCACAGGCTTTGGACTGCTGGGATTCTCCATTTCCAGCTCTCACGGTTGGCTTCGATTCACCGACACGTGCGGTTGTCACCCGGATTCCTGGGTCGTCGCCCCCTGGGATAGAAGCTGCGGATGAGAACCGCAGCACGTCCAGAGCCTCCGGCGGTCTCATCCACCGAAAAGAATCACACCCGGTTCCTTGTTGCCCAAGAAGAAATGCAACCGCGATTTTGAAATCGTGGCCGCAACGGATCCGGGATCTTTGTGAATAACGATTAGGGGATCCCATGGTTTATCGGATTTCCACGATGCACTCGCCTGCGTCCAAAAACGCGGCGAGAGATGGGCATCCAGCCAGATCATGCGGCGATGACGGGATGATCGATTCCCCGCGACGCGTAGTTGATCGCTGCGACGATGTCATCGCGAACCAGGTCGGGTATTTCCTCAAGAATTTCCCCGAAAGTTAAACCCGCCGCGAGAAGATCGAGAACATCGATGACACGGATTCGCATTCCTCGGATGCAGGGTCTTCCTCCGCATTTTCGAGGATCGACCGTGATGGTTTCTGTTTCACCATTCATAGGTGAGATTTTAGCGGGAATGTTGGAAATGACAACTTGCATCGTGGAGAAGAAGCCGTTGCAGCCGGACACTCCGCTAATAAAACACCGTGAAGTAAATCAGCAGAAGCACACCCAGCCCGAAGGTGAACGCGTAGGCCTGAAGATTTCCGGATTGGGTTTTTCGGAAACCGTTTCCGACCGTTTCCGCCAGCCGGGTGAGACCTCCGACGAGGATGCTGTTGATGAGAATCTCGTCGAAAAAGTGGACGATGGCTGCGAAGCCATCCTGGAGATATCTCACGATGCCTTTTTCATAGAACCCGTCGATGTAGAAGCGGTTCCTGAACAGTGGGATGGAGATGGGATCCTTATCCTTTCCGCTGTAGAGAACGAATCCGGCGATCAGTCCGAGGACAAGCGAGGCGATGGAAGCGATCAAAATGACGGTATGGCCTTCCGCATGTCCGCCACCGTGGTCGGGGCGGTAGGCGTTGAGCGCGTTCGAGAGAAACGGAAAGCCGGAGAGGATCGCCATCACTGCGAGGGCGACGAGCGGAATGATCATCATCGGCCCGACTTCTTTTGCGTGATCCGCGTTTTCCGAACGGGTTTTGCCGAGGAAGGTGATTACGAAGGCGCGGGTCATGTAGAACGTGGTGAGGAACGCGACCAGGACGGCGATGCCGAAGAGCGCCTTGTTTCCATTGTAGGCGGCGGCGAGAATTTCCTCTTTCGACCAGAAGCCGGAGGTGACGTAGGGAACCGCGATCAGAGCAGCCGTTCCGATGCCGAAAGTGATCGCCGTGACGGGCATCTTTTTCAAAAGACCGCCCATTTTCCAGATGTTCTGCTCGTGGTGGCAGGCGTAGATGATCGCGCCGGAGCCGAGGAAGAGGAGCGCTTTGAACCAGGCGTGCGTGAAGAGGTGGAACATCCCGGCCTCACCGACAAGAAGGCCGACGGCCATGACCATGTAGCCGAGCTGGGAGAGGGTGGAGTAGGCGAGGATTTTTTTGATGTCGTCCTGCTGGGTCGCCATCAGCGCGGCCATCAGCGAGGTGATCCCGCCGATCCAGGCGATGGTGGTTCCGGAGAAGCCTTCGAACGTATCCGGCCCCAATGAGAATTGCACGCGGAAGAGCATGTATACACCCGCAGCGACCATGGTTGCGGCGTGGATGAGCGCGGAAACGGGAGTGGGGCCTCTCCATCGCATCCGGCAGCCAGACGTGGAGGGGGAGCTGCGCGGATTTTCCGACAGCACCAGCAGAATACACAGAGTAGGGCTGCTCCGAGAACACCTGCGGAAACATCGGGCGGGATGGCCATTTCCGAAAAGACCAGAGACCCGGTAATCTTCCAGAGCATCAGGATGCCGATCATGAAACCGAAGTCGCCGATGCGGTTGGTGAGGAAGGCTTTCTTCGCGGCATCCGCGGCGGAATCCTTATGATACCAGTGGCCGATAAGAAGATAGGAACTCAGGCCGACCAGTTCCCAGAAGATGAAGGTCATGATGAAATTCGAGGCCAGCACGATTCCCGTCATCGAAAACATGAAGAGCGCGAGGCCGGTGAAGTAACGCGCCTTCGCATCATCGTCCTTCATGTAGGCGAGGGAGAAGACGTGGACGAGCAGGCCGACACCCGTCACCACGATCATCATTCCGGTGGAAAGCCTGTCCAGGGTGATGCCGATGTTGATGTTGAAATCCCCGACCGTGGCCCATGAAAAGGCATGGCTCTCGTCCTTTCCAAGGCAGACCACTGCGATGATGAAAGTGGCGGCGGCGGAGGCGGTGGAAACCAGATGGGCGATCCCGGTTTTGCGCAGGAATAGCTGGTTCGATACGGCGGCCAGGAGAGGAAGAATGAGGAGAAGCCAGGGCATGGTCGTGTGCGGGGAAGATGGGGGAGGAGGGCACCAGATTCCAAGCATGAAATTCAATTGGGAGCATGGGTTTTCCTCCGGTTTCGAGGAAAAAGGGAAACCTTGTCCCGATTCCCCGTTTTTTTGTTGCCCCATCCGGCATTCCGACCGTATGGCGGGGTTCCACCGGTTGGTCTGCCTCCCTGAAACGGACAGCGCGGAACCAGAAAACAATTTACCGAGAGAACTTACCCATGGCTTTCACACCTTCAAAAGATCACAAGCGCCGCGAGCGGGAGCAGAAGAAAATGGACAAACGCATCGCCCGCGAGGAGGCGAAGGCGGAAAAACTGGCTCTCCAGCAGGAAGAGGACGAGGCGGCGGAGATCGCCGCGATCGAGGCGGAGAGGCTGGCGGGTATGACCGAGGAGGAGATCGAATTCGAGAAGGAACTCGCCGCGGAGGAAGCTGCCAGGGAGACCGCGAACTCCTAGGCTTCGTCGGGAAAAATTTTTAGGAACTCGGGATCGGTCAGCGCTTCTATTTTCAGATCTCCACCTGTCACCGGGTGTTTGAACTCCAGTTTTCTCGCCTGAAGCAGCATCCGGGGCCCGATTTCCAGGACTGAGCAAAGCTCGAAACTGCGTTCCATTCCGGCGTAGCGAAAATCCCCGACGACAGGAAAACCGGCTTCCAACAGGTGGCGGCGTATCTGATGGAAGCGCCCTGTGAACGGGATCGCCTGGATCAGTGAGAGAGTGAGCCCGGCCTTTTTATGGGACGCTGTTTCTGCCAGTCGCTCGAAAGCCGTTTTGGCGGAGAGCGTTCCGTCTCCCGAATCCGCTTTCAGAGGGCTGTCGCAGATCAATTCTGCCGGGAAGCTGCCGCAAACGATGGCATGGTAGGTTTTGGTGACGTTTCTCTGTTCGAAAATCTGCTGTGTGAGTCCTGCCGTCTTTTTGTCGAGGGCGAAGAGCATTACCCCGGTAGTGGGTCTATCCAGTCTGTGGATGGGGAAAACCCGTCTCCCGAGCTGATCCCGCAGCCGTTTCATCGCGATCCACTCGATTCCCTCCGGCTCGCGCCCGGGATGGACGATCATTCCTGCGGGCTTGTCGATGGCTACGAGGTGCTCGTCTTGATAGAGGATGGAGAGCGGAGTCAATGATGCGGGGAGGACTCGCCGCCTGAAGGCAGCGCTCCGTTAGGGGTTTACTTTTTTCACATACATCGCCTTGAGGGCGATGGAGAGGCCGTTCATCTTGCAGTCGATCTCGTGATCGCCTTCCCGGAGGCGGATTGGCTTGGACTTGGTTCCGGTTTTCAAAACTTCGGACGTTCCCTTGAGCTTCAGATCCTTGATCATGGCGACGACATCGCCGTTCTCCAGGATATTGCCGTGGGCGTCTTTTACGATGCGTTCTTCCTCCACGTTATCTTCCGAGGGAGCGTCCGGCTTCCACTCGTGTCCACAGGTGACGCATTCGTTGTGATCCGCGAGGACAAGAATCTCATCCATCGTGCAAAGCGGGCATTCCATCTTCCTTGGAGTTTGAAGTTTAGAATTTAAAGTCTCAGCAATCAGTGCCCCTGGAATTTTTTCTTCGGCGGCTCCCATTCGCGGCGCTTGCGGGAGCGGGTGGAGAAAATGACCGGGATGCCGGGGGCGGGATGCGCCTCGCGGAACTGGTTGGTGAGATACGCGAGGTAGGAGTCCTTCATCAGGTGCTTGTCGTTGACGAAGAGCACGATGGTCGGGACGGGGATGACGGTGTATTTCTCGTTCACCGCGGCGGTGGCGTAGTAGAGCTTCACGCGCTTTGTCTTGTTGTCGGTCGGCGGGGCGTTTTTCAGCATCGCCGCCTGGAGGATGCGGTTGAGCTTGCCGGTGCCGGGGATGTCCTGGGCGCTCTTCTTGATGGCGATGGCTTTCTTCAGAACGTGGTCGGTGGAGTCTCCGGTCTTGGCGGAGCAGGCGACGAATGGCGCGTAGGAAAGGAAGAAAAGCTCTTGTTTCACATGCTCCTCCGCCTCGGCGACCCGATCCTTGTAGTCGGCTCCCGGGTGGTAGAGATCGAACTTGTTCAGGACGATGAGACATGGCTTTTTCTCCTCCAGGATAAGCTGCGCGATCTTCCGATCCTGTGCGGTGACTCCCTCCGCGAGGTCGATGACCAGAACGCAGAGATCGGAGCGGCGTATGGCTTTTTCCGAGCGGATCGCGGAGAAAACCTCCACCGAGTTGTCGCGCTTGCCGCGCGGGCGGAGGCCGGCGGTATCGATGAGTGTGAAATTCTCCCCGTTGAAGGAGTAGGGGAGATCGACCGCGTCCCGGGTGGTGCCGGCGATGCTGGAGACGATGGTGCGTTCGTCCTTGAGAATCGCGTTGATCAGGGAGGATTTTCCGGCATTCGGGCGACCGATGATGGCAAGTTTGATACCGACTTTTTCGACGACCTCCATGATCTCCGCATCCTCGGTGGCGAGAGGTTCGAGGGTCTCGTCCATCTTGTCGATGAGTTCGGAAAAGTTCCTCCCGTGTTCCGCGGAAACGAAGATGGTGTCGGAAAATCCTAGCTGCGTGAACTCGGAAAATGCGGCCTCGTGTTTGTCGTGATCGACTTTGTTGAGGACGAGGAGAACGTGGGGCTTCGCCTTCCGGAGCTTTTGCGCGAGCGCCTGGTCAACCGGGGTGAGTCCTTCCTGGGCATCGACGAGGAAGAGGATGAGATCCGCGGTCTCCATCGCGATGTCCGCCTCGATGGTGACCTGCTCGCCGAAGCCGTCGTCCAGCGTCGCGCCGATGCCGCCGGTATCGATCAGCGTGCAGGGATGTCCCGTGAGCGTGCAGGGCGCGGCGATGCGATCCCGCGTCACTCCCGGCTGGTCGTGCACGATGGAGATTTTCCGCCCGGCAAGACGGTTGAAGAGTGCTGATTTCCCGACGTTCGGGCGGCCTACGATTGCGACGGTGGGCATAAAAATTCAAAGTTCTAAAATTCAACTTCCAAGGAAGACCTTATCGATTCCAAGGCGACATATCTATAAAGAAAAACCCCGCCGATAGGCTTTTGAGGGCCGATGGCGGGGTCAACTCGAACGGGGATGGCGGAGCGGACGGGACTTGAACCCGCGACCTCCAACGTGACAGGCTGGCGCTCTAACCAACTGAGCTACCGCTCCATCCCGTTCGGGTGGGGCGGGACGCTATGGAGAGCGCGGCGGGGTGGCAATACCTTTTTTGAGGTTTTCGTATTTTTTTTCCGGGCGCGCGCGGAAGTGCTTTGCGGAAGCTCGACAAGCGCGTTTCACGACACAGAATTTCGAGATGATTTTCGATGCGCTCGAGGTGTGGTTCGATCCGGTGGCGAGAGGCGGCCCGGAGGCGATGGCCATCGACGAGTGGTTGCTGGAGTGCTGGGAAGAACCTCTGCTGCGGATCTACGAATGGGATGGAAAATGGGGGAGTGTCGGCTATTTCGGGAAACTGGAGGAAGCCCGCGAACAGATGCCCGGCCTGGCAATGGGTGCGGCGCTGGACGGGCGGCGGGACGGTGGATCACTCGAACGACTGGACCTACAGTCTGATCGTTCCGCAGGGAAACGGGATCGCGAATCTGAAGGGCGGGGAGAGCTACCGGAGGATTCACGAGGTGCTTGTCCGAGTTCTGAACGCGGAGGTAGGTGCCGTTTCGCTATCCAAGCGTTCGGGGAAAAGTGGTGGCAGTGTGTTTCGAAAATCCCGTGGAGCACGATGTCGAGGACGCCACCGGCACGAAGCTTGCCGGAGCCGCCCAGCGACGCGGCAAGTTCGGGCTACTCCACCAGGGTTCGGTTCTCTGTGGTGGCGCGGATTCCAGGCTGCGCGGGGAAATTTTCGCAGAGAGCCTCGCGAAAAGCTGGTGCGAGGAGGAGATTTCCGTTGACGAAGGTCGCGGTCGCGGCGCTGGTAGTGGGAAAATACGGCAAAACTGATTGGCTCTCACGCCGCTGAGGAAGCTTGACCGCATTCCCCGGAAAATTTACCACAGGACATGCAGCCGATTTATGAGGGGAAAGCGAAGCGCCTCTGGGAAACGGAAGACCCATCGACCCTGCGCATGGAGTTCAAGAACGATGCCACCGCTTTCAACGGAGAAAAGAAAGCCAGCTTCGAGGACAAGGGCCGTCTGAACAACGCGATCAGCACTCTGATCTACGAGTATCTTGAAAAAGTCGGCATCCCCACCCACTTCGTCCGCCAGATCGATGAGACCAACGTCGAGGTCAAGCGTGTCGATATCCTCATGGTCGAGGTCATCGTCCGCAATGTCTCCGCGGGCAGTTTCTGCAAGCGCACCGGGCATGGAGGAAGGCCTCGCTTTCACCAAGCCGTCATCGAATTTTCCTACAAGAGCGATGAACTTGGCGATCCGCTGATCAACGACGACTACATCCGCGAAATGAAACTCGCCACTCCCGAAGACCTCGCACACCTCCGCGAATCCGCTCTCAAGGTGAACGAGATCCTCACCGGATTTTTCGCCGAGGTCGGCCTGATGCTCGTCGATTTCAAACTCGAATTCGGCCGTCTCCAGAGCGATCCCTCCACCATCGTCCTCGCCGACGAGATCAGCCCGGACGGCTGCCGCCTCTGGGATGCCAAAACCGGGGAGAAAATGGACAAAGACCGTTTCCGCCGCGATCTTGGCGGCGTCATGGAAGCCTACGAGGAAGTTCTGAAACGCATCAAAAACCGCCTCGCCTCGGAAACCAACTGAACACAGATCATGAAAATCCCCGCCCTCCTCGCCGTATGCCTCCTTGCCGGATGTGCCGGGGAAAAACAGCCGCTCGTCGTCAAGCAATACACCCTTCGTGACCAGGTCACCACCGATGGCGACGATCCCATGGTGCGCCAGGAAAAGCTCCGCCGTCTTTACGGAGCGGTCAGCATGGAGGAGCGCGAAAGCCAGGCTCGGCCAGTATTACACCGTCCTCTGGAGCCTGCCGGAATCCACCGGATCCGACCGTGAAATCATCTTCCGCTACCAGCAGGGAGAAAGCGGCAGCCGGGTGAAGACCATGACCCGCCAGCTCCCGCACGGCGCTCCCGAAGGCAAAGAGGAATTCGGCATCACCGGCGACGACTACTTCGACAACGGCCGCGTCCTCGCATGGAAGATCGATCTCATCGTCGATGGTGCCGAGGTAGCTTCCGAGCAATCCTACCTGTGGAAGTAAAATTCAAAGCCCAACTTTCAAATGGAAAGCCGGAGCAGCGTCTTCCATCTCCGCGATCCCGACTCTTCATTAAGATTTAAAGTTTAAAATTCAGAGTTTTTGAGAATCGAAGTCCTAAACACCGGCACCGAGCTCCTCCTCGGCAACACCCTCAACACCCATGGCGGCTGGTTCGGGCGGCAGCTTTTCACCATGGGTCTTCGAGTTGCCCGGCAGGCCACCGTTCCTGACGGCGATGCCATTCGCGAGGCTTTCGAGGAAATGGTTGATCGCGCTGATGTCATCATCGATCACCGGCGGACTCGGCCCGACCAGCGATGATCTCACCCGCGAGATCGTTGCCGAAACCCTCGGACTGGAACTCCACCAGGACGAGCACGCGCTCCGCACCCTCCGGAATCTTTTCGCCATCCGCAGCAAGCCCATGGTCGAGGCGAATCTCCGCCAGGCACAGGTTCCCGTGGGTGCCGATGTTCTCCCGAATCCCAACGGCACCGCCCCGGGTCTTTACCTGCCGCCGCGCATCAACAGCCGCTCCTCCTGCGCCGTCTTTCTCCTCCCCGGCCCGCCCCGCGAGCTTTACCCCATGTTCCACGAAGAGGTCGCCCCGCGCCTCCGCGCTCTTTCCGGAATCGAGGACATCCCCGGCGTCTGCGAACTCAAGTTCACCGGCATAGGCGAGAGTGATTTCCACCACGGAATCGACGAGGAACTCGCCGTCATCCCCGGCCTGGAATACGGCTACTGCGCGCGCATGGGCGAGGTCGATCTACGTCTTATCGGGAACGAGGTGCAGGTCGCCGCCGCCCGATCGCTCGTCCTGGGAAAATTTTCCAAATACCTGATCAGCGATGACGGCTCTTCCCATGAGGCAACCGTCATCCGCCTCCTCCGGGAAAAAGGTATGAAGCTCGCCACCGCCGAAAGCTGCACCGGCGGCCTCATCGCCCACCGCCTCACCAATGTTCCCGGCTCCAGCGAAGCATTCACCCACGGCTGGGTCACCTACGCGAACGAAGCGAAGACAGGCCAGCTCCACGTCCCTGCCGAAACCATCGACACCCACGGCGCCGTCAGCGAGGAAACCGCGCGCGCCATGGCCGAGGGAGCTTTGAAAGAAAGCGGCGCCGACCTCGCCATCTCCGTCACCGGCATCGCCGGCCCGACCGGTGGCACGGAGGAAAAACCCGCCGGAACCGCATGGCTGGCTCTGGCTGCCAGGGACGGTGAGACCATCGCCCGGAAAATATACCACCCGCGCGACCGGAAGGATTTCAAAGATTCGGCCTCCCAGTCCGCCCTCGACATGATCCGCCGAAAACTCATCTCCACATGAAAACGAAACGGGTAATCTACGAAGGAAGGGTGCAGGGGGTGGGCTTCCGCTACACGACGAAAGATCTCGCACGCGGCTACGATGTGCTCGGGACCGTGAGGAATCTGCCGGATGGCACGGTGGAGCTGGTCATCGCGGGGGAGGCGGACGAGGTTGCGGAATACCTGCGGGATCTCCGGGAGGATTCCGCCGTGGCGCATCACATCCGGGATGTCACCGAAGAGGAAATTGCCCCGTTGCCAGATCTGAAAGGGTTCGCTATCGTCCCGTGACCCCGGCAGTGGATACGCCGGAAAATTCATTTAAAACGAAGATGCCAAATTACGATTACGAGTGCCTTGAGTGTGGAAAACGGTTCGAGGTTTTCCAAAGCATGAAGGACGACAAGCTCACCGACTGCCCGGAAGCGGACTGCGACGGCAAGGTGAAGCGTCTGCTCGGCACCGGAGGCGGGATCATCTTCAAAGGCTCCGGCTTTTATCAGACAGACTACCGCTCTTCTTCATACCAGTCCGGCGCGAAGGCGGACAAGCCCGCGGAAAAAAGCGAGTCGAAGAGCGAATCCAAAGGCGAATCCAAACCGGAGAAAAAGACCGAATCGTCCAAACCGGCCGCTGCCAAGCCTTCCGGAAACTCATAGAAACCGAACCTGTTTTTCCCAGCGCCGCAGGCTTTGGACTGCTGGGATTCTTCATTCCCAGCTTTCTCAGTATGGCGCAATTCATCAGAGCGGGTAGTTGTAACGCGAAGGCCTGTTTAACCACAGCCTGGCGTAAGAGCTGCGGATGAGAACCGCAGCAGTCCAAGGCCTCCGGCGGTCTTGTATTACGATAATAATCACACCCTTTTCAAAAACCGGGCTTTCCAAGCCTCCCCCGCAACTGCTAAGAACCTGACCCGATGGCAAAAAACGAAGAAGAAAAACCGAAGGGCGGATGCCTTGGGAAACTGTTCAGCCTGCTCGTGTTCGTGTCGATCATAGGTCTTGGCTCCGCGCTGTTCTTTGTCAGCCAGGCTCAGGATCTGTCCGATCTCGGCAGCGAACGCGCCCGCCGCCGCCACCCCGGCCAGCCCTCCCCGGGACATGGAGGCCGTGCTGAGGAAATCGATTGAGGGTGACTATTCGGTTCTCCTCTCGGAAAAGGAGATCAATGAATGGCTGGCCCGCGAGTTGAAACTCAAGCAGACCGGCGAACTCGCCGAGTGGGCGGAAATGAAACGCGTGTGGGTCAGATTGAAGGAGGACGTTGCCGAGATCATTGTCGAGCGTGAGATCGCCGGACGACCGTTTACCACCTCCATGTTTCTTAAAATCGACCAGGTGGAGTCCGCGAAGGGAATTTCCACCCAGATCCATCTTCACGGCGGCCTGTTTCACGATTCCATCCCTAGCCTGACCCGCGGCGGCCGCTTCGGGAAGCTTACCTTGCCACAGGGTTTCCTGATCCTCGTGATGCCGGAGTTCCGGAGGCTCGGTTCGCTTTTTGAAACGGAAATCGATCTTGGCTTCGGTCAAATGGCGCGCATTAAGATGAAGGACGGCCAGCTCGAGCTTGATCCGAAGCAGCCGACCCGTTCCGTCGATACCTCTTTTTGAAAATCCCCAGCCCCCCTGGATCGGGGGCAGTCCGCTATGAAACGGTTTCTCCAACTCGCACTGCCCATCACCGGCATACTGGTGGCGGGGGGGCAGGATTTGGAAAACCAGCCCGCGCCCAGGGCCGTGCCTGTGGAGGATCTCCTTCCGAAATTTTCCGGCAACGAAAAGGTCTTCAGCCACACCGAGCAATTCAGTGTCTCCGGCGGTGATTCCGCGGCACGGGGGACGGCGGCGAATCTGGCGGAGGAAACCAAACAGGAACTCCTCCGCCTCACCGAGGAGGAGGACGCGTGGAAGATCCCGATCAGCATCGAACTGTCCGGAAGAGAGGGCGATCCGGTGCCGCTCCGCACCACGGCGCTGGATCTTTGGCTCAGCGACAAGGGATACGAACTCAAGGTGATGGTGAACCTGAGCCGCGGACTCCAACCGGAGCCGTTCAAGCGCGCCGTGACCTCGGCACTGGTTTACGCGCGTGCCCTGGGGCAGCGGGGAAAGGCGGAATCCGATATTCCACTATCCGTTCCTCCATGGTTCATCGAGGGCATGCGCGAAGCCTCCGCATGGCGCCTGGGACAATCAGACCGCAGGCTTTACGACGCCCTTTTCCAGCATGGCGGACTTTTCAAACTGAAGGATCTTTTCGCAGTAACGGACGCGGAGTTCACCAATATCGATGCGGTTTCACGGGCTGCTTTCCGGGTCTCTTCCGGAGCGCTGGTGATGGCGCTTCTCGAGCAACCGGATGGCAAAACCGGAATCCGGGATTTCCTCTCCGAGCTGCCCGAGTTCCAGGGGGAAATGCCCGCCCTGCTCCGAAAGCATTTCCCGGATCTCAACCTCTCCGCGACGAGCCTTGCCAAATGGTGGGCGCTCCAGCTCGCCAACAAGGGAACCGCTCCGCTCACCGAATCGCTCGGTGTTTCCGCTACTGAAAAACTTTTGTCAGAAGCTCTCAGGATCCGCCACCGCGATGCGGAGGGAATTCTCTACGAAACCCCGTTTTCCCAATGGAGAACCGTTGGCGAACTGGAAGGCGCCGAGCGCATCGATTCGGTGAGGCTCGCCCAGGACGATTTGCTTCGGCTCAGCTACCGCTCTTTCCCTTCCTACCGCCCCCTGCTTCTGGAGTATCAGATGCTCCTGACCGATTTTGCAAAAGGGGAAACAGGGGATCTCGATTCCTCCATTGCCACCCTCGCCCTGACCCGCGAGACGATGACCGGAAAGGCAGATCGGGCGCGGGATTTCCTGGATTGGTTCGAGATCACCAGGGCGCGCAAGACCAGCGGCGCCTTCGAGGACTACCTGAACCTGAAAGCCCGTCTGAAAACCAAACCGAACCTGCGGAAGGACGATCTCTCGAAATACCTGGATCGTCTCGACCCGCTTTTCTCCCTTCCCGAGCAACGCCAGCCCGCCTACTCGGGCATCGGTTCGTTCCCATATTGAAGGTGGACGTTTCCCGCCATCCGTACAAGCTCCCGCCGTGTTCGCAACCTACGTCCATCAGCTTGATCCCATCATCGTCCAGTTCACCCAGGGGATCGCCCTGCGCTGGTATGGCATGGCCTATCTGGCGGGATTTCTCGGAGGATACCTTCTACTCAAGCACCTGGCCGAACGGAAACTCTGGGTGCTGCCTCCGGAAAAAACCGCAGATTTCATCGCTGCCTGCGCCCTGTTTGGCGTCTTCCTAGGAGGCCGGCTGGGCTACATTCTTTTTTACCAGATACCGAGGGAAGGCTGGGGATCGATAGCGGCGGATCCGCTGCTGGTCCTGCGCGTGTGGGAGGGTGGGATGGCCAGCCACGGCGGCATCCTCGGACTCGTCATTTTCACCTTTTTCTATGCGAAAAAACACAAGGTCTCCTGGACTGGTCTCGGTGACGGGCTGTGCGTCGTCGCCCCCATCGGCCTGCTCTGCGGAAGGCTCGCGAATTTCATCAACGGGGAACTCTACGGACGCGTCACGAACGGCGTAGCATGGGCGGTGAAATTCCCCGGGGCGCTCATGGATCCCAAAGCCCCCGAATCCTCCCGGCTCGATGCGGCGCTCACCGCCGCGCTGGATGTCGATCCAGCCTTCGGGAAAATCGTCGGGCAGATCGCTTCGGATCCCCGCATCGTTGACAAGAACATGGCATATTACCAGGCGTTGCTGGATGCGAACCGCGAGTCGGACGCGGTCACGGACGCCATCGCTCCGTTCATCGAGAGCCGCCACCCCTCACAGCTTTACGAGGCGCTTCTGGAGGGCGCGCTTCTCCTCGCCATCCTATGGTATGTGCGGGTGAAATTTCCGAAAGCACCGCACGGGTTGCTTACCGGGCTTTTCTTCGGTCTGTACGCGACCTTCCGCATATTCGCCGAACAGTTTCGCGAGCCGGACGCCGCGTGGGTGATCCAGGATGTCCTGACAAAAGGCCAGTTCCTCTCCCTGTTCATGTATCTCTTCTCCGCCGCGTTCCTGATCTACGCTTTCAGGAAAAGGCAGCGAGAAGTTGCCGGCCAATAACGGAGAGCCGTCCTTCCAGGCGGCAGCATTGCCCCGAGCGAAATGAGAGGAGCCGCCTAAAAGGACGGCTTTCCAGTATTCACCCGAGCCGGAAAACGATGCGCGCCTTCGTCAGATCATACGGGGACATCTCCATCTTCACCCGGTCACCAACGACGAGACGGATGAAACGCTTGCGCATTTTCCCGGAAATGTGGGCGAGAACCTCATGTCCGCTCGCCAGTTTTACCCGGAACATGGTGCCGGCCAGAACTGCCGAAATCTCACCCTCTACCTCCACCGCCTTCTCCTCGTCGTTCTCGTCCTTTACCTTCTTCGGTCCAAAGGATCTCTTGCGGCCACGACCGCCCGGACGGCGTCTTCTATTGTTTCTTGGAGGCATAATGGGTCTGCGGAGCAATTAAACGATCGCTCGCGGGGGAGGGATAGCAGCTACGGATTTCCGCTTCAATGCTAAAAATTACCGGATTTGATCAACGGATTAGCGGCTTCAAGCATGAAGCCGATGCTTGCCAAGCCCGTCTTCCCGCATCACTTTCATCACAAAGAGATTGCTCCTCCCGAGGGAGATTGCGAACCTCCCGAAAAACCGACCCGACCATGGCAGAAATTACAGAAAAAGAACTCCCGGCAAACATCCGCCCCCTGTGGCTCAAAGCGCTGAGCGCGGTGCAGATGAACAATCTCGATTATGCTGTCAGCCTCCTGCAGGCGGTGTTGAAAGACGCGCCGGGCTTTCTTGAAGGACGGAAAATTCTCCGCAAGTGCGAGATCCAGCTCACCGGCGAGGCCGGAGGGAAAAAGAAGGGTCTTTTCGGCATGTCCAGCGGCGGCATGGGGGTGATGAAACTCGCCAGCCAGGCGAAAAAGGATCCTGCCGCAACCCTCCCGCTCCTGGAAAAGGAACTCGAGAAAGACCCCCTCAACGATCAGGCGAACGATCTCCTTTTCGACACCGCCATGAAAATGGAGCTTCTGGACACCGCCGCGTTCGCGCTGGAAACCATACGCAAGCACAACCCGGAGAACGTCAAACTTCTTCACAAGCTGGCGGAGCACTATCTCAGCCGCGAGCAGCCCACCAAGGCCGCCGAGGTTTACAACGACATCATCAAGCAGGCTCCCACGGATTCCGCCGCCATCAAGGGCGCGAAGGACTCCTCCGCCCGTGCCTCCATGCAGAAGGCGCGCTGGGATGAGAACACCAGCATGAAGGATCTCATGAAGGACGCGGAGGCCAACGAGGAAATGGAAAAGGCCGGACGCACCGGTCTCACCCGTGAGCAGCTGGAGGCACGCCGTGACAAGGTCGTTGAAAAATATAACGCCGATCCGAACAACCTCGCCGCATCCAAGGAACTCGCCGGAATCTATGAGCAGCTCGAGGACTGGGCGAACGCCCACACCTTTTTCAACTGGGCGCACTCCCTCAGCAACGGCGACATCGCCCTCGCCACGAAATCCGCCGCCATGCACGACCGGGCGCTCGAGGCTGAACTCGTCGCGCTGGAAGCGGGTGTGGCCGCCGATCCGGAAAACGAGGAACTCAAGTCACAGCTTGCGGAGCGCCGGAAAGCGCGTCTCGCCGAGCAGGTCGATGAAGCGAAAAAGCGCGTCGATCAGAACCCGACCGATCCCCAGCTCCGCTTCGAACTCGGCAACGCCCTCTATAAAAGCGGCGACCATACCGCCGCCATTCCCCACCTCCAGCAGGCGACCCGGAACCCCCACATCCGCACCAAGGTTCTCCTACTCCTCGGACGCACCTTCCGCGCCAAGGGCATGTTCGACCTGGCCATCAAACAACTTTCCGATGCCCTGTCCGATCTCCACGCGATGGACGGGACGAAGAAGGAAGTCCTTTACGAAAAAGGCCTCATCCACCACGACATGAATGACAAGCCGGCCGCTCTAGACAGCTTCAAGCAGATCTACGAGGTCGATTACGGCTACCGCGATGTCGCCCAGCGCGTCGAATCCTCCTACTCGAACGATTGAGATGGAAAGGGGCGAAGCGCCTCTCCCTTGAAGTTTAAAGTTTAGAGTTTCAAGTTTCCCACCACATGCACGACCCACGTATTGACGCCCTCGCCAGGCAACTGACAGGCCACTCCATCGATCTTAAAAAAGGCGAGAAAGTCCTCATCGATCTTTACGATGTTCCCGATTCCATCGGCCTTGCCCTGATCCGCGAGGTCAGACGTAAGAAAGGAATCCCCTTGGTCCACGTCCACCAATCCAGGATTTCCCGGGAAATGATTAACGGTGCCAAGGACGAACAGTACGGCATCATCGCGAAAAACCTCCTCGCCGAGATGCAGGAAATGGATGCCTACATCGCCATCCGCGGCAGCCATAACATTTCCGAAAATTCCGATGTGGATCAGGACGCCATGCAGCTCGTGATGAGACACATGCGCCCGGTCACCGATCACCGGGTCAAGAAAACCAAATGGTGCGTCCTACGCTGGCCCACTCCCTCGATGGCCGAACAGGCGGCCATGAGCACGGAAGCCTTTGAGAACTTCTACTTCGACGTCTGCCTACTCGACTACAAGGCGCTCATCCCGGGAATGAACGCCCTCCAGCGCCTGATGGAAAAAACCGATGAAGTCCACATCACCGGCCCCGGCACCGATCTCAAATTTTCCATCAAGGGAATCCCGGCCGTCACCAGCGGTGGCAACTACAACATCCCGGACGGCGAGGTTTTCACCTCCCCGGTCAGGGATTCCGCGAACGGCCACGTAACCCACAACGCGCCGACCATCTACCAGGGCATCGCCTTCGATTCCATCCGCCTGGAATTCACGGACGGAAAAGTCACCAAAGCGGAAGCGGGAACCAAGACCAAGGAACTCAACCGCATCCTCGATACCGATGAAGGCGCCCGTTACATCGGCGAGTTCGCCCTCGGTTTCCATCCTGTCATCCGCGAACCCATGCGCGACATCCTCTTCGACGAGAAAATCGCAGGCTCCTTCCATTTCACCCCCGGCCAGGCATACGAGATCGCCGACAACGGTAATAACTCCCAGATCCACTGGGACATGGTAAGCATCCAGCGAAAAGACTGGGGCGGCGGCGAAATACACTTCGATGGAAAACTCATCCGCAAGGACGGCATCTTCCTCCCGAAAAGCCTGGCCAAACTGAACTGGTAAGTCGGTGAGTCCGCCGGGCGCCTCCTGTCTAGGAATCCTTGATTCCAGAGAGATGGCAGGAGTGGGCGGCGAAGCCGGCTCCGAAGGCGGTTAGCCATAGGGAGGTGTCCGAGGGGGAGGTTTTCAGGCGCTCGGCCAGGGCGAAGAGGACGGAGGGGCTGGACATGTTGCCATGTTTGCGGAGGACTTCACGGGTTTCTGTCAGATGAAACGGAAGGGCGGCTTCGATTGCTTCTATGACGTCCCGTCCGCCGGAATGAGCAAGGACTTGGGCAGGACCCGAGTGGCGGCGTGCGTATAGGGTGGAGACGGCTTCAGCGGCGAGAGCGGGGACGGACCGGTGGAGTTGGTTTTTGAGTTTTCCGCCGGAATTGGTGAAGCGGATTTTCTCGCGTTCGGCCGGAACGTGGTGGGTGTCGAAGGAATGGAATTTCAGGGAGTCCCGGGAGGCGGGTGTGCCGGTGAGGATGGCGGCGGCGGCTCCGTCTCCGAACAGGCAGAGGGAGATGAGGACGCCTGGGTCGTCATCAATGTAAAAGGCGGAAGAGGAGGTCTCGACAGCCACCATGGCGACGGTGTGCATGGGGTTCGCGGCAAGGTATCCGTGGGCGGCGCGGAGGGTGGGGATGGCCGCTCCGCATCCGAGGCCGACGAGATCGCAGAGATAGGTATCCGGGCGGAAGCCGAGCTTTTCCGCGACGTGGCTGGAGGGCCGGGCAGAGGTAGCCGGTACAGGTACATAGGAAAAGGGCGTCGATTTTTTCGGGGGGAAGGTCTGCTTTTTCCAAGGCTTTGGAGATGGCCTGGGCGGCTAGCGCCGGGGCGTCCCGTTCGAAGGCGTGGTTCAGTTCTTCGGCATTCTGGCGAAAGACCGGATCGAGATCGGGGGCGGAGAACTGGCGGTGCTCGATGCCGGAAGAGGTGTTGGTGAGGATTTTCTCCAACAGGGTTAGGGAGCGGGATTTGAGATCTCCGATATTGGGGTGGGATTGGAGGGCGTGCCACGTGTCCGCCTGGGTGAACGTGTGCGGAGGGTTGGCGATGGCTAGGGAGGTGAGGAACATGAAGAAATGATCAGTGAGAGACTGCGGCTAGCGGACCAGAGCCAGGATGGGGTTGAGGGGGGCTATCTTTACCAATGGGCGCGCGGCCGGGAGGAAGAGGAGGGGATGAATGATACTGGCGGAAGTGAGGCGTTTCCGGAAACGGGCGTGGAGGGCTTTTTCGATGAAGAGACAAGTTTCTTCCCAGGCGAATTTTCCCTTCGCGTAGGACAGAAGGTGGGGGAGGGCTGTTTCCGCGGATTGGAAAGCCATGGTCATGCCGTTTCCCGTGAAAGGGGGAATGATGGAGTGGGAGTCGCCGAGAGTGAGGATTCCGGGGGTGGGCTTTTGAAGTCCCAGCTCAAAGCCTGCAACAGCGGTAAAGGATCCGTGCTTCCACTCGGCTTTTTCCAAGGATTCCGCGAGGTGGTGATTCCCGTTTTTCCGCAGGTATGCCGGGAGGAGATCTTGATGGCGGACGGAGATGTTCTTGTCGATTTTGAAAAGGCCGCATGCGTTGAACCAGTCGCTTTCCACAGGGGTGATGCCCAGGTATCCGTTTCTTCCGGTGTGCATTTCCAAGTCGGAGCTGTTGGCGATCCCGCGCAAGTGGGCTTTCAGTCCTATCCATTTTCCGGTGGTGGGCTTGCGGCCTGCGCTCCAGACGGTCGCGGGTTTTCCGGGCTCGGGTTTGATGCGGGAACCGGTGTGGATTTCTACGCCCAGACCCGTGGCGATGGATTGGAGGCGGTCATCAAGGAGGTGTCGGGAAAGTCCGAGGGCTGGTTCCGAGAGGGTGTGTCTGCGCGTTTGTTTGTCGCCTGAGAACCACGTTATACTGGTGTGGTGTCGGGCATCGGAGAGTGCTTCCGGAATGCCTAGCGTTTCCAAGGTGGAGGGTGAAATGCCGGAAATAAACTCGCCGCAGACCCGGTGGCGCGGATAGCTGCCTGCCTCGTGAAGGATCACGGGTATGCCCCGCTTCCGGAGGGCGATGGAGAGTGACAGGCCGGTCAGGCCTCCTCCGATGATGGTGATTGTTTCGGACAAGCTCCGGAACCTAACACGGTTCGCGAAAGTTCAAACGGCAATGCGAGGCGATTTCCCTACGGCTCGACGTAACTGCCGCCATAGCCGGGCGTGTAGAGATCAATGAGTCCGAGATCCGCCATGGCGGAAAAGTGTTTGTCGCGGGCGTATATACGGTGGCCGTGCTTGTTGGCGATGGCCGCGATTACTGCGTCCGACCACGGGATGTTGAGTCCGGTTTTCCTGACCTTCCACTGGAACTTCACCGTATCGTCCCACGTCGGTTCCGGATGCGGGACATAGGGGACGAGGGAAAAGAGGTTGGAGATGGTGGTTTTCTCATTGTCGCGTGCACCGCCAAGTACCTCGAGTTTCACGATTCCGCAAAAGCAGGCCTGCATTTCCTCAAGGATGTTCTCGACGGCGATGCTGGTATAGAGATCTCCCTTTTTTCTAAAGAGTTCAATCCAGACGGATGAGTCGATGAGAACCATTATGAGGATTTTTTAGCGCCGCGATAAGTTGTGGACGAGCTATCCTCGGTGGAGGGCGTATTGCCCCAATCCTCTATCTCCTCGTTGGTGTGGGCGTAATCAAGGGGATGCTCGCGCAGTGAACGGATGATCGACACCGCCTTTTTACGGTTCGCAAAAAGCTCAGTTGCCTTGGCAATAGCGGCACTCATTTTGGTTTCCCCGGTAAGCTCCATAATGTCTTTCACCAGGTCTTCCTCAATTTCAACACTTACTCTCATGGGTGGATAGTGCTGTAAAATGATGCATCTGACAATAAAAAAGATGCTCAAAAGCTAAATTTTATTTCTTTTTGCTGTGATTCGTATCGCGCCCTGCCAAGTGGAAAGTTCCTTAAAATCAAACCCCAAGGTCTGAAGACGAAGAATATGCGGGAGTTCACCGGGGACGAATCCGGCTTCGATGCTGACCCGCATATCATGGCGCGTGATTTGGTTAATGAAGGGATAGGCGGCTTTCCCGAACAACAGAGACATTTTTGAGCGAAGAGGCTCATTGATGACGACGGCGTCGAATCCCTCAAACCACCGGGCGAACGCCGTCAGTTGTTCATCGGTGAAATGATGAAGAAAAAGATTGGCGATCAGAACTCCTCCGTGTTCGGGCGGCGGTTCGTTGAGAATATCGCCCCGGTGCCAGCCAACTTTCTCGGAAAGATTTGCAGGCCGAGGTGCGAGGTCGTAGGCATCGATGAGTGTGTCCGGGTGTGTTTTCGAAAGCTTGGAAAGGAGGCTTCCATCGCCCGCCCCGATTTCCGTGATCCGGGCCGGTGAATCTCCGAGCGAACCGATGATCCACGATTCGTTTCCCATGAAGCGGTTGATGCGGGCGAGATCGCGCCTGGAACGGATTGCACCGGGATCGTCGTGCGGAAGGTGGTCGAGAAGTTCCGGTGTGAGTTTGCGCATCCGCTTCCGACCATACCGGCATAGGGTGAAAAAGGGAAGACGTGGTTGCAACGGAGCCGCGTATAGTGGAGAAGAGGCTATGAAAATTTCCAGCTATACCGGGGGAATGGTGCAGACGAACGGCTACCTTGTGGAGAGCGGGGAAGGGAATTTTCTTGTCGATGCCCCGGCGGGTATCTCGGACTGGATCTCGGAAAAGGGCGTGCGCGTGGACGCGCTTTATCTGACCCACCAGCATTACGATCATGTGGAGGACGCGGCGGCTTTGCAGGCGGCGGGCGTGAAAATCTTCGCTTGGGCGGATTATTCAAAGGAGCTGACTCTGGAATCCTACGGTTCGAGCTGGGGGCTTCCGGAGGTCAGCCCGTTTCACATCGACGGACGGATCTCCACGGGGGAGCGGAAACTTTTTGGAACAACGGCGAAGGTGGGGCACGTCCCGGGACACTCGCACGACAGCATCAGCTTTTATCTGGAAGGGGCGGGCGTGGTGTTCGCAGGGGACGCTTTGTTCGCAGGCTCGGTCGGGCGCTGCGACCTGCCCGGCGGCGACTTCGAGCTGTTGCTTACAGGCATTAGGCGGGAGCTGCTCACGCTCCCCGACGATACGGAAGTCCTTTCCGGACACGGCCCTCTACGAAAATAGGTCGTGAAAAGACCACCAACGGCTACTTGAAATGATCACTCGGGAACGATGAGAGCCTTGGGCGGCGGAGCGAGGAGGATTTCGTTCTGCTCGTCCGGAGGGGATGTGAAACCGACATTCTCCCATACCGTATCCTTGAGGGGGCCTGAACCCCTGAATTCAAATAGCCCGTAGAACGGGCGCAACGGCAGCGTGATCAGCCCCAGAAGACCCCGGGCGTTCAAGCGAACCGTGAAGTCGATGGTCTTCTCGGCAAGATCCACCGCACCGTCCCCGGCAAACGTGATCGAACTGGTAGCCGTTTGGAAATCGCTCGTGCGGAGGATGCCCTCACGGATTTCGAACGTGCAGAAAGCGGACTTCGCGCGCTCGAAGCCCGCCCGCTTGTCATTGAGAACCTTGCTCATTACCTGGGAGAGATGACCGAAAATCGGAACCGAGAAAAGCTCCGCGTTCTCCAGCGCGACAAGCCCTTCACCGGACATCGTCTCCGGGTCTCCTCCCGTGATTGAAAATTCGATCCTCCCCGTAATTTCCCCGGATCCTTTCATATCGAATCCATAGGTTGAGGAAAGTCCTGCGACGGAAAGCCTGGACCAGCTGAGGTCACCCGTGAGTTTCGATTTTCCGGAGTGGGTGAAAGACCCGGCGACCGGGCCGCCAAACGCTCCGGCAGTAAGACCGGAGACCGTCACGTTGTTTTCTTTGACCGAAACCGTTGCCTTGGGTTCGGACAACGTGACGTTCTCCCCGAGAAGCTCGTAATCAGCTTTCCCCATGGAACTGAACTTCACCAGCAAGTCCGTGCGACCCTCCGGTGTCACGTCCACCATCCCGGATCCGCTCAGGGTCGGCGGTGTGTGGAAACGGTATTTTTCGATATCGTCGGCGATCTTCGGCGCGAAAAGGCGTATCATCGGCGCCGCCCAGAACTTGCCTTTCACCGCGCCGACCTCCACTGTCTTCGACTTTCCGTCGTAGCGGATCCGTTCCACGTTCGCGATCCCCGTGAGAGGCCCGTCGTAGGCCTTTCTCAATGGATAGGATTCGTAGTTGAAGACGACCTCGCCATCGAAAAAATCCAAGGAGTGGTGATCCAGAACGAAGGAGCAGGTTGCCGACTTCACCGGGACTCCTCTGTAGGAAAGGTTCCTGACCGTTCCGTGGCCGCTGTATGCCCAGGCGTGCTTGTCCCGTGTGTCGAACGATCCCTCCAGGTGGATCTCGGTGGATGGGTTTTCGTTTTCCGAGAAATCCGCGATCACTTTTTCCAGAGGCTGGCCGATGAAAAACGGTTTGAACAGGGGGGCGGGAATCGTGGAATCGAGCTCGAGCCTGACGATGTTTTCTTCGGCCAGAACCTTCCCCGTGGCTTTGCCATCCGGCCTGGTGAGGACGAGATCCTTCAGAAAAAGACTACCATCCTGCCACGAGAACCAGGACTCCAATGAATCGAAGGACACCCCGCGGAACATGATCGACTCGGAAACCACGTGTCCCGTCAGGTGAATGAGCGGGGCGGAAAGCTCGGTGAGGTCAAAATCGCCCGCCGCCCGGATCTGTTGCTTTCCTGCCACCAGCAGATCGATGTTCAATGGAGTTGAAAGCCAGGATTTCAGGAGCCGTGGAATATCGATGGAAGACTCCAGATCGAACCGCCCGATCCGCGTGGGGAGCTGGTAGTCCGCGCGTCCCGAGATTTCGCCCCGGGCGTCTTCCGCGTGGAATTCCTCGATGGTTAGCAAAAGTCCGGTGAGTTTCCCCTTCGCTTTGACGTTCTTCACGCGGTATTGCCGCTTCTCGATGGAAGGTGCCTCCACCGCGAAGCTCGCACGCAGGCTCGCCTTGTCGGAAAGATCCCCGTCCAGATCCACATGCAGGCGCGGCCTTTCATCCTCGTCGAAATTCCAGTGTTTGATCTCGTTGATAATGTTGGCGATCATTTCCCGCCGCCTTCCTTCATTTTTCTCGTCGTCCTTGTTGCCCTTTTTGTGATCCTTTCCCAGAAGCCGCGCACTCAGCGTGACATCGATTCCCCCGACCTCGCCACGGGCGTCGCGGATCTCGATAAGCCTGTCGCCGGATTGGAAGATGGTTCCGTAGATTCCCGAGAAATTCAAAGACTCGCCGCCGGGGTTCTTCGGATCGACGGGGAGGGAAAGACGCGCGTTGTTCAGGTCGATCTTCTTCAGCTTGAATTTTCCCAGTGCGAGGTTGGTGTTGTCGAGCACCAGTTGGACTCGCTCGAAACGGGAAATTTCATGGATGCGCTCCTCTTCGGCATAGATCCGCAGATTCCCGGCGACGAAGCCCTTGAGCGGAATGTATGTCAGCGAAGCGATCTCCACATGCGCCCCGTATTTCGACATTTCCTGCTCCAGCGCCTCCCGCCATTCCTCGGGAAGCCCCGTCTTGTTCGCCCAGTAGAGCACTCCCAAAGCCAGAGGGACGAGCGCGAAAAGGATCAGCCAGACGGCTGTTTTCAGATTGCGGACGAGATGAAAGCGGATCATGAAAAAACCTCCTAGGTGGATACGATTCCGGCGGCGCGGAAGGAAAAGTAGGCAAGCCGCCCGGAAGACGGACGCCCGATGATCATGTGGTCCAGTAGCCGGATCTGCATGATTTCCGCAGCTTCCTTCAACCGCTCGGTGATGCGGTAGTCCGCGCTGCTCGGGGTCGGATCGCCGGAAGGATGATTGTGGATGAGCAGGAAGGCATAGGCGTTCCGCGTGATTACGGGGCGCATGATCTCACGCGGGTGGGCGGTTGTCTCATTGACCGTCCCGATGGAAACCGTGGTGGTGCTGGTGTGCTGGAGGCGCGTGTTGAGAGTCACCACGATCGCCGTCTCGTTGGGCAGGTTTCCCATCTGGTGGGCGAAATGCTCGTAAATCAGCTCAGGGGTATCGAGTGGTTTTGAAACGACCTCCTCGCGTTTGAGCCGGCTGCCCAGCTCGAACGCGGCGGCAAGCTTGCAAGCCTTGGCGATTCCGATCCCCTTGTTGTTCATATACTCGGAGACGGGCAGCCGCCCGAGTTCCTGAAGGCTGCCGTATTTTTCCAAAAGGTCTCCGGCCACCTGGATAACATTCCGGCCCACCAGTCCGGAGGTCAGGAAGATCGCCATCAGCTCTGCGTTGCTCAGTGCTCCGGCTCCGTACTTATACATCTTCTCGCGGGGAAGATCGGAGTCCTGGGAATCGTTGAGTCGCGGCATCGTGGGGTGAAACTTTGGTTTTCGTGATTTGGTTTGAGACACCGGGGCGTCCGGGTTTCTCCTTTCCGGCTTCGCCTACTCTACATTCTGAACCTGTTCGCGGATCTTTTCCAGTTCGGTTTTCGCCTCCACCACGGTCTGGGCGATGACCGGGTCGTTCGCTTTTGAGCCGATGGTGTTGAATTCCCGGAAAAGTTCCTGGCAGAGAAAATCCAGAGGACGGCCGGCCGGTTCGTCCGCATGAAGGTATTCGTGAAATTTCGCGAAGTGTGATTCGAGCCGCGTGACCTCCTCTGAAATGTCGCAGCGATCGGCGAAGAGCGCGATTTCCTTGGCCAGTCTCTCATCCTCCAGCTCCAGCGGGATGCCCAGATCGGAGAGACGTTTGAATAGGATTTCCCTCTGCCGGTCCACACGTCCCGGAGCATGGCCGGTGATCGTTTGTGTGTGGGCCTTCAGTTGTCCCAGCCTGGCGAGCATATCGTCACGGAGGTGGGTTCCTTCGGAAAGGCGCATCGCGTTGAGATTGGAGAGCGCCTGCTCAAGAGCCGGGGAAATCGCCTCCCATGCCGCGTCGGGATCCACCTCCTCCTGCTCGCCGATCTCCATGATGCCCGGGTGGCGGAGAAAGTCGGACGGCTCCGGCTGGAGCGGACGACCGACGATCAGCGAGAGATCCGAAAAGGCGGACTCGAAGGACTTCGCAAGAGCGGCGTTAATGCGGATCTGCGCGGAGGCCTGGCCCTCGGGGTTCTCCATGCGCACGGTAATCTGCACCCTGCCACGGGAGACGTGGGGCAGGGTGGTCTGCCGGACGCGTGTTTCCAGCGATTGCAACGGCCGCGGAAGATTCGCGACAATCTCCACCTGTTTCCTGTTGATGGAAGCGGCCTCGACACTAGCGAGCCAGCGTTCCGTGGTGTGGGTTCCTCGGCCAAAGCCGGTCATTGAATGCATTCGCGTATCCTGAATGCCGCCTGGCGGATGTCGAATCAAGAAACGGGATCCGCTCCGGCAACCACGTCCTGGATCATGATCTGCAGGGTGGTTTTTCCACGGAAGGTGTTGCGGTCGATGGTGAAAGCGATGTCCCACGGAGGATCGGGCAGTTCGTATTCGCCGCCTCCGAAAAACACGGCGTCCTGCTCGTGGTAGCCCTGCCGCAGCATCAGGCGGAGATGGTTGTTCTTCATGTGGAAGGGCGGACGGCTCAGGGAAACCCCTCGCGCCACGAAGACCGGCTGGGGGTTGCCGTTTCCGAAGGGGTGGAGCAATTCGTAGCTGCCGAGGAAATCCAGCGAGAGCTGCGAGAAACCGATCTCCGCATCGTAAACCAGCCGGGGTCGGCGGTCTTCCTCGGTGGAGTTTTCGAGGACGTATTTTGAAAAGTTTTTCCGGAAGCTCTCCATGTTTTCCTCGCTGATGGAAAGGCCGGCGGCCATCGCGTGGCCTCCTCCCGCGATGAGATCCCCGTCACAGGCCCGGATCGCCTCGACCAGGGAAACCCCCTCGATGCTCCGCCCGGAACCTTTTCCGACCCCGTTCCCATCGATGGCGATTACGAAAGTCGGCTTGTAATACTGGCGCATCAGCCGTGAGGCAACGATCCCGACCACGCCGTGGTGCCAGTCCCGCGAGCCGATCACGATCACCGGATCCTTCGCGGAATCGAAGCCTTCGGAAAGCTGCTCCACCGCCTCTTTCCGGATCAGGCTCTCGTGCGCCTGCCGCTCGCGGTTGTATTCATCCAGCTTTTTCGCCAGACCGTCCGCGGTTCGCCGGCAGTCGGTATTCAATGTGGCGAGCGCGTCCTCCGGAAAATCCATCCGCCCGGCGGCGTTGATCCGCGGGCCGATGCGGAAGCCCACATCCATCGAGGTCGCATTCCCGTTCATCCCGGTTACTTCCTGCAGTGCCTTGAGTCCGGGGTTCAACGTGGACGGGAGGCGTTTCAATCCGTGCCTGACGAGCAGCCGGTTCTCCCCGACGAGGGGGACGATGTCCGCGATGGTTGCCACCGCCACCAGATCGAGCAGTTCCTTCAGGTCGAGATTGTTCGGACGCACCTTCAGCAGCGCGTGCCCGACCTTGAAAACGACCCCGGCAGCGCAGAGATAGCTGAAATCGGATCCGCACTTGGGATTTACAAGAGCGGTACAATCCGGTCTGCCTGTCGGGCTGGGTTCATGATGATCGATGATCACGACATCGATCCCCTGGGAACGGAGGTGGGCTACCTCGTCAACCGATACCGTTCCACAGTCCACGGAAATCAGGAGATCCGGCTTTTCTCCCTCCTCCATGCAACGCTTGAGCGCGGCGATGCTGAGCCCGTATCCTTCCGGCCCGCGCCGGGGGATGAACGGCCTCGGATCCAGTCCGTAGGCGTGGAGAATCTTGCACATCAGGGTGATGGAGGAAATCCCGTCCACATCGTAATCACCGTAGATACAGACTTTTTCCCCGGCATCGACGGCTTTAAGGATGCGCTCCACCGCTGGGAGCATGTCCGGTATCAGAAACGGGTCTTTGAGATCCTTCAGCCTGGGCCGGAGGAAGTTTTCCATCTCCTTTTCATCTGAAATCCCGCGCTGGCGGACGAGGTGTCGGAGGATTTCCGGAAAATCACCTTCCGCGCACGAGCCGTCCGGGAGGAACGGCTCGCCGCGTTGGATCCATCGGAAAGCCTGCGCACGCATAGTCTGGGAACCAAACTGCACCCCGCCTCCGGTTCACACAAGGGCGGAAGTCCGGTAGGCCGGGAATCTAGCCTTTCAGCGAAACCAGCTCGTCGGTGTGGATGGTCTGGCGGGCACGGTAGAGGGCGACGATGATCGCCAGTCCGACGGCTACTTCCGCAGCGGCGACTGTGATCACGAAGAAGACCAGCATCTGGCCGTCGTAGCTTGGGAGGCCGCTCTCCGCGACGTTGAAGCGGGAGAAAGCCACCAGCGTCAGGTTTGCGGCCGAGAGCATCAGCTCAAGGCACATGAATACGATGATGATGTTCCGGCGGAGGACGACGCCTGCCAGGCCAATGGAAAACAAGAGGCCGGAGACGAGGAGGTAGTCGTTGAGCGAGGGCATGAAACTTTAAACTTTAAACTTTAAATTTTAAACTCCAAGTAAGAGAAGACTTAGCTTGTCTGTTTTTTGGAGAGGACTACTACGCCTACCGTAGATACGAGGAGAAGAACTCCCAGGATTTGGAGCGGGAGGTTGTATTCGGTAAACAGGGTGTTTCCGATAAGATGGACGTCGGGAAGCGTGCCGTTGTTGAGGGCCAGGGAAATCTTGCTGCCATCCGGGAACCCGGATGAAGCCGCCGCCAGTGTCTCCTTGTCGAGTGCGGGCGCGATTTTGTTTTCGTTGTTCGAGAGGACTCCGATGAGCTGAATGAAAAACACTCCAACGAGAACCAGCCCGGCGATGAGAGGAGCGTAGCTTTCCGAGCGTTTCTTCTCATCCTTCAGATCGAGAAGCATGATGATAAACAGGAAGAGAACCATGATCGCGCCGGAATAGACGAGGATCTGGATCACGCCGACAAAGAAGGCGGAGAGCCCGATGAAGATAGCCGCAAGCCCGACGAACGAGGTCACCATAGCAAGCGCACTGGAGACCGGGTTGCGGAATGCGATGACCGCTACCGCGCCGACGAGCATGAGAGTGGAGAATAACCAGAAGAGGTAAGAGGGCATGACTTTAAATCTTAAATTTTAAACTCGAAGGAAGACCACTTTAGTCCGTTAGATCTTGCGGTTTGTCAGACGGAGACGTTGCGAGCTGACGGATTTTCGTGAGATCAAGCGAAGCACCGCCTCTCAGATAGAAGCGGGTGATGTTTTCCCTCGTCTGACGGTAGAGGGCCGGATCCGTGGATGCGAGTTCGGGACATACGTCGGCTTGCGCAAATTCGACGGTTGCAGCGACCTCCGACCACCGCCTGTCGAGGATCGCCTGCGCGAGGAGGTCTGGCTTCGAAAGGAAACTCCGTGCTGTGACTTCTTGGGATCTGGATAGTGCGGAGGTCATTTCAGGATATCGAGGTAGATTAGGTTGTTGCGGGCGTCCTCACGGGCGGGATGCGGGAGCGAATCCACGATATTCATCACGGCCTGCTTATCAACCTGATATGTCTGCATCAGGAACTGAATGTCCTGGATATCCTTCAGATTGCTGCGAGAGAGTTTCGAGGCGATGAGATTTTCGTAAGGTGGCCTCGTGATACGGAGTCGTCCCATACGTTTGACAGGAACGCTCTCGAACTCACCGACCTGGACGATACCCGGTTCTACGATCTGGATATAGGATGTGTCGGATTGCAGGTCGGCTTTGGGATCGAAAAGAATTCCGGAGCGAATGACCGCCTTTTTCAATTCCATTTCGTCAAAGTCGCTTTTTGGAAGCCAGACATCGAGATCGGCTGAAGTTCTCCCATCCATGCCGCCAAGTATGCACGTGGCGGAACCGATCAGACAGATTTCCACGGGATCGCCCACGTCCCCCAGCGAGATTGCAATGTCCTCCAGAATTCGGAGCCAATGCTCGCGATCAAGGGAATCGATTGGAATCTCGGAAGGCACGTGGAGGTTTCTCGTATTTAAAATTCAGCGAAGACTATTTCAGCTCGTTCCACTTGTTGACCAGGCCGACGCGGGTGCCGCCGATTTCGTAGAGTTTCTTTTTGTCGTGGATCATGTCCTTGCGGGAGGTTCCGGTGATGAGGTAGTCCTTGCGGAGATAGATCGCCTGCTCCGGGCAGACTTCCTCGCACATGCCGCAGTAGATGCAGCGGATCATGTCGATGTCGAATTCGAGCGGCCGCTTCTCGACCTTCGCCCACTTGTCGTCGGAGGGGATTTCAGTCGGGATGATTTTGATGGCTTTCGGCGGGCAGATGAATTCGCAGAGCTGGCAGGAAACGCAGCGCTCGCGGCCTTGCTCGTCGGTAACGAGGGTGGGGGCGCCGCGGTAGTATTCCGGCATGTGGTCGTCCCAGCGCTGCTCGGGAAACTGCATGGTTACGCCAAGGCCGGATGATGCCAGTCCCTCCGCTCCATAGGATTTGCCGCGCAGGGTTTTGATCGCGTGCTTCATCGTGAGGAAGAAGCCTTTGAAAAGCGCGCCGAAGTAGATTTTTTCCCCGGCATCGAGTTTCGGGCGGGTGAGCTTGACGGTGGACATGGGAAGAAGTGGAAAGTTTTCAGTTTTCAGGGAAGAAAACGAATCAGGCGCGGAGGAGCTTGGCGGGTGGCTCGGAGACTTTGGCTACCCAGATGACGGCGGCTGTGACGATGGCGAGCAGGATGAAGCCGATAATGAGAATCGCGGCGGTGAGTTCCGGCGCTGCGATGATGAGGGCTGCGAGAAAGACGTTGATGAGGGCAGCCTCAAAAAAGATGACCCAGCCGAGTTTCATAAGCTGGTCGTAGCGGAAACGCGGGACGGTCCAGCGAACAAGGATGAAGAAAAGGATGAAGGCGAGGAGCTTGGTGAGGAAGATGCCGATGTGGATGAAGCCGCCGATCTGGAAATCGCCTATCGCGAAATTGGCGATCGCTTCGTCCATTCCGAAACCGGCGGACCATCCACCGAGGAAGAGGGTGACGATGAGAGCGGAGCCGATGACCATGGCCGCGTATTCCCCCATGAAAAACATGGCGAATTTCATCGAGGAGTATTCCGTGTGATAGCCGCCTACAAGTTCGGTTTCGCACTCGGGAAGGTCGAAGGGCATGCGGTTCGTCTCCGCGAAAATGGAGATGGTGAAGATAAAGAAGGCGATGATTGCAGGGATCAGGAAGAGCGTGGTCTGGAGGCTGGGGAGCGAGAGCTGTCCGTCCGTCCAGAAGGGAAGCAGGAGCCAGCCGTTGGTCGCTTGTTCCTGGACGATCTTGTTCAGATTGAGATCCCCGTAGTAGAGGAGGACGGGGATGACGGAAAGGCCGAGGCAGATTTCGTAGGAGATCATCTGGGCGGTGGAGCGGACGCCACCGATGAAAGGGAACTTAGAGTTCGAAGCCCACCCGGCGATGGTGATTCCGTAAACAGTGAGCGAAGATATCGCGAAAACGAAGAGAGGGCCGACGTCAATATCGGCGATCACTAGCTTCTCCGTATGCCCGAAAAGCGTGACCTCCGGACCGAAGGGAATCACGCAGACGGTGATCAGCGCCGGGACGACGGTGAGAGCGGGAGCCAGCCAGAAAAAGGCCTTGCGGACGTGGTCGGGAGTGAAATCCTCCTTGAGGAACAGCTTCAGGCCATCGGCGATCGGTTGGATGAGTCCGAAAAGGTGGAAATCCTTTTTCCCCCCGAAGAGAGTGAGCGGAATGCCAACACGGTTAGGGCCGACACGATCCTGGATGATCGCGGAAAACCTGCGCTCGAAATACACCGAAAGCGGGACGAGCGGGAGAACGACCAGGAACGTGAAGAAAACGATCTTCACGACAATGATGGCGAGGGTGATTGCGTAGGGCATCAAAACGCCGAAAACGTAGTTTCCCACCCGGCAAGCTCAAGACTGAACATGAAGTTTTTTGTGGCGGCGATCTTCGGTCGCCGCCGTTTGCACGCAAGGGGCGACCGAAGATCGCATCCACTTGCCCCCGTTGACGCTTCGCACGAATGCTGCTTACCCTCGCGGCGATGATGAACCGGAAGCTGGCTTGGGGGATTTCGCTTGGCGTGGTGGCCGTGTTTGCGCTTTTTTTCCTCTATCCTGCGGGAATGGTGGTAAAACAGGCGTTTGAAGGAACGGGCACGGACGGGGAGAAGGTCTGGACTCTGGATTTCATCGGTTCGGTTTTTTCAAATCCGATTTACCGGGAGGGGTTGTGGAACGCTTTCATGATGGGGGTTGTCAGCACTGCGCTAACGATTCTGATCGCATTTCCACTGGCATTGGTGGCGCATCGCTATGATTTCGTGGGAAAAAACTTTCTGGGAATTCTCGTGCTGGCTCCCATGATTTTACCTCCGTTCGTCGGGGCGGTGGGTGTCAAACAGATGCTGGGCGTGAACGGAGCCTTCAACGCGTTGCTGATCGATACGGGGTTCATGGATCCGGCGCTGCCGTTCGACTGGCTGGCGGAAGGGCGGTTTCTCGGGATCGTGGTGATGAACGCGCTCCACCTTTACCCTATCCTCTACATGAACATTGCGGCGGCGCTGGCAAATCTGGATCCGGCGATGGAGCAGGCTGCGGAAAATCTGGGATGTCCTCCGTGGAAACGATTTTTCAGAATTACCCTCCCGCTGGCGATGCCGGGGGTGTTTGCCGGGAGTTCGCTGGTCTTCATCTGGTCGTTCACGGAGTTGGGCGTGCCGCTGGTCTTCGATTACGCACGGATCGCTCCGGTTCAGATATTCGATGGGATCAAGGGTTTGGATAAAAATCCCGTTCCCTACGCCCTGACTGCGGTCTTGCTCGTGGTTGCGGCGGTGGTCTTCGCGGCGGCGAAACTGGTGATGGGGCGCGCTCCGCTCGGAACCGCACCGAGGCCGAAGGGACGTAGCAATGGGGAAAAACTCCGTGGTCGGAAAGGGCTGGCATGCGCGGGATTCTTCCTCGGGGTGTTCGTCGTTGCGGCGATCCCGCATGCGGGCGTGCTTCTGCTTTCCCTTTCGGAACGATGGTATGGAACAGTGATCCCCGATGAGCTGACCATGCGGCACTACATCGAGGCGCTTGGAAACGGGTTGGTGGTTCCGTCCATCCAGAACAGCCTGATGTATGCGGGCACGGCGACGTTGCTATCGGTTGTGATCGGAATCGGCGTGGCGTGGGTGGTCGTGCGTTCGGATCTGAAAATACGTGGAGCCCTCGATGCCCTTGTGATGCTGCCGTTGGCGGTGCCGGGGCTCGTCATGGCGTTCGGATACCTCGCTCTCTCACAGGAGGGGAAACCCTTCCATTTCCTGGTCGGCGCGGGCGGCAGTCCGTTCATGCTGCTGGTTCTCGCCTACGGGATACGTCGGCTCCCATACGTGGTGCGGGCGGCGGTGGCGGGGCTGCAACAAAGCAACCCGGCACTGGAGGAGGCCGCGAAATCCCTCGGAGCCACCCCGATGCGGATGATGCGCCGCATCGCCATTCCACTGATCGGCGCGAACCTCGCCGCGGGCGCCATCCTCGGTTTCGCGTTCTCCATGCTGGAGGTGAGCGACAGCCTGATCCTGGCCCAGCAGGCGCAGCACTATCCGATTACCAAAGCAATCTACACCCTCCTGAGCACCCTCGGAAACGGAACGGAACTAGCTGCGGCGCTCGGCGTCTGGGCGATGGTTTTCCTTTCCGTCGCAATCATGGGCGCGGCGGTACTCGGCGGGAAAAGGGGCGGGCTCTTCAAAGTCTGAAGCTTCCGGAATGGAAAACCCACATCCCTGAAAAGGGTGTGGCCCGAACGATCCTCAGCAGGAAAACCCAATAACCTGAAGAAAGCCGCTCGGGCCACATGTCTTGCGACAGGGCATAATAAGCGTCCCGTGTGCCAATTCTTTCAGTTTGTGAAAAAATTTCACGTGATCCCGGCTACAGCCCCAGCGATGCGTAGATCTGCCGGGTGGCGTGGGATTTGTTCAGCGTATAGAAATGAATCCCGGCGACATCCTGATCCAACAGTTCCGCGCTCTGTTGGGCGGCGTAGTGGATGCCGGCCCGCTCGACGGCTTCCGGGTCGTTTTTCTCCGCCGCGCGGTTCAGGGTTTTCAAAAGTTTCGCCGGATAACGTGCTCCCGCAGCGAGTTCCGCCATGCGTTTCATGCTCCCGATCGAGGTGACGGGCATCAGGCCGGCGATGATGGGAACATTGATTCCAGCGAGGTCGCAGCGATCCCGGTAATCGAAGAAATCATGGTTGTCGAAGAAGAGCTGGGTGCAGATGTAGTCGGCTCCGGCGTCGATTTTCCCCTTCATGTTGTCGAGTTCGTCCACCCGGTTGGGCGTGGTGGGGTGCCCCTCCGGGAAACCGGCGACGCCTATCCCGAAGCCGCGCGGATCGGGGTGTTTTCCGGACTCGTTGAATTTCCTGATGTGGGTGACCAGATCCGCCGCGAAACGGAAATCGCCCTGTGACCAATCGTAGCCGGGCTGGTCTTTCGGCGGATCGCCGCGCAGGGCAAGGATGTTGGAGACGCCGGCCTCGGCATAGCGGGTGAGGATCGCATCGATCTCATCCCGCGTGTGTCCCACGCAGGTGAGATGTGGAACCGGCGGGATGCTGGTGGTCTGCTTGATGCGGACGACGAGATCGTGGGTCAGCTCGCGGGTGCCGCCGCCAGCCCCGTATGTGACCGAGACAAAGGAAGGGGAGAGCGTCTCCAGATCGCGGATGGCTTCGTATAGCTCCTCCCACGCCGCCGGGGCTTTGGGTGGATAGAACTCAAAGGAGAGGGACGGGCCGGGAGAGCTGAGGATGTCGCTGATATGCATGGGAGGCGGAAACGGTTGTTGGGGAAACTCTTGCGAAACTTTTGGCCGCGCCTGGGGTTGTTATCGACGCAGGCGTTCGCTTGCGCTGAATTGAAGACAGATCCGCTATGAAAACAATCCTTGTTTGCGCCTTATGTTCCGGCACCCTGGTATCCTCCGTTTTCGCGGAGGAGGAACCTCCCGATATGATTGAACCGGATGGCGCGAAACGTCCTCATCGCGAGGCGGGGGAGCGGGATGGAAAACGCCGCAAGCCTCCGCTCCCGGGTGGAGGGGAAATGTTCAGACGGCTGGATACCAATGGGGACGGGATGATCTCGAAAGACGAGTTTCTCGCTTCGCCCAGGCTTTCAAGGCTGCCCGCCGGGAAGCAGGAGGAGATATTCGGCAGGCTGGACGGGAATGGCGACGGGAACCTCAGCAAGGAAGAGATTCACGAAATAAGGAAGCGCGACGGAGGGCGCGAGCGCGAGTTTCGCGAGCTGGATGCGGATGCCAGCGGGGGGCTGAACTTCGCGGAATTCAGCGAAGGGAAATTTTTCAAGAAACTACCCGAAGAGAAGCGAAGGGAGATTTTCAGACGCATGGATACGGACGGGGACGGGGAGATTTCCCCGAAAGACCGGCCGGAAAGACACCGGCGCCCCGACCGTCCTGATCGCCCTGAGGGCAGGGGGCCGCGGGGGAGTAATATGGAGAAGCGTGCTTCCAGCCGCTTGGCAGAAGCGGAGCAGGTTCTTCTCGATTCTTCACAAAGCGGCGGGACGCGCACTTCTCCTTAGTCAGCCGTATCCGGCTGCATGCTCTCGGCGGCGAGAGTCGTTGCCAGAACATCCTTGCGGAGGTTTCCTCCCTTGCGACCGGACCACCAGAGGACGATGGGTGATGCGACAAAGATCGATGAATAGGTTCCCACCACAAGACCGACGAGGATCGTAACTGAGAAGTCACGAAGTGTGGCTCCGCCGAAGATTGCGAGGATAGCGACGGTGAAGATCGTGGTTGAGGAGGTCAGGATCGTGCGGGACAGGGTCTGGTTGATCGCCTCGTTCATCACGTTGCCGACCTCTCCGGTGCGGATCAGGAGGGTTTCGCGGATACGGTCGAAAACGATGATGGTGTCGTTGATCGAGTAACCGGCTATGGTGAGGATGGCCGCCACGTGGATCTGGCTGAGCTGCTCTCCGAGAAGAACGACGAGTCCGACGGCGATGGTGATATCGTGGAGGACGGCGACGATGGCTCCAACGGCGAACGAAAGCTCGAAGCGGACAACGATGTAGGTGAAAATTCCAATGATGCCGACCGTAAGAGCGATCAGGGCTTCACGAAGGAAGCTTCCTCCGAGCGTCGCCGAAACCTCCTCCTTGGAGGCATCGCGCAGGTAGTTGCCGTTTCCGTCAGTCTCTCCGAGGAAAGGGATGCCCTCGCGGAGAGCCGCCTCAATCGTGTCGGAGTCTGCCGTGTCCGCGCGGACGGTGAGAAGCGTTCCGCTGCCGGGAATGGTCTGCTCCTGCGGGTAGGCGTCGCGCTTGAGATCGAGTCCGTCGAGAATTGCGTTCACGTCATCGAGGGGGACTTCCTCGTCACCGATCTGGAAGGTGATGACCGTGCCGCCGGTGAAATCGACTCCGAAGGCGGCTTTTTGTTTCACCGCCAGGGTTCCGATGGCCACCACAAGGAGGATCGCGGAGAACACGGCGCACTTGCGGGCTTTTCCGACGAAATCAAAATTCGCGGATTTGATCAGGTTCAGGAAGGAGAGATTGCGAAGCATGCCGGTATCGATTCCCCAGCGGAAAAGAACGCGTGTGCCGAGGATGGCGGAGAACATGGATGCGAGAAGGCCGATGGTCAGGGTAAGCGCGAAGCCCTTGACGCTGCCGCTGGCCATCGCGATCAGGATGATACAGGCGATGAGGGTGGTGAGGTTCGCATCCAGGATGGAGGAAAAGGCTTTCTCATACGCCGATGTGATCGCGTTTTTGAGGGGTTTTCCGTTCTCGATCTCCTCACGGAGACGCTCATAGATCAGCACGTTCGCATCCACCGCCATACCGATGGTGAGAATGAGTCCGGCGATACCGGGGAGTGAGAAAGTGAAGCCGAACATGGCCATGACACCGAACAGGATGACCGCGTTCACCACCAGGGCGAGGAGGGCGACGAGGCCTGCCGTGCGGTAGTAAATAAAGACGAAGATCGCCGTGAGGATGAGGCCGGCGACACCAGACCAGATCCCTTGTTTTACGAAGGCGGAACCAAGCGTGGGGGATACCGTTCGCTCCTGCTCGACCACAAGCGGGTTGTCCAGCGGGTTCATCAGGGCGTTGGCCAGCTTTTTCGGTTCGCCCGGATCCACAAGTCCGCTGACCACAAAGTTTTTCCCGAGAGGAACCACCTGCACGACAGGTGCGCTGAGAACCACTCCGTCGAGAACGATGGCGATACGGTCGATACCCGGGCGCATGTTCTGTGTGAGGGCGATCATCTTGTCGGTGCCCTCACCGTTCAGCGTGATGTCCACGGCATCTGGCTGGGATTGGGATGGTGTTGCGAAAACGATATCCGATCCACCCAGTGCGGCGCGACGGTTCAGAAGGATGGGTGTTGTGAATTCATTGCCATCCTCGTCGTCCTGGGTCAGCTCGTAGGATCGGAAACCGGGGACGATCTCCTCTCCGGAGAGGACGCGCTCAGCGAGCTTGCGACCGTCGACACCGACCTCGTCGTTCCGTTGGGAAACCTCGCGAAGTTCCAGTTTCGCCACGGTTTCGAGAATTTCACGGATCCGCTCGGACTCCTCGGGTTCCACGCCCGGCATCTGAACCAGGATTCCGTCGTCACCCTGGCGGGCGATGAGCGGCTCCGCAGTGCCGAGAGCGTTAAGCCGCCCTTCGATGACTCGCATCGCTTCCTCGACCTGCTCGGGAGTGACGGGCATTTTCTCGCCCTGGTCGTTTTCTTTTTGCTGGATACGCAGCGAGAACGCGGATCCACCGACGATATCGATTCCGCCTTTTAATCCCTGCGTGTAGGTTGCAAGGCCGCAAAGCGCGACGATGCCGATCAGCAGAATGGTTCCCACGTTGCGCTTGCGCCGCTCAATCTCGGTTGCGAAATACCAGAAGAAGAGAATCAGCAGGGAAATGCCCGTCAGGAAGAGGACAAGCGGATCGTTGAAAAAAATGACGGCGAGCATGTGGTTGAGTTGGAAGTGATCAGTGAACGGTGATCAGTGGAGGACTTGGGTTTCGGAAGGTTGCTTTGCTTACGCGGTTTTCGATTCCTTTTTGGTGACCGTGGCGATGGCCGGCTTGTCGAACTCGAGCATGGTGCCTTCGGCGACTTTCACGATCACAGTGGTGTCCTTGACGTTGTGGATAATGCCGTGGAGACCCGCGGTGGTCACGACCTTGTCGCCGCTTTTCATCGCCGCGATGCGGGCCGCAAGCTCCTTGCGCTGGCGCTGCTGCGGGCGGATAAGGAGAAAGTAGAACATGACGACCATGAGACCCATCATGACGAGCGGGTTGCCGAGGACTGCGGCGAGACCTTCCGGTTTTGCGGGGGCTGCTTGTGCGAGTGTGTTGAGGAGTGAAATCATGGTTCGGTTTGCTTGGCGTTGTATCGGTTGATGAAGGATTCCTTGAATTCGGAAAATGTTCCCTCGCTGATCGCTTGTCGCGCCCGGCGGGTGAGGGACAGGTAGAAATGCAGATTATGCAAGGAAAGCAACCGTAAAGAGAGCATTTCGCCCGCCCGGAACAGGTGCCGGATGTAGGAACGGGAAAAACGCGAAACGTGAGCATGGCTGCTTTCGCAAAGCGGGCGGGGATCGGTGGCGTGGATGAGGTTCTTGATCTGGATGGGGCCGTCCAGGGTGAAGGCGGTTCCATGGCGGGCGATGCGGGTGGGCATCACGCAATCGAACATGTCCACCCCGCGTGAAATCATCTCCAGAATCTGCGGCGGTGTGCCAAGACCCATTGCATAGCGCGGCTTGTCCTGAGGGAGAAACGGGACGGCATTGTCGATGGCCCGGAACATTTCCTCTTCCGGTTCGCCCACCGAGACTCCGCCGATCGCGTAGCCATCGAAGTCCAGGGCGACGAGTTCCTTGGCGGATTGCTCGCGTAGATCGGCGTAGATTGAGCCTTGGACGATGCCGAAGTGGTGTTGTTTCAGGGGGCTGGAATCCCCCTGAACGGCCTGGGGCTGGAATCCCCAGCCACTCTTAACGATATGGTCTTTACAGCGTTTCGCCCAGCGGCTGGTGAGAGCCAAAGACTTCGCCGCGTATTCCTCATCGCAGGGATACGGTGGACACTCGTCGAAAAGCATGGCGATGTCCGAGCCGAGGGCGGCCTGGATGTCCATGGAAAGCTCCGGGGTGAGCATCATCGTCGCCCCATCGAGGTGGGATTGGAAACGCACGCCCTCCTCGGTGATCTTCCGTCGTTTCGCCAGCGACCAGACCTGGAATCCGCCCGAATCCGTAAGGATGGGTTTCTGCCAGGTCGTAAAATCGTGGAGCCCGCCCATTTCCCGGATCAGTTCGTGCCCCGGGCGGAGCCAGAGGTGGTAGGTATTGCCGAGAATGATCTCCGCGCCCAGCTCCACGAGCTCATCGGGATGCAGGGTTTTCACCGATCCCTGGGTGCCGACCGGCATGAAAATCGGAGTCTCCACCGTTCCGTGGGGCAGGGTGAGCGTCCCGGCGCGGGCGGAGCTGTCTGTGGCAGTGACTTGGAAGGGCATGGGGGAAAGTTTGCTAGGTTCCAGTGTTCAGTTTTCAGCAAGAAATTCCGCAGCAGAATCTTTTCTGAAAACTGCCAACTGAACACTGACAAACTCACTACAGATCAAAAAAGCGCTTCGCTTTCTCGACAAATCCCTGATGCACCGGTGAGTTGTGGTCGCCGATGGATTCGGAGAAGGCTTTGAGTTTCTCTTCCTGTTCCCTGTTGAGTTTGGTGGGGACTTCGACTTGGACGGTGACGTTGAGGTCGCCCTTGTTGCCGCCGGAAAGGGCGGGCATTCCTTTGTCTCGGACGCGGAAGGTCGTGCCCCCCTGGGTGCCTGCGGGAACCTTGATGGAGGATTGGCCGTCCAGGGTCGGGACTTTCAGTTCTCCGCCGAGGGCAGCGGTGCTGAAGGGAAGGGGGACATCGCAGAAAAGCGTGGTGCCTTCGCGCTCGAACATGTCGTGGTCGCGGACGTGGAGGAATGCGTAAAGATCCCCGGATGCTCCGCCACGGACTCCCGCGTCGCCATTCCCGGTGGAGCGGAGGCGGACGCCGGTATCGACTCCGGCGGGGATGCGGAGCTTAATGCGAGTTTCGCGTTCCACACGGCCTTCTCCACGGCAGTCGCTGCATGGATCGGAAACGATCTCGCCGTTGCCGCGGCATTCCGGGCAGGTGGATTGCTGGATGAAAATGCCCGCCTGCCTGCCGACAACACCGCGGCCTCCGCAAGTGGAGCAGGTCTTCACACCGCCCGAACCTTTGGAGCCGGTGGAGTTGCATTTCCCGCAGGGGACGTTGCGCTCGATCTCAAGTTCCTTCTCAGCGCCTTTCGCGGCCTCTTCCAAGGTGATCTCAAGATCGTAGCGAAGATCGGATCCACGCTGTTTTCCGGACTTTTTCCGGGAGCCACCGCCGCCGAAAAATTCCTCGAATCCGCCACCGAAGGCACCTCCGAAGACCTGGGAGAAAATGTCCGCCGGATCGTGGAAACCGCCGCCGCCCCTGCCCATCCCGCCGGAGAAGGCGTCATGGCCGTAGCGGTCGTAGGCGGCGCGTTTGTCGGGATCGGAGAGCGCCTCGTATGCCTGGCCGAGTTCCTTGAACTTGTCCTCGGCGGTGGGGTCTCCGGGGTTCTTGTCGGGGTGGAATTTTACCGCGAGCTTGCGGTAGGCTTTCTTGATTTCGGAGGCGTCGGCGGATTTGGAGACGCCTAGGATTTCGTAGTAGTCGCGGGGCATGGAAACTTTAAATTTTAAACTTTAAACCTCAAGGAAGAGGAATGGGATCACCCTTCGGATCCTTCAGGGGCTTCTTCTTTGGCAGCGGCGACGACGACGGATGCGGGGCGGAGCAGGCGGTCGCGGATTTTGAAACCACGGCGTGTCGTGCGGAGGATTTCGCCTTCGGGTTGGTCGGAAGGCTCCTGGGAAACGGCGTCGTGCAGGTTTGGGTCGAACTGGCCTTCGGTTGGGATTTCCTCGACTCCCTGGTTTTCAAGGAAGTCGTTGAGTTGTCTCCGCACCATGTCCATGCCGATGTAGATCATGGAGGATTTGTCCTGCTCGGCGGCCATCATCCCCATTTCGAAATTGTCGATGACAGGGAGGAGGTCTTCGAGGAGGCGCTGGTTCGCGTAGCGGATGGCTTCCTCGCGTTCGCGCTGGGTGCGTTTGCGGAGGTTGTCCATTTCCGCTGCGGTGCGCAGGGAGGTGTCCTTCCACTTCGCCGCCTCGGCTTCGAGCTGTTCCCAGGGATCAAGCTCGGGGGTTTTCCCGGATGCTTCCGGCGTCTCTTCTGCCGGGGCGGTAGCTTCGGTTTCCTCGGGGTTTTCCGGGGTTTCTGTCTGCTTTTGAGAGTCGTCTTGCTGCATGGGCGGTATGTGTATGCAGGAAACGGGTTTGGTCAACCCCTACGGAAAGAACTCTCGCGGGGGCGATCCGCCATTTTTTCGGATGGCGCGGATGGCTGCGGGGTGGTTTGTTGGCGGCGCGAAATGAGAATCGGGATAGCACAGATCAATGCGGTGGTGGGGGATTTCCCGGGAAATGCGAAGACGGATCCTGGCGGCATACCGTGAGTGCCTGGAGATGGGCGCGGAAGTGGTGGTGACGCCGGAAATGAGTCTGGTCGGCTATCCTCCGAGGGATCTGGTTTTCAAAAGCCAGTTCGTCCCGAAATGCCTTCAGGCGCTCGATTATCTCGCGGATGAGGTGAAGGAAGTCCCGCTGCTGGTGGGCTACGTCGATTTCCATGAAGGCAATATCGGCAAGCCGTTCCGCAACGCGGCGGCGTGGCTGGAGAAGGGGGAGATCAAAGCGAAATTCTGGAAAACCCTCCTCCCGACCTACGATGTCTTCGATGAAAGGCGCTACTTCGAGCCGGGTGAATCCTGCGAGCCATTCCTGTGGAACGGACGGCGCATCGGCGTGACCATCTGCGAGGACATTTGGACGGAAGATTACCTCCAACGCCCGTTTTACGACAGGGATCCGGTCGAGGAACTGGCCGCCAAGGGAATCGATCTGGTGATCAATCTCAGCGCCTCCCCTTACAACTTGGGAAGCCGGAATACCGCCGGGTGATGCTGGGCGATGTCGCCCGCGAAGCATGGTGTCCCGGTGGTCTATTGCAATTCGCTGGGCGGGAACGACCAGCTTCTTTTCGACGGCCATTCCATGGTCGTGGACGGCTGCGGCGATGTCGTGGCGCAGATGGGCGGATTCGCCGACGAGTGCCGCGTGGTCGATATTTTCGCGGGAGGTGAAGTGGAATCGGAAATTCTGGAAACCGGGGAAGCGGAGCAACTTTACGATGCCCTCGTGCTCGGACTCCGCGACTACGCGCACAAATGCGGCTTCAGCACCGTCTGCCTCGGCCTGAGCGGCGGGATCGATTCCGCCCTCACCGCCGTGATCGCCGCCGATGCGCTGGGTGCGGAAAATGTCTTCGGCCTGACCATGCCGAGCCCGTATTCCTCGCGCGGAAGCGTGGACGACTCTTTTGATCTCGCGGAAAAAATCGGCATCCACTGCCAGGAGGTATCGATCTCGGATGCGTTTGCGCGGTGAAAGCGGCGATGGCTCCGGTCTTCGAAGGGAAAGAGGAGGACGTCACCGAGGAAAACATGCAGGCGCGCCTTCGCGGGCTTTTCCTCATGGCTCTCTCCAACAAGGACAACCACCTCCTCCTCACCACCGGGAACAAGAGCGAACTCGCCGTCGGCTACTGCACGATCTACGGCGACATGTGCGGCGGGTTGGCTGTCATTTCCGATCTCCCGAAAACCAAAGTTTTCGAGGTCTGCCCGCTGGGTGAACCGCGAGACCGAACGCATCCCTTGGAACACCATCGAAAAGCCACCGAGCGCCGAACTCCGCCCGATCAGAAAGACCAGGACACCCTGCCCGGAATACGATGTCCTCGATGCCATCCTCGAACTTTACGTCGAGCAGCAACTCGGCGCGGAGGAAATCATCGGCGCACGGTTTCGATGAAACCATGGTTCGCTGGATCCAGCGCCGCGTCGATCTGAACGAATGGAAACGCCAGCAGGCCGCGCCGGGTCTCCGCGTGACAAGCAAGGCGTTCGGCATGGGGAGACGCATGCCGATTGTCCAGAGATTCGTTTAGTTCACGCGCGGTTTTCCGCTATCGAAACCTTGTTTCGGCTTCCCTTTTCAATATCTGCGGGGGATAAGCACCGGCGGAATGACTTTGACGGAGGCGAGGAAAATACTGGGGCTCGGGCCGGATGAGGATCCGCGTCCTCACCTTGAGGAGTTCCGCGCGGTTCGCGAGAAGATAGCGGACATGGTGCGGAGCGCGCCGAACGATATGCTCGCGCAGCGCTATCAGGAGGGTCTGGTCGAGTTCGACCGAGCACTCGCCGCGGTCCGCGAGTATCTCGAAGCACTTGGTCTGATCCCAAGGGTGGGGGATGTGGAGGTGGCGGACATCCCCGCGGCGGAGCGAGGCCATCCGGTGTTCGCACCGGAGAACGAGCTTGCCCATCCCGTCGGCCTGCCCGTGCTTTCCCAGGATTTCCCGGAGATCCAGGTAGCGCCGGAAGAGGAGCCACGGGTCTCACGGCTTTTCGGGATTCTGTGCGCGGTGCTGTTGCTTCTCACATTGATTGGTTTCGGCACGGTCGCCTACGTGAAATACGAGGACGAGCGCGAGCTTGGAAAGAGGCAGCGCGTGGCGTTTCTCGAAAGGCAGGGCGCGATTTTTATCGAAAACCGCAGATGGCCGGAAGCTGCCGAGTCATTCGATGAAATTGAACAGATATTTCCCGATTCGGAGCTGGTCGATATCGGTCGGCGCAGTATCGAGGCGGGCATGGCGGAGGAGCAGAATCAGTTCATCGGCTACTGGAAAGGGGAGGCGATCGCATCTTTCGAGACCGGCCGTTGGGCGGATGCGGAAAGCGCCGCCCGTCAGGTGTTGGACAAGTATCCGGACGAGGGGGAACTCAATGAACTCATTGCGAAAATCGATGTCGCCAAGCAGGAGGAGGAGCGTCAGGCGGCTTTCGACGCGGTGCGCACGCAGGTGGAGGAAAGACGATTCGATGAGGCTATCAGCTCCGCCCGTGATCTCGTTCAGCGCAACAAAGGCGACGGTGACGCGCTGGCTCTTCTGAAAAGCGCCGAGGACGCGAAGCTAAAGGCCGTGCTTGATCTGGATAGGGCAAAAGACCTTCTGGCACAGGCGGCGGAGCGGGATACCGGAGAATACGACGAGCAGGCGATGGAGTGGCTTCGCGAGGCGGTTTCGTTGGCTCCGGACGATTCCGAGATCCTTGCGAGATTCGAGAAAATGGCGGCATACACCCGCACGATCCGCATCCCGGAGGATGTGAAAACGGTCGCCGGGGCGCTGGCATCCGCACGAGACCGTGACCGCATCGTGCTTGCGGAGGGGATCTGGGAAGGGCCGTTTCTCGATCACGGCCGGCAGTGGAGCTTCAGGGAGTTTCCGGAAAAACGATCATCCAGTGCAAGGCGGATGCGGGGAGCGTGATCGCCGTCGAGCCCGGTGTGAGAGGTGCGCGGCTGAGCGGGCTGACCGTCCGGCACCTGTCATTTGATGCCGGGGAAAAAAGGTTTTCACTGGCTCACGTGCGCGATGCGAAGGTTGATTTCTCCGACTGCCGCTTCGAGCGGGGAAGCGGCCACGGGATCGCGGTGACGGACGGAGGCCACGCGAAGGTAGTCCGCTGCCGGTTTACCGAGAACGGATGGAATGGAGTCGCGGTGATGGGCGCAGGCAGTCTGCTGGAGGCGGAGGAAAACATTTTGAAAGAAAATTTCCAGAACGGGATCGAGAGCTGGGACGGGGCGGCGGTCATCCTCAGCAAAAACACCTGCACCGGAAACAGCCGCAACGGCATCCACATCGACAACGGTTCCGCCTCCGCGACCATCCTCGACAATGTCCTTTCGGAAAACCGCGAGTTCGGACTGGTGCTTGGCAGCGCGGGTTCCGGCGAAGTGAGAAACAACACTATGGAGAAAAACTTTCTCGGCGGGCTTGTCGTTCGCTCGGGTGCTTCTGCGGTGATTGTGAAAGAAAACAGTATCACCGGCAATCTGGGGCCGGGTCTCGTTCTGGAGGAAGGCCTCGCGGAAGAACCCTACGTGGGGAACAAAATCACAGGGAACGCCGGAAAGGAGTTCATCAGCGGGGTCGATCTCTCGCAGTAGGGGGGTGCTTCTCACAGATTCAGCAGCCCCTCGATCAACGCGTCACGGCTGTTCAGATCCACCGGTTGCCTGTCCGAGGAGGGCAGGTAAACAATCTCGCGGAGTCTCATCAGAGCCTGGCCTGCGGACTGCGAGTCGTATGAATTGAAAGCCACCGTGACCTTCTTCGCCGGATCGAGTTCACTTCCGTCCTTGAGGATTCGCACGGGTGTCCGTTTCTCCCACACCACCTCGTATGGCCAGAGTGTGCGGTCGGATGATGTTTTGCGATCCTCCGCGATGATCCCGAGGAGCTGTGCCGGTGTGAGCGTGGCGGTCACAAACGTGTTTTCATAAGGGAGAATGTTCCACGCATCCGCAACTGTCACCACGCCGGCGGGGATTTCCGGAGTGCCGAATGTTCCGTGAAACACCGCATCAACCGGAGTCCCGTTTCGTTGCAGCGCGGCGGAAAACGTCTTGCAGAGAAAGCGCGCGAGATCGCTGTCCCGGTCTTTCCCTTTGATCGGTTCTTCGAGAGTGGCCAGCGTGCGGGCGAGCTGCTCCTTCGCTGCCTTGAGATCGGGTTGCGAGAGGTTGATCACACTCGGATCAAGTTCGATTTCCTCATTCATGTACGCGGTCTCGGCCGTCTTTGAGATCAGCTTCCGGGAGTTCACATCGAAGGTCAGATCGAGCTTTCCGCAGTTGATCCCGAAGTATCCGGCTTGGGTGAAAAGGGTGGAGCCGAACTCCACGGACGGGATCCGGACGTGGGTGTGTCCGCCGATGAAAGCGTCGGCTCCGGGCGCGCCGACGATGGTTTCGCGTAGCGGGTTTGCGAAGTCGTCCTCCTTCTTGTGCCCGAAATGGCCGAGCGTGACAATAGCGTCCGCCTTTGCGGATTTTGCCTGGGCGACGGCTTTTTTCAAAGCCGGTATCGTCTCCTCCGGGCGGATGCCGCCCAGTGTCTCAGGCATCAGCCAATAGGGCAGGCCGGGCGTGATGAGACCGATCAGCGCGATTTTGAAACCACCGGTTTCCGCCATTTTCCAAGGAATCACTTTCTCCGGCGCTCCGGTCAGATTCGCGGTTACAATGGGGGTTTTCGAAGTGCGGATATTGTTTTCCGTCACGGAAGGCCCCAGTCGAAGTCGTGGTTGCCGAGCACCCAGGCATCGTATTCGAAGTTTCCGAGCAGATCCACGAACAGCTTTCCTTCGTTGCGATAGCTGGCGGCGGTGCCCTGGTAGAGGTCGCCGATATCGACCAGAAGGGAATTCGAATTATTCTTCCTCCAGGCGCGGATCTGGGTGGCACATCGCGCGAAACCTCCGACGTCACCCGATCCGGAATAAGCCTTTGTAGGCAGGATATGGCCGTGGAGATCGGTGGTGTGGAGGATGGAGATCGTGGCGTGATCTGCGGATTTTCCCCGGCCAAGAGCGCACCCGGCAGCCCAGGTGGAAGTCGAGGCGATGAAGCTGCGGCGGGAAGTGATCACATGCATTTCCCTTATACTACCGCTCCTGCCGGAAACCACAATCCGGCAACGAAGTTTGTCCGAACCGATTATTTTAGTTCTGGCCATTACCAGCGAATCCTGATAATCATCCGCAACTAACTGATTCTATGGCTACGAAACTGATTTTAGCGACGGCAATACTGGTAGTGGCGGGTTTTTCGACGTCCTGTAAGGTTGATGCGCCGCTTGATCCGGAAACCATGCTCCCTTCCTGTGAGCGCTGCCCGAAAAACTATTACCACGGCTATTCTTCGACGTGCAAACTGTGCGGATTCGGGGAGAAATCGTCCGGCCGGTTCAAGCTTGATACCTGTCCTGGCGGATCCTGCAAATGACCTGCCGTTTCCGACCCTGTATCGACCTCCACGGAGGCAAGGTGAAACAGATCGTCGGTGGCAGTCTCCGCGATGACGGCTCGGCGCCTACCGAGAATTTCGTTTCCGAGAAACCTCCTTCCTGGTTCGCCGGGAAATTCCGTGAGGATAATCTCACTGGCGGACACGTGATCAAACTTGGGCCGGGAAACGACGAGGCCGCCCGCGAGGCTCTGGCCGCATGGCCTGGCGGAATGCAGATTGGCGGAGGGATCCGTGCCGGAAATGCGAACCAGTGGCTGGAGGCGGGAGCAAGCCACGTCATCGTCACCTCCGCTCTCTTCAGTCCCGATGGGAAATTTCTCCAGGAAGCCCTTGATGCCATCGTAGCGGAAGTGGGAAAGGAAAAGCTTGTGATCGATCTCTCGTGTCGCCGCACAACGCAGGGCTGGACGGTGGCCATGAATCGCTGGCAGACCCTCACCGACCTTGCGGTCACCCCCGGCACCCTCGACTCCCTTCTACCCTACTGCGACGAATTCCTCATCCACGCCGCTGATGTCGAGGGACTCTGCGGAGGAGTGGATTCCGAACTCGTGGCCTTGCTGGGCGGGTGGGGGAAATGCCCCGTCACCTACGCCGGTGGCGCCGCGACCCTGGAGGATGTGAAGCTGGTTGATGAAGCGGGCAGGGGGCGCGTCGATGTCACGGTCGGCAGCGCGCTGGATCTCTTCGGAGGCTCCGGGATATGCTATGCGGAACTGGCGGCCATGAGCGGTATTTAGATCCGTCGCGTGAAAAACCGCGATGCGGGCTTGTCAAGGGACGCTGGATTTCTAGGGTTTGCAGACTCCGCGGGTGGGAATCGCCCGCAGGGGAAATATTTTATGAACACACAAGCACTATCCACCGCCGCAACCGAAGCCCGTGGCCTCGCCATGGACGCCGTCCACGCCTGTAACTCCGGCCACCTCGGCCTGCCGCTCGGCTGTGCGGAAATCGGAGCCGTCCTTTTCGGCGAAAGCATGAACTTCAACCCCGACGCCCCGCGTTGGCTCAACCGCGACCGTTTCGTCCTCTCAGCAGGCCACGGCTCCATGTTCCTTTACGGCTGGCTCCATCTCTCCGGATACGGCGTTTCCATCAAGGATGTAGCCGATTTTCGCAAACTCCACTCCACCACACCGGGTCACCCCGAGTTTAACGAGACCCCCGGCGTCGAAGCCACCACCGGCCCCTCGGCCAGGGCATCGCCAACGCCGTGGGCTTCGCTCTCTCCGGGAAACGCGCTGCCGCGAAATTCAACACCGCGGAGCACACCGTTTTTGATCATCACGTCATCGTTCTCCACGGCGACGGCTGCCTTCAGGAAGGTGTTGCCAAGGAAGCCATAGCCTTCGCCGGGCACAACGGCCTCGATAACCTCATCCTCATCTACGATTCCAACGACGTCACCCTCGACGCCATGGCCGAGCTCACACAGAGCGAGAACGCCAAACTCTACTTCGAGTCCCAGGGCTTCGACGCGGTGGAAATCGACGGAAACGACCTCGCGGCTGTCCAGAAAGCGGTTCAGGTCGCCAAGGAAAACGACAACAAAAAGCCGAAGGTGATCATCGCCAGGACCCTCATTGGAAAAGGCATCCCGGAGGTTGCCGGTTCCGCGAAAGCCCATGGCGAAGGCGGAGCGAAATTCATCGAGGAAGCCCGCGCCGGTCTCGGCCTTCCCGCCGATAAGCACTTCTTCGTCTCCGAGGAAACCAAAGCCTACTTCTCAGGGCGCAGGGAAGCCCAGGTGAAAGTCTTCACCGAGTGGCAGTCCATCTACGATGCGTGGGCGAAAGCGAATCCGGAGCTTGCAACCGAACTCACCGAAGGTGTTGCCGCCACGGTTCCTACGGATCTCAGCGACAAGATCGCAACCTTCCCTGAGGATTACAACGACGCCACCCGTGGCGCCGGCGGAAAGGTCATCAACGACCTTGCCAAAGCCATGCCCCAGTTCCTCACCGGTAGCGCCGACCTCTTCGGCTCCACCAAGAACTACCTCAATGGTGAAGGCGACTTCTCCGCCACCAACCCGACCGGACGCAACATCTGGTTCGGCATCCGCGAGCACGCCATGGGAGCCATCTGCAACGGCATCGCCTACGATGGCATTTTCCGCGCGAGCGGCGCGACCTTCTGCGTCTTCGCAGACTACGTCCGCCCCGCCATCCGCCTCGCCGCGCTTTCCAAGATCCCGACGACTTTCATCTTCACCCACGATTCCGTCGGTGTCGGCGAGGACGGTCCGACCCACCAGCCGGTGGAAACCGTCAGCGGCCTTCGCGTGATTCCGGGTCTTGATGTCATCCGCCCGGGAGACGCCGAGGAAACAGCCGGAGCCTACATCGCCGCCATGCAGCGCACCGACGGCCCGTCCGCCCTCATCTTCACACGCCAGGCCATTCCGCTCATGAACGATCTTTCCGTGCAGGATCGCCGCGACGGCGTCCTCCGTGGGGCTTACATCGCCGTGAAGGAAAAAGGGGATCTTACCACCATACTCATCGGCACCGGCTCCGAGCTTCAGCACTGCGTTGAGGCAGCCAAGCAACTCGGCGACGGCGTCCGCGTCGTCTCCATGCCATGCGTCGAGCGCTTCGAACGCCAGTCCGCGGAATACAAGGAAAGCGTCCTTCCAAAAAAATGCACCAAACGCGTGGCCATCGAGGCCGGCGTCACGGACATCTGGTGGAAATACGTCGGCACCGAAGGAAAAGTCCTCGGCATCGACCGCTTCGGCATTTCCGCACCCGGCGGCACCGTCATGAAAGAACTCGGCATGACCGCCGAGGACGTCGTCGCCGCAGCGAAATAACACCACGCGAAACCAATCCACCAACGCCCCTCCGGCCCACCGGCCGAGGGGCGTTTTTCATGAAACGGAACATCCCGGGGGAAGCCCCATAGCCATCATCTCCAAATGTTCTTGCAACCCGTGATGAGGGCAAACTAGCTTCCCACAGATGCCGGAGTTCATAAACACTTGGTGGGATTCGCTAAGCTTCGTCCTGAAGATCTTTTACGGAATTGCCATTCTTTCGGCGGTGGTGCTGGGCTTGCAAATGCTCACCATGTTTATCTTCGGGGACACCGATACGGATGTCGGGGACTTCGCCGATACGGACGGTCTGGATCATCATGATTCCGGCATCGGTGTGCTTTCCGTCAAATCCGTTACCGCCTTTTTCACCGGCTTCGGCTGGACGGCGATCGGCTTCATCCGCATGGGTCTGACCATGCCGCTGGTCATTCTTTTCGCCGGCCTGATCGGGGTGGGGATGATGTTTCTGATCTATTTCCTGATGAAGAGTCTGATGAAACTCTCCGACAGCGGCACCATGGATTACAACAATGCGGTGGGCCAACCCGGTTCCGTCTATGTGACCATTCCGCCCGCCAAAGGCCCGGGCGGCCAGGTTGAGACGATGATACAAGGGCGCCTCATCACCGCGGAGGCAATCCAGCGCGGCAACGAACCGCTCAGACCCGGAACGAAAGTCCAGGTCATAGAAAAAATCGGCACCTCCACCCTGGTGGTTGAACCGGTCGAAAACTACTTTCCCGAAATTTAAACACACAAACAAACCATGGAATTCCTCATTGCGCTCATCGCGATCATCGTCGTTCTCTTCGTCCTCTCCATCTCGCTGGTGACGCGCTACAAGCGCTGCCCTTCGGACAAGATTCTTGTTGTTTACGGAAAAGTCGGGGGAGGGAAATCCGCCCACTGCCACCATGGCGGCGCCGCGTTCATCTGGCCCATCGTCCAGGATTACCAATACCTGGATCTCACCCCGCTGCCCATCGACATCCGCCTGGAAGGAGCGCTTTCTAAACAAAACATCCGGGTCAACACCCCATCGACCTTCACCGTGGGAATCTCCACGGAGCCGGGCGTGATGGAGAACGCGGCGGAGCGCATGCTCGGCCTGAACATGGAACACATCAAGGAACTGGCGAAGGACATCATCTTCGGGCAGATGCGCGTGGTCATCGCCACCATGGACATCGAGGAGATCAACGCGGACCGCGACAAACTCATCCAGAACATTTCCATGGGCGTGGAGGTCGAGCTGAAAAAGGTCGGACTCCGCCTGATCAACGTCAACGTCCAGGACATCACCGATGCCTCCGGATACATCGATGCTCTCGGCCAGGAAGCCGCCTCGAAAGCCATCGCGGAAGCGAAGGTGAAAGTGGCCATGGCGGATCGCGATGGTGAGATCGGCGCGGCAGCGATGCAGCGGGACAAGCGGATCAGCGTCGCCTCCGCAAACGCGGAAGCCACCGAGGGGGAGAACAGCTCGCTGGTGAACATCGCCAATTCCGATGCCCAGCGCCGTAGCTCCCAGGCCGAGGCCGAGCGTCTGGCAACGGCTGCGGAGAAAGTCGCGGAAGCGAAGGTTCTTGAAGAAGCCTACGTTTCCGAACAAGCGGCGGAGAAACAACGTGCCGAGCGCGACAAGGCCACTCAATACGCGAACACCGTCATTCCAGCCCAGGTGGCGAAAGAGCGTCAGCTCGTTGACGCGGACGCGCAGGCCGAGACGGTTCGCCGCATCCAGCAGGGCAAGGCGGACGCCGTCCGAACGGAGAAACAGGCGGAGGCCGACGGTATCGTCTTCGTCAAAGACGCGGAGGCATCCGGCATCCGCGCCAAACTGCTCGCAGAGGCGGAAGGTGCCGAAGCTGTTCTCGCCGGAAAAGCCAAGGGTTTCGAGGATCTGATCAAAGCCTGCATGCTGTGCCGGCGCACAACAAATGCTTGTCACCGAGCTTCTCCCGCAACTCGTCCGCGAGCAGGTTCAGGCTATCGCCAACCTCAAGATCGACAAGATCACCGTCTGGGACTCCGGCACGGGAGCGGATGGCAAGACGAGCACCGCGAACTTTCTCTCAGGAATGGCTGGAGCTGTGCCGCCCCTCCACGAGATCGCGAAAAACGTGGGTGTGGAACTGCCTGCCTATCTTGGAAAACTCGACGAACCTTCACCCGTGAAAACGTCGTCCCCGGCACCGGCAAAACCCGCTCTTGCGACGGGACGGAGCGACACCGCTCAAACCGAAGATTCCGGGGATGCATGATTCCCGGCGATGACCCGACCAGGTAATGGTTGAACCAATTCAAAAGAAAACGCCCGGACGCATGCGTCCGGGCGTTTTCTTTTGTTAGTGCCAATGGATGATCATCTCTTAGATTGTTTCTCAACAACCTCGTAAAGCTTCACGCCACCTAAAACCAAAAGAGCTGGCTTTGCCAGAAGCGCGGTGAGTCGCAACGGGATGGCAAAAATAGCGAGAACGGGAAGACGATTCAGGCAATACCCGGTGCCAGCCGCTAAGAGAACCGCCTTCGTCGGAGATTCGCGGACTTTTGCTTCGCATGTTTCCAGCTTATGGCTGGCTTTCATTTTGACATTATCGGCGACGGATCGGATTCCCTCTTCAGGGTTGGGATTGTGGTCGGTTGAATTTGTGTCGTTGTTCATAACTTTTACCAGAATTTGAGATTATTACGAATGGAGCGCAAAGACTCATTCACGCTGTCGCTGGCATCCGAAAGCGGGCGCGCCACGTATCTGTCGCGGAAGGTTGGCTGGCTACGCCCCTCCAGGATGAGATAGCAGACAGCCGCACCCAAAAAGGCCGCGCCAAACACGAAGGCGATCGGATTTTTTCGGATTCCGTCGCTTACGGATTCACAGACCTGGCAGGACTCCGATCGGATGGTCTCGCAGCAGGACGAAACCGATTCCTTACCGGAACGGTAGGAATCCTGGATCTTTTCCTTCAGATGACTGCCAGAGGAGTCGCCGGATATGTTGTCGGGATGGGTGGATGGAAGTTCGTTCGGTATCATAACGTCTTGGTTCAATGCAGACCATGTTCCAACGGCGGTAGCTTCCTAATGCCCGTGGTTACTTAACCTCGGAAACCAGGAGGCATATGGAAGGAGCAAATTGCAATGCTGAGAAATATTTCCCGTGCGAAATACGGTCTGATCCCAATTCCGGTATCGTGTCCCAGACCGGAGTCGTTTGCTTGAGAGGCCGGATTTTTATTACGAATAACGTGACAATCGCAATAGATGAGAAGATCGTATTTTAAAAGGAACTGGTGCATGACACGGTTCGGAAGAGATTTACAGAACTCCATATAAATGACGCAGGAGGAAACACCGAAAAAGAAGAGAGAAACTGAAGAAAAGCGCTTCTGTGGAAGGATCTCCGTCTGGGAGACGGAGCGCGGATTCGGTTGGGTGGAGTATGAGGGCGGCAGCCTTTTCGCCCACATCAGGGAGTTTAAGAAAGGCTTTGTACCACGGAAGGGTGACGAGGTGACATTCGTTACCGGACTCGATCCCAAAGCCCGTCCATGTGCGAAATCCCTTGTGGCAAAGAGAAGGAACATCGGCCCGTCGCTTAAAGCTGTTTTGAAGCTCCTTCCCCTTCTGATACTCCCTTTCTGGGCGAATCTGAAACTGCCGGTTGCGGTGTGGATGGTGCCAGCCGCGATGCTGCCGATGTCGGTTGCGGCTTGGCTGCTTTACCGCCATGACAAGGATCGTGCCGCGACAGGAAAGTGGAGAACCACCGAGACGGAGCTCCACGGCCTGGAGCTTTTCGGCGGGTGGCCGGGAGCTTTCCTGGCGCAGCGGAAGTTCCGTCACAAGACTCGAAAGGTGAGCTACCAGGCGATTTTCTGGCTCATCGTTTTTCTATACCAGCTTGCCGCGCTGGACATGGTAATGGAGCATAAGCTCTGGAACGAGACGGTTGCTTTCCTAAAGGAGTGGCTGATACCGGGCGGACTGTGATCAGGATGCCTTTTTTCTCGGGCGGGTGAGGAAGAAAAGAATGATGCCAAGGATGGAGATCAGGAATGCCGCGCCGGTAAGAATCGTGAGCGTCCAATCGCGGATGTTTTTGTTCGGAATGAAACCGAGTTTGTGAAAATTGGTGAAGATGCCGGCTTCAAACTGCTTTTCATCATCGGTGTGGCGCGTGACGGATCCCGTGATGGTGGAAACATACACTCGGGTGCCTTTGCCATCGGCGAGATCAAAACGATACACGGGTAAAATACGGAAAATACCTATGTATTCGCTATTGAACTCCGTGAGGTAATCGGTCTGCTCAACTCCAGCGCTAGCGAGGAAACCGGAGGCGATCTCGCGGGCGTAGATGGCGTCGGCCTCCTTGTTTTCCTGACCGGTTGTGGCGTCGATGTAGGTGAACCCAAGTTGGCCGGGAACAAATGCCTGGTAGTGGGGCCTCCCGGCGATGTTGCGGATGTTGATCGCGGCGGGAGGTTTGCCGGGGAAAGCTTCCGCCGGGGTGACCCTTATGGCAGCGGTGTCGAGGAGCGCGCCGGATGGTTTTGCGGCGGGCGGAGGTGCCTGGGTGCGCGTCATTAGCACGTGGACGACTCCGCTTCCGGAAGACATGAGGATGCTGATGGAGAAAATTAGGCCGAGGTAGCGGTGGAGCTTGCGAACTAGCTTTTTCATGGTGGTAAAATGGGGGGCGACCGAAGATCGCCCCCGCTGTGTTTGTTAGAATTTCCATTCGAGGCCTGCGAAAACGGAGCGTCCGTCGCCGGGGAGGAACTGGCGCTGGTCGGTGCCGCCCGCATCTTCGATGACACCGTGGGTGGCGGAGTATTTCTCGTCGGTGAGGTTCTTGGCCTCGATGAACCAGGAGACGCCTTCCGCCACGCGGCGGCCAATTTTGAAACCCAACAGGGCGTAGGGATCCGCCGAGAAGGTGTTGCGGTGGTCGATAAAGGATTTCACGGGAGACCACTCGAAGGTGGGGCCGGCGTAGTAGCCCCGGTCGTTTTCCCAGAGGATTTCGCCACGGACGAGATGGGGCGGGAGACCGGCGATGCGGTTGTCCCCGTAAACCGGATCATTATCGAATTTGAAGCTTCCGTAGGTGTAGGCACTGCGGAGGATCAGCCGGTGGGTCGGGTTTTCCTCCAGCCATGATGAACCTAGTAGATCGATTTCCGTGCCGAGTTCGATGCCGTAGTGGATGGTTTCGTCGGCATTGCGTGTGATGGGCGGGCTGCCGTCGGGGCTGATGGTTAGAAGTTCGTCCTCCACCTTCGAATAATAGATGGTGGCATCCCACCTCGCGAAGGAACGTGTGCCGCGAGTCCCGGCTTCGATGGTGTTGGCGGTCTGGGCGTCGCGGGCGGTGTTCTCGGTGACGGCTTCGGCAAAGGAAGGCGGCTCGAAGGAGCGGGAGATTCCCGCGAAATACTGGATGTCGTTTCTCTCGTAGAGCAGGCCGAGGTTTGGAGCGATGTTCGCGTAGGAGTCGTCGTAGCTGGTGAGCGCGCCGGGAGCCGGTGGATTGTAGAACGGCGGGGTGGCTGCGGGGTTGGAAAACTCGCGGTCGTTTTCCCGGGTGGAATAGGCTGCGGCAAGGGCGGTGGTGAGACTAAGATCCGGGGTGAGGTGGTGTCGGTTCTCGATAAAGCCCTCAAGGTTCGTGGCGGTCTGGTCGTCGCGGGTTCGGAGTGCGCCGCGCTTGCCGAGGTTGTTGAAAAACGTGGAGCTGGTCATGTTTCCGTAGGTGAAGGAAAGGCCGGAGCGAAACCGGTTTTCACGACCAAGAAAATCGTCGGTATTGGTGAAGGTGGTGCCAATGATGAAGTCGTTGGAGAGTTGGTCGATCACTCCCACGAAGGGGGTGATGGGATGGTCCAGATCCTTGTAGGTGTGGCCTGCGGTGAAATCCCAGGTGTTGTTCCCGTCGCGGAAGGTGGTCTTGTTAGCAAAGCGGAAGAGTTCGAAATCGCGGCGGTTATCGTAGCGGGCCGAGCCGAGGAAGGTGCCGACCGCCTGGCGGGGATCGTCCTCGAGTTCGGCTTTCGTCAGGGAGCCTGGCAGTTCGGAATCCGTTTCGATGGCGGTGAGATAAAACCTGGTCTCGAGATCATCGCGGAGACGGATTCCGAAGTTGGTGAAGAGGCGCTGTGCGGATTGTTCCGCGTGGTCGCGGAAGCCGTTTTGCGAGGCGTGGGACAAAGAGTAATAAAGATCCTTTGACCCCTCTGTAAGGCCTCCGGCGAAACGGGCGCGGAAATATCCGTAGGATCCCGCCTCCGCGCGGAGGGAATATCCGGGGGCGGTGTGGCCGGTGTGGGAAAGGTAGTCGATGGCACCTCCCAGTGTTGTCGAGCCGTTCGAGAGTGCGTTTCCTCCGCGCCAGATATTGATATGGGAGGCGGCGAGAGGATCGACCGACTGCATGTCGAACCCGCCATCCGCGAGATTCAGTGGGATGCCGTCCTGCATGAATCTGATGCCGCGCCCGTGGAAGGTTCGCTGAAGGCCGGAGCCGCGGATTGAAATGCGGGCTTCGTCCGAGCCGAAGCGGGACTGGGCGATGACACCCGGAGAGAGGTAAAACGTATCGGCCAGGGTGGAGGAGCGGCCTGTGAGGTAGCGCTCGGAAGCGATGGTTTCGGTGCCCCCGGGAATTTTCCGGAGATCGAAACGGTCTTGCTCGAGGGTGGGTTGGGTTATGGATTCGGAGGCGGATTTGATAACGGTGGTTTCGAGTGTGTCGGTTGCCGAGAAGGCGATGGTTGATGTGATCAGTAGGATTAAAAATGGTCTCATGGATTTGTAAAAAGTTAGGTGTTCGAACGTCTGGAGTCCGGGTATGCCCCGACCCGGGATTGGGCGGAGACCGACTGGCGGGGGATGCGCCAGCCACGGTTTGACAAACCCCGGAGCGGGGTTTGCACGGCCTGCGGCAGGATGCCGCGCCTCTACGCTTTGCTCAACACCTCGGGGGTGGAGACGGCGGGCCGTTGCCGGGAAGGGAAAGGGGTAGCGCTACTTCCGGGAAAACCGGGCAGGGGAGAGGGGATAAAAACGGCTCGCGAAGAGTGGCGAGAATCGGTGGAAAGAGATCCTGAAAAGGCTTTACCGAAACGGGAGCGAGCGGAGCCTTTTTTCCTCCGCCTTCCGATTCGCTGGATTGCACCTCGGCGATTTTCTTACAAAGCGAGCAGGGTTTTTCTCCGCTAAAAGTATCCCTGGCCGCATCCGCGAGGGAGGTTTCCTGGGAGTAGGTGACCAGCATGTCCGCCCATGCGTATGCCTGGATCAGGGAGTGCGGGCCGCCCGCAAGATGAATGCAGCCGAAGATCAGAAACAGGTAGCGGAAAAGAAATTTCAAACTAAAGCATTCGGCTCTCAAAAGGAATAGGCCATCCCTCGGGGAACGGCTTCAGATAGGTGGCCTTGGCGATCCGGTCAATCCTGAGATTTAAGGTTCGATGCGAAGGCTCTACGGAAGTCGCTTGGATTCCAAAAAAAATCAAAGATTCGCTTGCAAAGGAATCGCACAGCACATATTTCCTGCGCCCACCCAAACCGGAAAGTCGAAAGCTCGGATGGCGGAATTGGTAGACGCGCTAGACTAAGGATCTAGTGGGATAATATCCCGTGGAGGTTCGATTCCTCTTTCGAGCACTTTCTATGAAAAGTTTGGAGTGAGTAAGTCAGGGAACCGGAAGGCTCCCTTTTTTCGTGCCGGTTTTTTAAGTTCCGGTCGCTTTGTGAATCGATGACCGGCCTGCGTAAGTCCGCTGCGGCTTCGGGTTGGAGAATCCGGTCTGACATGTTCCTCACGGCCACAGGAGGATAATCGCGATTCCCGAGAGGATGGCGATTCCGTAGAGCACCACGATCCTTTTCAGCAGGGCTTTGCCTCCCAGAAACGCGACCGCCCCGCCTTTGAACAAGGTGTTCGCCAGGGTGGCGACCATGATCAGGCGCCAGCCGGTATCCACGCCGACCCTGTCCTTGTTCATCATCTGGGCGGTGGAGAGTGTGATCGCGTCCACATCGGTCAGTCCCGAAAGAACCGCGACGACATACAGCCCGCTCTCACCGAATTTTTCGCGAGTGAAGGCGACCACGAAAAGGACGACCGCGTAGAGAAGCCCGAAAATAAGGGCGGGCTTGAGCTGTGCCGGATTTCCCGGAGCGGCCTTTCCCACGATCTCTTCCGATTTCCTGCGGTAGAGGATGAAGGTGAGGATCAGGAACACCCCCAGCAGCACCGAGAAAGGGGCGACGATCCTGAAGAAAAACGGATTCGCCACCGTGAAAACTTCCAGGAGAACCCTGACGATGGAAACGGCCGTGGCGATCATGATGATCAGGGCGGCCGCGGTGGCGCGGGAGGGGGAGTCCTTCGCGTCACGCGCCGCGCTGATGGTGGTGGCCGTGCTTGAGACCATCCCTCCGAGGATGCCTCCGAGGAGCGTCCCGGCCTTCGCGCTGAACAGTTTGAAGGCGACGTATCCGAACAGGCTGATGCCGACGATGAGGACGACCATCAGCCAGATCTTGAACGGATTAAGGACATCGTAGGGATCGTAGGTCTCGTTCGGGAGCACCGGCAGGATCACCAGACTGATGAGGACGAACTGCATGATCGCTTTTAGATCCCCTTCGCTCATTTTCCCTACGAAGGCGTGCAGCGGATCCTTGTAATGCAGGAGGAGGGCGATGACACCGGCGGACACCACCGCCACTTCCTTCTGCCCATGGATGAGATAGGCGGAAATCCCGAAAACCAGTAACGCGGCGATTTCACTGGTGATCCCGGCTCCGTATTCCGGGTCTTTTTTCGTCTCCAGCCAGTTCGCCATGACGATCAGTCCGGTCAGTGAGAGAAAGGCCGCGGGCAGCAACCACTGGCCGAATTCGTCCGCGAGGAGGGCGCTGAATGAACCGAACAGCGCGATCAGCGCGAAGGTGCGTATCCCGCCGGGAGCCTTGTCCACTTTTTCGCGCTGGACTCCCATGAGCAGACCGATTCCCAGGGCGATTCCGATACGGGTGTAAAGATCCAGAGGCATGACTAACAGAAAGCTAAAACCAGCTCCGGCGAGCATTCAACGAAAGAAAGGGGAAATGCGTGAACAGGTTGGACACGATCTTGACGGTTTGAAAAAAGGTGTTCTAATGAACTCATGCCGTCGGCGGTGGACATTGCGGAGTTGCGTCAGAGTCTCAGGGAAAAATTCCCGATGGCTCACCGTGCGCCTCACGTGGAGCAGGAGTCCGTCACGGCTTTTCCGGAAACTTCCGTATTGAAATTCGAATCGGGGACGATCAACGAGATTGTCAGCACGGATGGCTTCCAAGGGATGACTCTCCTGATTTCCCGGCTTCTGGATGATGAGAGGGAGCTTCCCATCGCGCTGGTTGACGGCCAGGATTCCTTCGATCCGGAATCGTATGGAAACGAACGGTGTGGCAATCTGCTGTGGATCCGCTGCACGGAAACCACGCAGCTCATAAGCGTCACCGATCTCCTGCTGAAGGACGGGAACCTTCCGTTGGTTTTGCTGGATCTGCATCTCCTGCCACAGCGCGAGTTCAGCCGGATTCCGGGCATCCTGTGGCAGAGGTTCCGGATCACCGCGCGGGAATCCGGCAGCAGCCTTGTGGTCCGTGTCACCCAGGCCGACGGTCACCGCCGCGCATTCACGCCATTTCATCGAGGGCTCTTTCACCCTGGATCATTTGGAAAAGCTGATTCCCGGCTACAGGATGGTTCCCGATGCGAGGGGCGGGATGAGAAAAAAGGGTCTGGTTTCCTGATGTTCGCGGCTCTCCATTTTCCCTGCTTTGAACTGCACTGCCTTCTGGCCAGCGGGGAGGTTCCCTATGAATCCCCGGTGGCTGTGTTGTCCGACCACGAGCGTGAAAAGGCGCATGTCGTCGCGCTCAATCCTGCCGCCGCCAGCCGGGGTCTCGCCACTGGAATGAGCAGCCTTTCGGCGATGGGCAGGTGTGCTGAAATCAGGTTTCTCAATCGCGATCCGCTGTTGGAAAAGGAAATCGGGCGGGAATTGCGAAGCTTCGCCGAGTCGCTGACGCCTGATTTCGAGCTGGCCTCCTTCAATACCATTCTGCTGGATCTCACCACGCTGGTGTTCGCTTCGGAGCGGGACTGGACACTCGGCACGCTCGCCAAGGCGCGAAAACTGGCACTACCTGCGAACCTGGCGATTTCCAGCACACCGGATCTCGCGCACATGCGCTCGCTCTCGGCCGCCACCGCCTCAAGTCTGGGTTCCCCGCCGGGGCAGGAAATCATTCTCATGCTGGAAGGGGAGGCGATACGGCACCTCGCGATCACGGATCTCATCCAGGCCAAGGCGTTTCCATTGAAACGATCGAACGCCGAGGCTCTTTCCCTTTGGGGAATCCGTACCGTATCGGATCTGGTGCAACTGCCGCGCCAGGGGCTGGCGGAACGGCTGGGGCCGGAGCTGACATGGATCCATGACGTGGTGCTGGGAAAAAAAAGCCGGCCTCTGAAGCTTCACAAACCACGGAGGGTTTTCGCAGCCATCCACGATTTCGAAGACCCGGTTTCCACCTTCGATCCGATCCTGTTCATCTCGCGCCGCCTTCTGCAAGGGATGTGCAAACGGCTCCGCGAATGCCAGCGTTCCGCGACAGCAGTCCATTTACGGATATTCTACGATGACGGGTTTTCCCATGCCCGGACTCTTCATCTGAGCGAAAGCACACTGAATCCCGAAGTCCTGCTGCGTGCCCTTCACACGCATCTGGACACGGTGAAATCCACCGCCCCGATCTGTTCGTTTTCATTGCGGCTTCTGCCCGCGCTGCCGACCCACAAGCAGTATGAGATTTTCAAAAAAGGCATCAGGGATCCCCACAGGTTCGCGGACACTCTCGACAGGATTTCAAACATCGTGGGGAGCGACATGATAGGCATCCCGCAGTTGGAAAACAGCCACCGGCCCGATTGTTTCCGGATGCATCCGGCCACTCCGGACTTCGAGCCGATCAAAGGCTCTCTGCCGGTAGCCCCGTGTGGAAACCTGCCGATGGCAAGGTTTCGCCCGCCGGTGCGGGTGGAGGTTCTGAGCGAACGGCGGGGACATCTCCACCACCCGCTGGCGATTCTAACAGGGCCGTGCCGTGGAGAGGTTCTGAAGTTGAGAGGGCCGTTCCCCGTTTCAGGAAACTGGTGGGAGGAGGGGTGGCAGGAAATGCAGTGGGATGTGGAGATCACGCGGAAACAGATCCTGAGGCTCAGCCAGATTTCCGAAAACTCGTGGGTTCTTTCCGGGAGGTACGGCGCCTGACCATGGAATTGCTGGCCAGAACTTCGTTTTCATTTCTCAGGGGGGCGAGCTCCCCGGAGGAGCTGTTCACCCGTGCGGCGGAGCTTGGATACGGGCACCTGGGTGTGGTGGATCACATGGGGTTTTACGGTTCGGCGCGTGCCCACCAGACTGCGGAAAAATTCGGGTTCCGGGCGATCGTCGGAGCTACTTTGGAAGACGTGGATCTGCCCGGATGCGCGTCACGGATTCGCGAGCTGCCGCTGATCGCGAAGACGAGATCCGGCTATCAGAACCTGTCACGGCTGCTGACCGGCTTCCACTGCGACGGTGAAAACGCCCATTCGCTGGAAAATGATCTTGGAGGAATCCATGCGATTCTCACTCCAGAATCGTTGGAGAATTTTCAAAAACGGGAGCTTCTGGAGGTGGCCACCGGTCTGAGGAAAAAGTTCGGCCCGGGCAATCTGTCTCTGGCCATTTTCCGTCACCACCGGCGCGGTGAGGAAAAGCGGAACACCCTCATGCTGGATCTGGCGGCGCATCTCCGTCTCCCCGTGTTGGCCAGTCATTCTCCTCTTTATGCAACACAGCGGGAGCGCCTTCTTGCGGATGCTTTCACCTGCCTGCGGGAGCACCGGACATTGGATGATTCCGGACGTTTGCTGGAAATAAACGGCGAGCGTTTTCTGAAATCCCCCGCAGAAATAAGGAAACTTTTCGATGACCTTCCCCACACGCTCCAGCATTCCCACGATCTGGCTGCGAGCTGCGAGTTCACGCTTAAAAATCTCGGCTACCGGTTTCCGTCCTTTTCCGATCCGGAAACCGGAAGAAAAATGGCGCTGGAGCAGCAGAACCGCGAGCTCCGGAAACTGGCGTTTGAGGGATTGGAGCGGATCTTCGGGAAAACGGAGGAACGATACCGCGCCCAGATGGACAGGGAGCTGGCGATGATCGCGAAGCTTGAGTTCCCGGGTTATTTCCTGATCGTGTGGGACATTGTCCGGTTCGCCCGGTCGCGCGGCATACTGTGCCAGGGGAGGGGATCGGCCGCGAATTCCATCCTGTGCTACGCCCTGGGAATCACCAATGTGGATCCGATCGCCGGGGGGCTTCTTTTCGAGCGTTTCCTTTCCGAGAACCGCACTTCTTGGCCGATATCGACATTGATTTTCCATCGGGTGAGCGCAGGGAATCCGTCATCCAGTATGTCTATCGGAAATACGCTCCGCGTGGCGCGGCGATGACCGCGAACGTGATCACCTATCGACCGAGATCGGCTTTCCGGGAAATGTCCAAGATCCTCGGCTTTCCAGAATCCGTTGCGAACCGGTTTTCCGATCTGTGCTCATCGCCGAAAGTCAGTGATGTTACGAAGGATCATTTTTCCGAAGAGATCTCGATGGACAGGTTTTATCCGAAGGACAAGGTCATCGAATTTTCGGAAACGATTGAGAAATCCGGCATTCCCAAAAACCATCCGCGCTTCCTGCCGCTGGTGAGGCTGTATCACCAGATTCTCGGAGCGCCCCGGCATATCGGGCAGCACTCCGGAGGCATGGTTTTCTGCGATGACGGGCTGGATCACATCGTTCCGCTACAGCCAGCGACCATGCCGGGGCGGACGATCCTGCAATGGGACAAGGACGATTGCGAGGATCTCGGGATCGTGAAAGTCGATCTGCTGGGCCTCGGCATGCTCGCGGCCATGGAGGACACTCTCCGCGTCTGCGAGCAGCGGGGAAAAACCATCGATCTGGCGAAAATCCCCAAGGACGATCCGGCAACATACGCGATGCTCTGCGAGGCGGATACGATAGGGACTTTCCAGGTAGAGTCCCGCGCGCAGATGGCGACGCTGCCCATCATGAGACCGGCGAAGTTTTACGACCTCGCCATCGAAGTCGCCATCATCCGGCCAGGCCAATCGTGGGAAATCTGATCCATCCGTATCTGAACCGCAGAACCGGGCGGGAGCGGGTGGAATACATCCATCCCTCGCTCAAGCCGATACTTGAGCGCACGCTCGGCGTTCCGCTTTTCCAGGAGCAGGTGCAGCGGATGGCGATGGAGATCGCGGATTTCAACGGGACGGAAGCGGACGAGTTGCGCAAGGCGATGTCCTGCAAGAAAAGCGACGACAGGATGCAAATCGTAGCCAACAAGCTACAGGCGCGGATGGAGAAAAAGGGGATTTCACGGGAGGTTCAGATTCGCATCATCGAGTCGATTGGCTCCTTCGCGCTTTACGGATTTCCAGAATCGCATGCGATCTCCTTCGCCTTGATCGCCTATGCGTCGTGCTGGCTGAAAGTCCACCACCCGGCGGAGTTTTTCTGCGGACTGATCAACAACCAGCCCATGGGATTCTACTCGGTGAACACGCTCATCGAAGACGCGAAGCATCACCGGATGCGTATCAGGCCGGTATCGGTGGTTCACTCGATGATCGATACGACGGTGGTGGACGACCATTGCATCCGGCTTGGACTGCACCGCATCAAGGGTCTCCGTGGAAACACCTGCGAGAGGATTCTGTCGGAGCGCTCGGGCGGGGAGTTCCGGTCTGTCCGGGATTTTGTCAGGCGGGTGGAGCCGAACAAAAAGGAAAGACGTCTGCTGGCCGCCATCGGGAGTTTCAACGATCTCCCGGAAGTGGAGCACAGGCGTGACGCGCTATGGCAGGCGGAGTCCCTGCCTCCGGACGATCTGTTCGCCAACCAGCAGCCGATGCAAAACCAGCTTGCGATGATGAGCGCGGCGGAACGGCTGGCCACGGATTTTTTCATACAGTCATCCAGCAGCGGCGCGCATCCAATGAAGCTGTGGCGGGAGAAACATGGAAAGAAACATCCGGTTCATTCCGCATCGATTCTGAATCTCCCGCACGCGTTTCCTATCACCATCGCGGGCATGGTGATCTGTCGTCAGCGCCCCGGCACGGCCAAAGGCCACTGCTTCATCTCGCTGGAAGACGAGTTCGGCATAGCCAATCTTTTCATTCCGAAGAACACGTTCCACGAATACAGGATGGTGATTGTCAGCGAGAGATTCCTTAAAGTGCAAGGCCGCCTCCAGATCACCGAAGACCGCAAGCCGACCGTGTATGTCACGCACCTTGAGGCTCTTGTGGACATTCAGGCGGTGGAATCGAAATCGCACGATTTTCATTAAAACCGGAGCCGGCGGTTCGGCGCCGCTCCGGAGCCTACTTCAACTTCACTGAGACCCTCTCCTGTGTCTCCACCTTGATTCCTTCAAGCTTCTTGAACTCCTCGATAGCCGCGTCCTTGTCGGTCTTGGCTGTTTCGGAAATGGCTTTCATCTGATCTTTCTGGGCGAACATTTTGGCCACCTCCACATCGAAGAGAGTGACCGTGTCACCGTCCACGTGGCTCGCGTTGGTCTTTTCGATTCCGTCCGCAGCTTTCAACCTGATGGCGATCCGCATGTCCTCCATCATCTGTTTCATCATCTCCTCCATCTGGGGATTCTGGCCTTCCTGCGCATCGTCCATCGCCATTTCCTCGAAGTCGGTCGGCGGAATGAGGATGGTCAGTTCGCCGTCGGAAAATTCAAACCTCAGCGCCTCGTCATCTTTTTTCTCGGGCTTGGGAGCGTTGTCCCCGAGGCTTTCCATCGCACCGCCCGGGCTCACCGAGAGCTTGGAGATGTCCGCGAATTTGTAGTGGGTGCGGGCACCTTTTATCCCGTTCTTTTCGATCATTTCCATTTTTACGAATTCAACGCCCTCCCCGAGGCTCGCCACTTTCTCCTTCGCTTTCTCTTCGGTGAACATCGTCTCCACCGGATCCGGAGCACCCGGCTCCGCGAATTGCGAGGACATCTCCAGCATCGCGGCGGTAAGGTAGGTCTCTTCAACCATCATGCCGCTGCCATCCTTGTTCACGGTGATGGTGGTTTCGTTTTGAAGGCATGACGGAAGCGCCAAGGCAAAAAGTAGGCCGAGCGCGAGTTTCAGGTAGGCAACAGGATTTCGTTTCATGTCATAACTCTTGCGCACGGGCGCGAGGCAACGCAAGCGCGGAAAAGAAATTGCATCACCGCGCCGGTGCCACCATCCTGTCCCCGACCATGACACAAACCCCACCCGCAGTCGAAATCAGCCACCTGGTCAAGGATTTCAAAACCTCGTTCAAACGCCAGCCGTTGCGCGCCGTGGACGATGTCTCCATCCGCATCATGCCGGGCGAGGTCTATGGATTGATCGGCCCCAACGGTTCCGGAAAATCCACCACGATGAAAGCTTTGCTCGGCCTGGTCGCCCCGACTTCCGGAAACTGCGCGATTTTCGGCAAGGACTCCCTGAAAGTGGACTCGCGCAACGAGGTCGGATTCCTTCCGGAAAACCCCTATTTCTACAAACACCTCAGCGGGGAGGAGACCTTGAAATTCTATGGAAAACTCTGCGGGATCAAAGGCGCGAAGCTGCGTGGCCGCGTGAAAGAGCTTCTCGAACTGGTGGATCTCACCGGAGCCAGCCACCGCCGCATCGGCGGGTATTCCAAGGGAATGCTCCAGCGCATCGGCCTCGCACAGGCGCTGATCCAGGAGCCGAGGCTGGTCATCCTCGACGAGCCAACGGCCGGGGTCGATCCCGTCGGCTCCCGCGAAATCCGCGATCTGATTTTCAAGCTCCGTGAGCAGGGGATCACCGTTTTCCTCTGCTCCCACCTTCTCGAACAGGTGCAGGAAGTATGCGACCACGTCGGCATCATCTTCCGTGGGAAAATGATCCGCGAAGGCAAACTCGAAGACCTCATCGCCATCGAAGACCAGACCGAGCTGGTCTTGAAAGACGCCAGCCCGGAACTCGTTGCCGAGATCGAGGCGCTCGTCGGAAGACACGCGGGAGCCGAACTCATCCGCACCGGCAAGCCACGCACGACCCTTGAACGGCTCTTCCTCCGTGAAACCATGAAACAGGAATCCAACAAATAATTTTCCGCATGAATCCTGTTTCCACCATCAGAGCCATCCCCGCCCACGCCTCCCGCATCGGGGTGATCGCACGCCACGCCTTCACCCAGCTTGTGCGGATGAAGGTCTTCTATTTCCTCGCGTTTTTCGCGGTGATCCTGATCGCCAGCAACTTTTTCAACCTCCCGCAACACGAGAGGCCGGAGTCCGCCGGCATCAACGTCCTTCGCTCGATCAAAAGCTGGTCACTCGGAGCGATGACGCTTTTCTCCGTGGTCCTGTCCATCGTTGCCACCGCCCTCCTGCTTCCGAAAGACGTCGAGGACCGCACCCTTTACACCATCCTCGCCAAGCCGGTTCCGAGGCTGGACTACCTTGCCGGGAAACTTCTCGGAGTGCTGCTGCTGGTGTTCGTTTCCCTCGCGTTGATGGATCTGCTCATGGTCGGAATCCTCCATATCCGCACGAACATGGTCGTCGCCGATCAGATCGCCATGGCGGAGGCTCGCGGTTGGCCGGCGGGGGACATCGCTCTCCTGAAAACGGAAGTCCTCGCCCAGGCCCCACCGCCTCCCTGCAAGGAGCGGTCTTCTCCGTTTTTCTCCGCTCCTCGATCATCGCCTCCATGGCGCTTCTGATTTCCACCTTCTCCAGCAGCACGCTGTTCACCACGATCATCAGCTTTCTGATCTATTTCATCGGCCACTTCCAGGCGGACGCGCGCGCCGCCTATTTCACCGGCGAGGCGGGAACCAGCGATGGACTGCTCGCCCGCGGAGTGACTCTTCTCATTTCCCTCGTCCTCCCGGACTTCCAGTTGTTCAACGTGATCGACTCGGTGATCGAGGGGCAGGTGATGCCGCTCTTTATCGTTGGGAAACTGGCACTGGTCGGACTCTTCTACGCGGTGTTCTACATTTTCGCTTCGTGGTTCATCTTTGCGGAAAAGGAATTCTGACGGCCATGACGCAAGGGAAAAAATACGGTGTCCTCGTCCTCGCGATTCTCGCGGCCGGCGGTCTTCGCCTTCCTTTTGAACGGGCGCTGACCGGCGATCTCCGCCAGGCGAACCTTCTGCCGCCGCAGCTTGAAATGCGCACCGGCGAGAAGATCGGCCAGACATTTTCCGCGGTCTCCCTCGGCGGGCTGCGGACTCTCGTCGCCACGTTCCTGAACCTGCGGGCATTCGGTTATTTCAGTGAACAGAAATGGTCGGACGTGGGCGATACCTTCGATCTCATCGTCGATCTCGCACCGCGCACCCGCTATTACTGGGACACGGGAAGCTGGCACCAGGCGTACAACGCCGCCTCCTACTACCTCTATGATGCCGAGATCCCGCCGCTCCGGCGCAAGCTCGCCTGGCGTGAATCCATTCTCAGGGGGCGCGCGTTTATCGAGCGCGGAATCCGCAATAATCCCGGCGACCCCAGACTCAGGGAAAGCCTCGGCATACTCCTTTCCGATCCGAACAAGATCGCAGCCTTCAGCTCCCCGGCCGAAGCCTACGAGCAGGCCTACGAGGCGTTCATATCCGGAGTGGAAACGGGCAACGCCCGCGGATACACCAAGCGTGCCGCCCTCTATTCGCTCGCCCGCGTGCCGGGCAGGGAAAGCGAAGCGCTCTCTCTCGCAAGGGAGATCAAGGAAGAGCAACCAAGCGTTCCGCCCACGGTGCTCGGTCTCCTCTACACGCTCAATTACCACAAGGATCCGGAGCAGGACGTGCTCGCCCTTGCGGCTTCCATTTTTCCCGGCCGGAAAATCGCCTATGAGATCCTCGGAAACCAATGGATGCGCACCCGAGATTACTTCCCGGTGGATGGTATCGCCCGCGTCATCCCGCTTCTGGAAAAGGAACTCGGGATCCCGGAAAAAGACAGCGTCCTTAAGGTGGAGCTGCCCTCCCCGATGAATCCCGATGAGGACATGCTGAGATACTCCAGGATCCGTTGATTTTCACCTCGTAAATTTTTTACTCCCGCCCACCATTTCCCCAAACCAGCAGAACATTTTGCAAATTCTCATCCGCAACATCGACCGCAAGCTCACACAGACCGAGCTCCTGGAGCTTTTCAAAAAACACGGGAAGGTGAGCTCCTTCGATCTTGTGATGGACGCGAAGACGGGCACGTCCAAAGGCTTCGGATTCGCGGAGATGCCTGACATGGACGAGGCGGTGAAGGCGATCTCCGCGCTGAACGGGAAGAAAATCGGAGGTTCCGTGGTGCGCGTGAAGCGCGCGGCGAATTCCTCGGTCAGGAAGAAAAACTGATGGTCACCTCGGCGCTTGTATAACGACAATCACACTTGCCCGAATGGCGCATTATTTAATGCGGTTGATCGTTGACATTTCCGAATAAAAATCGGGTGGAAAACCCCCAAAACCCCGCCGGATGGCAGTTTCAGATGTCCGCACCGGCGGTGGCGGCGGTCGGCTCGGTGCCGTGGGCGAGGTCGCGGTAGGTGCCAAGCAGATAGACCCGGTAGAACCACTCCGGATCATTGAGTATCACATGCGGCAGCGATCGGATCCGGTGCTTGCCAAAACCTACGGGCGTCCACATCGCTCAGGCGGGTTCAAAGCTGGTTTGACATGCCTTGGGTCGTCCCCAACGCTACCCGGCGACATCGTTGTGAATTGTCGCATCCCTTACTGAATTCTGGCCGGAAATCCATAATGGCATGAGAACAGGATTTCCCGCGGTTAACCAGGACAGCGCTCGGAGGCGGGCATGGCGTTGGGGTGTTGAATGTAGGCGGCCTTTTCCCGTAAAATGTAAGCGGAGGAAACGCAACCCCCTTGACCGGCCTCAGGCTGCGGCGGATTTCTCGCGGCGGATGGCGGCGATTCTTGACGGGGTCAGGCTGGCGATGGTTTCCGGATCAGTTTGTCCGGGAAGGCGGGTGAGAAGTTCGCGCAGGTAGGCTTCGACCGGCACACCATGGCGGCGGCAGTTTTCCACCAGCGTGTAGATGACTGCCGCGTTATGACCCGCCTCCTTTGAGCCGAAGAACAGCCAGTTCTTCGCGCCGAGTTTGACGGGTCGAACGGCGTTCTCCACCAGGTTGTTGTCGATCTCGAAGCGACCGTCTTCAAGGTACCTGCCCATCGCTTCCCAATGGCCGAGGCCGTAAACAAGCGCTTTTCCCATGAGGCTTTTCGGGCGGTGCTTCGGCAGAGCCACTTCCATGGCTGCCCGGATGGCTTCGACGAGTGGAGCGCTACGTTTGTCACGGGTGCTGTGGCGTTGCGACGGACTTGCTCCGCTCGTGCGCAGGTCTTTTTCCACTCCGTAGAGTTCGCCGATGAGGTTGAGGATCCGTGCGGCACCGGGATCGGGGGCGGCTTCGATTGCCTCGACGAAGTTCCTGCGTATGTGGGCGAGGCAGGCGATGAGGCTTACGCGCGGATTGGCTTTGGCGTGGGTCTTGTAAACCCCGTAGCCGTCGCACTGGATGTGGCCCAAAATTTTCCGCCTATGGTTTCGACAAGCCGGTCGCAGCCGCGCCCGATTCCCCAGTGGTAGAAGAGGCTGCCTTTTGGGCCGTTGGCAACCCACAGGTATCCGCGCGATGCTTTTCCGCTGCCGGGCACGAGGTAGCGCACGGGAGTTTCGTCAACCTGGAGGTAGTCTGAAGCGAGGGTCTCGACCTTGATCGCAAGGGCGACGGGTTCTAGCAGGGCTATGGATTTGTGGAGCCAGTGGATGATGGTATCCCGTGGGATGCCCACTCCGTGGCGGAGGAAAATTTTCTCCTGCCGGTAAAGCGGTAGATGATCGATGTATTTGCCAACGAGCAGATGGGCGAGCAGTCCGGCGGCGGGCAGCCCTCCGACAAGCGGGGTGGCGGGCGCGGGCGCGACGATGGGAGGGAGGTGGCGTTGGGTCTTGCGGCGGAACTTCGGGCGGACGATGAGGCGTCTGAAAAATCTGGCCGGGGTGATATCAAGCAGCTCGGTGGTTTCCTCGCCGATGCGCTCGAAGGAGTCAGGATCGGCGGCGACCAGGTCGGGGATGAGTTCGGTGGTCTCGACAGGGAGGTTCTCCAGGCCGGTGATGCGGGAACGGTGGGCGGCGCGTTTTTTCGGAGCCAGTGTTTCACCGGCGTCTGGTGCGGCCTCCTCCGGTGCGTCCGCGCCGGGAGAGGCTTCCGGCTTTCCCGGCATGTCCTTGAAGAGCAGTTCGAGCTGGGCGGGGTCGATCTTCTCGCTTTTGCTGCCGAAGAGACGGCGGATCAGGTGGTCGAGCTTGGCTTCGAGAAGGGCGATCTTCGCGTTGGCTGCCTCAATCTCACGATCCTTGCGGGCGATGGTTTGTTCCGGTGTTTCGATGCGGTCGATACAGCAAGGAACGCGCCAACTACTAGGTTCACATTACTTTAACGGAGGGCTTTTCAGTCCCTTTCATACCACGGCCTCATTTCCGCGCCGCGCAGGTCGATGCCGTCGAGCAGGAGCTGGAAGGCCTCGGGAGCAAGCGACATGGCGGAGGCTCCGGCCTTGGAGGCAAGGGGCCAGGAGAAAGTTCCCTTTTCCAAACGCTTGGCCAGCACGCAGACGCCGGTGCGGTCGTAGTAGAGGATCTTGAGGCGGTTGCGGCGTTTGTTGGTAAAGACGAAAAGCTCGCCGTTCTCCAGGCCGCGTTCCACCAGCGCGGAAGCGATGGCGGCGAGGCCGTTGAAGGACTTTCGCATGTCGTGGGATTCGATGGCGAGGTGGACGCGCACGCCGGAGGGGAAGCCGATCATTGGAACGACTCCTTTCCGGCGCGGAGGGTTTCGATGAGGGTGGCGGCGAGGGCGAGCTGGCTTGCGTCGGTGATGACGAGGCGGACGCCGCAGCCGAACTCGACGCGCATCTGGCGCTCGGATGGGTGGCGGATCTCGATCTCAACGAAGGTCACGTCTGCGACGCGCCACGGCTTGGGGACGGATGAAGAAGGCATCCCGCGAGACTACGGCTGGTGCCGGAGTCGCCGCGAGATCTCATGAGGGGCAGCGTATCCATCCCATACCGTAAAATGACGAAATGAGAAATCCAGCGATCCGGAACGGGGCTCGTGCCTGAGGAATGTCCGGAAAGCTTGGTTTTTCACCATTCAAGGGAGTTCAACCGTCGAGAAGCCATATCCTGCTACATTTTCAAATAGGTTGGCATGACCAACGCTATTGGTTTTGGCTTGTACGGTTCATTTCACAATAACACAAGAATCACAATTACTATTGCTATTTCCCGCATTTGCTTTGAACTCATCGCACTTCTGTTTTGCTAACCTTTTCGTAACTAAATTTGCAGCCGTATTCAGTGGTGCTTGCGCTCCAGAAGCTGCGCCAGATGCTCCTTGCCCGCGTCATGAAGGAAGCGATGGCGCTGGAGCATTTCCAGGAGTGCTAACGGTATTACTTGGCGAAATATTAAAAGTTGGAGTTGGAATAAATTGTCCGCCGTTCGGATTGCCAGCTGGCACTTGCCAACCAGCTGGAGTCTGTATAGGAGGAATAGGATCCTTACCAAGGTAATCAATCAAAATTTGTGGGCTATTGAATACGAAGACATACAAATTCACCCCGCCCCGTTCGGCTATCGGATCCTTGGACGGCCATCTCCCGGTCACCGGATCATAAAAACGGTAACCGTAGTAGTAGAGACCTGTGGTCGCGTCCAGAGGCTTGGTGGAGCACCGGTGCGCGAAGTCCTGGGCTTTCGAGCCGGTGGCGACGGTTGTCCTGCCGAAGGGGTCGTACTCGTAGTGGGCGACCACGGTTCCAGGCGCCGTCGAGGTATTCGCTGACGTTCCCGTTGCTATCGAAGGCGGGATAGAAGTGATCAGTGGACAGTGATCCGTGATCAGTGACAGAGAGGAGTCCGCCGACTCCGCCCGCGCCTTGTAGGGAGCCGCTGAGATCGAGTCCCCAGGTGTAGGTTTTGGTCAGCGTGTAGGTGCCGGCGTATTCCGCGATGGGGTTCCATTCGTCATAAACGTAAACGGTGGTGGCGCTGCCGACCGTCTCCGCGATACGGCGGGCCTGTGAATCATACGCATACGTAACGGTGCCGCCGCCGCTTACCTGTGCCTGGATGAGGCGGTTCTCGCCGTCCCACGTCAGCGTGCTGTTGGCGTTGACGTTGGCCGGGAGCGGGCCGCTTGTCATGTTCCCGTCATCGTCGTAGGACGGGGTGAGGGCACCGACCGCGGTGTATTGATTCACCGCGTTGGCCGTGTAGTTGTTTGTTGCCGGCAGGGTGAGGCTGTCGGCGGATTTCATGCGGTTGCCGATCAGGTCGTACTGGTAGGCGCGGTCAAGGCCGGGGACGGTGGAATCCGCCTTGGTGACCTGGCCGAGGGCGTCGTAACCCCAGGCGATGTCCCGGGCGCTGGCGAAGGCCGGGCCGGTGTGCGATACCTGGGTGCGTTGGCCGGTCGCGTTCACGGAGTAGCCATAGCCCGAAACGAGGGTGCTGCCAACCTCGTTTTCCTTCGAGGCGAGTATGTCGCGGGTGGATTCCCAGGTGTTGGTGACGGTGTGGGCCAGCCGGTGACGGTGGCGATGAGTCCGGAGCCGGCGAGGTAGCTGTAGGCGAAGGTGCCCGCCGGGCTTTCCACTTCGTCCATGCGTCCGGCGGTGTCGTAGCGGTAGGCCACTTCGTTTTCCACGAGGGCACCGTCCTTGAGTTCCCAGCCGGATTCGCGGTTGTGGACATCCCGGCTGCGCTCGATGACGCGGGTGAAATCGGCGGTTTGGTCGCCGTTGAAATCGTAGCTGACGGTTTCGGTGGTTAGGGCCAGCGTCACCGGATCGTAGCTGTAAACGGTGGTGGCGACCCCGTTGGAGACGGATGCCCGGCCGCCGAAGGATGTGTTCGTCGAAAAGGTCTGTCCCATTGCGTCGGCGACCCGACCCCAAAAACGGGCAAATATTGAAATTCGACTCCTGACCCGAAAAATTGTGAATGGTCGCATCCCTTACTGAATTCTGGCCGGAAATCCATAATGGCATGAGAACAGGATTTCCCGCGGTTAACCAGGACAGCGCTCGGAGGCGGGCATGGCGTTGGGGTGTTGAATGTAGGCGGTCTTTCCCGTAAAATGACGAAATGAGAAATCCAGCGATCCGGAACGGAGCCCGTGCCTGAGGAATGGCCGGAAAGCTTGGTTTTTCACCATTCCAAGGGAGTTCAACCGTCGAGAAGCCATATCCTGCTACATTTTCAAATAGGTTGGCATGACCAACGCTATTGGTTTTGGCTTGTACCTTCACTCTTCACTTTAGGAGCTAAAATAATTATAATCGAATCCAGATCTTTTTGCAATTAGATAAAACAAAGTTGGATTTTTGGCTTCGATTTCAAAAGAAGAGAAGCAAAGACTTAGGTAAATGGAATGATCTGCCACACAATCCATCAGTAATTCACATTTCCCGTCTGATTCAGTAAATCCGAAATCACAGTAGTCCAATTTTGCAGTTTCTGAAAGAAGTCCTAGAGAATTGAATTCCGCATGAAGAAAGGTGAGACTGCTTGAATTGTTCTCGTCCAATTTAGCATCCTCGCAAGAAATACTAAAATGACTTACCCCCGTGAATCTCACTAAAAAATCGGCAGATAAAAATATTTGATCTTCATTTACATAAAAATTAGGTGCGGATATAGTTAATTCAACAGAATTAATATGTGGCGAAATATTTATGTTTGAAATTTTTCCGTCATGAAAAAATTCTGATCCAAATGCCCTAAAAACGCGGCTAGATGAAAGGTATGGATATTTTTGGATATGTTCATTGTAATCCGCTGAATATTTCCCGTCGGCATCGAAAAACTTGGGTTTAGTTTTCATATTTATTAAGAGCATCATAGACTGCAATCGAACCAAAACTATTTCCAGTTATTTGTTGTATAGCCACTGCGATAGTAATGGCATCTCCGTTTGTTGCATCTCCACTTTCAAACGCATTCACAGCCATTTTCATGTCTCGGTAAACTTGATCGTTTGCACCAGACATTTCATTTAGGATTATAGCAACACCAAAAAGACCTAAAGCTCCTCTGCCGCCTCCAGGCTTCTTGCTGTCCCTTATCTTTATTTTAGCGGAACTTACAATCGATTTTCTCTTCTGTTTAAATGCTTGCTTCCAGACAGCTTCAGGAACATCTTTATCAAGCCCAGTAGAGCCATGTTTCTTTTGTGAGCCGTCCAAATACACCCGACGTAAAACATCTTTCTTTTTACAAGAAAATTGAAAATGCGAGGGATCCGAGGCGTTACCTCCCCCTTGACCCGCTCCATAGTCAAAGCGGAACTTCCAACCTTTGTGCCCCTCCACTTCTATCATTTTGCCCATTCCCAAGATATCTTTGAATCTTACCGGGCAATTCCCCACGAACCCATACAGGTTCACCCCTCCCATTTCTTCAATCGGATCCCTTGATGGCCATCTTCCTGTCTGCGGGTCGTAATATCTGTACCCGTAGTAATAAAGCCCCGTGGTCGCGTCCAGCGGCTTGGTCGAGAACCGGTGCGCGAAGTCCTGGGCTTTCGTTCCGGTGGAAACGGTAGTCCTGCCGAAGGGATCGTACTCGTAGTGGGCGACCACGGTTCCGGTCCCGTCGAGGTATTCGCTGACGTTCCCGTTGCCGTCGAAGGTCGGGAAATACGTGCCTGTGCCGTCGGTGACGGATAGCAATCCGCCGACTCCTCCCGCGCCTCGCATGGAGCCGCTGAGGTCGAGGCCCCATGTGTAGGTTTTGGTTAACGTGGGCGAGACGCCCACGCTCCATGAGTATTCCGCAACCGGGTTCCATTCGTCATAAACGTAAACGGTGGTCGCGCTGCCGACGGTTTCGCTGATTCGGCGGGATTGGGAGTCGTATGCGCAAGTCACGGTATTGCCGCCGCTTACCTGCGCCTGGATGAGACGGTTCTCGCCATCCCAGATGAGGGTGCTGTTGGCGTTGACGTTGGCCGGGAGCGGGCCGCTTGTCATGTTCCCGTCATCGTCGTAGGACGGGGTGAGGGCACCGACCGCGGTGTATTGATTCACCGCGTTGGCCGTGTAGTTGTTTGTTGCCGGCAGGGTGAGGCTGTCGGCGGATTTCATGCGGTTGCCGATCAGGTCGTACTGGTAGGCGCGGTCAAGGCCGGGGACGGTGGAATCCGCCTTGGTGACCTGGCCGAGGGCGTCGTAACCCCAGGTGATGTCCCGGGCGCTGGCGAAGGCCGGGCCGGTGTGCGATACCTGGGTGCGTTGGCCGGTCGCGTTCACGGAGTAGCCATAGCCCGAAACAAGGGTGCTGCCAACCTCGTTTTCCTTCGAGGCGAGGATGTCGCGGGTGGATTCCCAGGTGTTGGTGACGGTGTGGGCGGGCCGGTGACAGTGGCGATGAGGCCGGAGCCGGTGAGATAGCTGTAGGTGAAGGTGCCGGCCGGGCTTTCGACTTCGTCCATGCGCCCGGCAGTGTCGTAGCGGTAGGCCACTTCGTTTTCCACGAGGGCACCGTTCTTGAGCTGCCAGCCGGTGTCGCGGTTGTTGACATCCCGGCTGCGGTCAATGACGCGGGTGAAATCGGCGACCGTATCCCCGTCGAAATCGTAGCTGACGGTTTCGGTGTCCGGGGCGAGGGTGGCGGGATCGTGGCCGAAGACGGTGGTTGCGGCTCCGTTGGAGACGGATGCCCTGGCCGCCGAAGGAGGTGTAGGTGACGGCGACGTCCGGCGTGGCGTCGCTGTAATCGGTGAGCGCCAGTTCCCCCGCCGAGTTGTAGCCGTAGGTCGTGACCACGCCGCGCGCCCAGGTGCGGGTGTGGATGCGGCTCCCGGCGGTGTGGGTGTAGTCCGTGCCTTTTCCGTCGGCGTGTTCCTTGCGGATCATGAAGCCGCGCTGGCTGTCGTAAACCCAGGTGGTGGTGTCCGCCCCGGCGGTGGCGGCGGTCGGCTCGGTGCCGTGGGCGAGGCCGCGGTAGGTGCGAAGCTCGGTCGGGCGGTTCTGCGGATCGTAGGCGCGGTAGGTCGCGCTGATCCCGCCGTCCCACTGCGCCTTCACCTGGCCGGTGGGGTGGTAGGAGGTGCGGGTGATGTTGGCGAGCGGGTTGCCATCGGCGTCCAGCGTGTCGGGCGCATCGGTGGCGGTGACGCGGCCCATGGAATCGTAGGTGTTCGCGCTGACCAGCGGAGTCCCCCCGCCACCGGCTGCGGGCGAGGTGGAGGTGAGCATTTGGTCGCGGTTGTCGTAGGTGAAAGATGTCGCGCCGGTGCGGGAATCGGTGACGGAGGAGAGGCGCAGGTGGGCATCGTAGGCGTAGGTCTCTGTGCGCCCGTCCGGATACGTGATCTGGGAAAGGAGCCCGCCCACATAGTCGCGCACGGTCGTTTCCCCGCCGGGGGCGGTGCTGGCTTCCATCCAGTCCCCGCCGTCGGGCGGGGTCGAGGCGCTGGAGGTGGTGGCCCCCGCGCGGATGCTCCAACGGCTGCGGCCATCGGTGGCGCTCTCATCAATGGAGACGGCCACGGCGGTCGCTCCGTCGAAAACGCTGGTGGTCACGCGCTCCACGGTGGTGGCGTGCGCGGTGGCGACCCCGTATTCCATCTCCGTGCGGCGCTCGTCGGCGGTACCGGGGGCAATGATCCGGGCCGATTGGCGGCCGCGGACATCGTACTCCATGGCGGTGACGATGCCGTCCGGGTCGGTGCTGGTTACAAGCCGACCGAGGGAATCGTAGGCCATGGTGGCGAAGGATGTGTCCGGGAACCCGGTGCGGACGGTGCGCCCGGCGAGGTCGGTGAAGGATTGCACCCATTCGGTCTCGCTGCCGCCCGCGCCGATGCGGATCTGGCGAGTCCATTCCCCCCCGCTCCACACGCCGCGCTGGGATTTCACGGGAGCCGCGGCGGTGCCGCCGGTTTCCTTTGCGTCGCCGCCGGGCACTGTGGACCGCACGACCGTGCCGCCATCGGGGTGGGTGACGGTGGTGGTCATCCCGCCGCCGACGGGATAAACGTAAGCGTAAGTGGTCTCGTTATCAAGGGCGTCGAGGGTGGACAGCGTGCGCCCGGCCAGGTCATAGGTGGTGGCCGCGAGTGTGATCTCCGAATCGTCGGTACCGACACGGCGGTGCTCCAGCACGCGATCCGCGGCGTCGTAATCCCATTCCAAAATGGGGTCAAAAATGGGGTCAGTCCTTTCGGATTGACCCCCTCTATGCGAATGTGAATCCGAAAGGACTCGTATGTTGATTCCAGCACCCCTCGAGAGCGTGCTACAATAGCTTCCCCACCTTGCTTGTGAGAGAAGCGGAGGATACCGATCAAGGACACCACGGACGTAGATCCAGAGGGTCAGATAGGCCTCCGCCTCTCTTGCAGGCTACCAAATACCGAGCCGCATCTTGGATCAATGAATCCGTATCACGAGTCAGGTTTACGTAGTCTGCTTTCACAAGGCTTTGCTTTGGTGGGTCAAACCAGAATCCAGGAAACACCATGAAACCAACAGAATCAAACCACAAATTTAGCATCGGGATTGACATCTCCAAGGCGGATTACCACGCCGCCATCCAGTGCTGCGAGTCCGGAGATTTCCTATTCCGGAGCAAGTTCGCCAACACCGCCGAAGGCCATGAGAAGCTCCTCGCTTGGCTCATCTCCCACATCGGCAAAGACCTCCCCGTCCATGCCTGCATGGAGGCCACGGGCAGCTACGGCGAGTCCCTCGCAGACTTCCTTCACGGCAAGGTCGCAAAGCTCAGCGTCGTCAACCCCAGAGCTATCAAAGCTCACGGCGATAGCGACCTGCGCCGCTGCAAATCCGACCCCGCCAACGCAAGGCTCATTGCTGATTTCTGTCGGGTCAAAAAGCCCTTGGAATGGATACCTGCAAGCCCTGCCATGCGCGCGATCAAGGCCATTTCACGCCAGATAAACAGCCTGAAAAAAGACATTGCACGCTCAGGCAACCGCTTAGAAACCACCACCGATAAGACCGTCGCGAAGAGCTTGAAAGCACACATCGCTTGGCTCAAAAAGCAGGTCAAATCACTGGAGGCGGAGTTGGAAAAATCCATCAAAAGTGATGAGGAAAACGGACGTAGCCACAAGCTCCTTTTGAGCATCCCAGGGATCGGCGCGAAGACGGCAGCCAGCCTAATGGCGGAGTTGCCTGACATTTCCTTATTGGAAAACGCCCGTCAGCTCGCGGCCTACGCGGGCACCACGCCGAGGATTTTCCAGACCGGCACGAGCGGCAAAACAAGGACACCAATGAGCAAGGCGGGCAACAGGCATCTGCGCAAATGCCTGTTTTTCCGGCCATGACAGCGATCCGCTGTATGGGATGGATACGCTGCCCCTCATGAGATCTCGCGGCGACTCCGGCACCAGCCGTAGTCTCGCGGGATGCCTTCTTCATCCGTCCCCAAGCCGTGGCGCGTCGCAGACGTGACCTTCGTTGAGATCGAGATCCGCCACCCATCCGAGCGCCAGATGCGCGTCGAGTTCGGCTGCGGCGTCCGCCTCGTCATCACCGACGCAAGCCAGCTCGCCCTCGCCGCCACCCTCATCGAAACCCTCCGCGCCGGAAAGGAGTCGTTCCAATGATCGGCTTCCCCTCCGGCGTGCGCGTCCACCTCGCCATCGAATCCCACGACATGCGAAAGTCCTTCAACGGCCTCGCCGCCATCGCTTCCGCGCTGGTGGAACGCGGCCTGGAGAACGGCGAGCTTTTCGTCTTTACCAACAAACGCCGCAACCGCCTCAAGATCCTCTACTACGACCGCACCGGCGTCTGCGTGCTGGCCAAGCGTTTGGAAAAGGGAACTTTCTCCTGGCCCCTTGCCTCCAAGGCCGGAGCCTCCGCCATGTCGCTTGCTCCCGAGGCCTTCCAGCTCCTGCTCGACGGCATCGACCTGCGCGGCGCGGAAATGAGGCCGTGGTATGAAAGGGACTGAAAAGCCCTCCGTTAAAGTAATGTGAACCTAGTAGTTGGCGCGTTCCTTGCTGTATCGACCGCATCGAAACACCGGAACAAACCATCGCCCGCAAGGATCGTGAGATTGAGGCAGCCAACGCGAAGATCGCCCTTCTCGAAGCCAAGCTCGACCACCTGATCCGCCGTCTCTTCGGCAGCAAAAGCGAGAAGATCGACCCCGCCCAGCTCGAACTGCTCTTCAAGGACATGCCGGGAAAGCCGGAAGCCTCTCCCGGCGCGGACGCACCGGAGGAGGCCGCACCAGACGCCGGTGAAACACTGGCTCCGAAAAAACGCGCCGCCCACCGTTCCCGCATCACCGGCCTGGAGAACCTCCCTGTCGAGACCACCGAACTCATCCCCGACCTGGTCGCCGCCGATCCTGACTCCTTCGAGCGCATCGGCGAGGAAACCACCGAGCTGCTTGATATCACCCCGGCCAGATTTTTCAGACGCCTCATCGTCCGCCCGAAGTTCCGCCGCAAGACCCAACGCCACCTCCCTCCCATCGTCGCGCCCGCGCCCGCCACCCCGCTTGTCGGAGGGCTGCCCGCCGCCGGACTGCTCGCCCATCTGCTCGTTGGCAAATACATCGATCATCTACCGCTTTACCGGCAGGAGAAAATTTTCCTCCGCCACGGAGTGGGCATCCCACGGGATACCATCATCCACTGGCTCCACAAATCCATAGCCCTGCTAGAACCCGTCGCCCTTGCGATCAAGGTCGAGACCCTCGCTTCAGACTACCTCCAGGTTGACGAAACTCCCGTGCGCTACCTCGTGCCCGGCAGCGGAAAAGCATCGCGCGGATACCTGTGGGTTGCCAACGGCCCAAAAGGCAGCCTCTTCTACCACTGGGGAATCGGGCGCGGCTGCGACCGGCTTGTCGAAACCATAGGCGGAAAATTTTGGGCCACATCCAGTGCGACGGCTACGGGGTTTACAAGACCCACGCCAAAGCCAATCCGCGCGTAAGCCTCATCGCCTGCCTCGCCCACATACGCAGGAACTTCGTCGAGGCAATCGAAGCCGCCCCCGATCCCGGTGCCGCACGGATCCTCAACCTCATCGGCGAACTCTACGGAGTGGAAAAAGACCTGCGCACGAGCGGAGCAAGTCCGTCGCAACGCCACAGCACCCGTGACAAACGTAGCGCTCCACTCGTCGAAGCCATCCGGGCAGCCATGGAAGTGGCTCTGCCGAAGCACCGCCCGAAAAGCCTCATGGGAAAAGCGCTTGTTTACGGCCTCGGCCATTGGGAAGCGATGGGCAGGTACCTTGAAGACGGTCGCTTCGAGATCGACAACAACCTGGTGGAGAACGCCGTTCGACCCGTCAAACTCGGCGCGAAGAACTGGCTGTTCTTCGGCTCAAAGGAGGCGGGTCATAACGCGGCAGTCATCTACACGCTGGTGGAAAACTGCCGCCGCCATGGTGTGCCGGTCGAAGCCTACCTGCGCGAACTTCTCACCCGCCTTCCCGGACAAACTGATCCGGAAACCATCGCCAGCCTGACCCCGTCAAGAATCGCCGCCATCCGCCGCGAGAAATCCGCCGCAGCCTGAGGCCGGTCAAGGGGGTTGCGTTTCCTCCGCTTACTATCCTTCAACCATGGCAGCATCACTTAGAGCAATCGAAGCCACGGTTTCGGAGGACGGCACCGTCACGTTGGCGGAGCATGTCACCGGCCCTTGCAAGGCGGTGTTGACCCTGCTTGTGGAGGAGCCCACGCCGGACGCGACCACTTTGGAAGCGATGAACGAGCCGTCGGAAGGCCTCGAGCGCTACAAGACCGCCTCCCAAGCGAAAGCATCTCTCGGCATCTGATGAGGGAAATCGATGTGGTGGAAGGGGATGTGCGTGGTTTCCCGGCGAAAGGGTTTCCAACGCAGATGGGCACACCCTGTCTGCGTTACCGGTTGGAAATGAATGGATTGGCGGTTCCCAGACGTTATGGATATCACCAGAGGGCGATGTGACATTACCGGAGGACGATGTGACAGCACCGGAGGACGATGTGACAGCACCGGAGGACGATGTGGATAGCACCGGAGGGCGATGTGGCGCTACCGGAGACCGATGTGGACATTACCGGAGGCGATGTGGCACCACCGGAGGGCGATGTGGACTCTACCGGAGGGCGATGTGGACTCTACCGGAGGATGATGTGGCGTTACCGTGGAACGACCTGCCCTCACCGGAGGATGACGTGTAGATCACCGGATGGCGATGTTCCTCGGGCCGGGGTGCGACTGACACCACCGGATGATGATGTGTATGTAAGGCTCAAATGGAGCCAATCCCCGCAGGGTAATATTTTCAGTTCCAGGATTCCCTCTGCCCCGGCTTACTTTGAGAATGGGGTGGAAGATCCGCACCATCCCCGTCTGATCGCTTAAGGCGCCGAACTCAACAACCCTTCACGGCCGAGGGGTAACATCCAAGTCCCCGATCGAAAGGGACGATCGCAGGCAGGAGGGCTACTTCCCGGCTTTCGGCTTGGCGCTCTTCTTAGCCTTCGGCCCCGTCTTTGCTTTTGCCTTCGCCTCCGCTTTTTCTTCCTTTTTTTGAAGCTTTAATTTTTCCCATTCCAATCGTTGGGCAAGAGCCAGTTCGTAGGCTCCTTTGTCCCCGTGTTTCGAGCACGAACCAGCGTCTGGCGTTTTGCTTGGCTTCGATCATCATGTTCGCGACCCAATACCAGTCCTCCCGTCCGGAGCCGTCTTTCTGTTTGAACCGACGTACTCCCGGCTGAAACACGAGACTTTCGTCCAACTCCACTGTTCTACGGCCCCCGGCCTTTGTTTTTATGTATGATTTTTTCATGATGTAAGATGGTTTTTCAGAACCCGTTCGTTTCCGGGCGCAGCTATAACGTCTTTTGAAGTTGTTTTCCAGCGTCTTTTGCACTGCTAGGGGAAAAAAGTTCCCGCTTGCCTGATTGGCGAATTTCCAAACGATGTAAGCCCATGGCCTCTGGCAGTTTACTTACGCTTTTCGACGATATCGCGACGATTCTCGACGACGTTTCGATCCTTACGAAAAAGGCGGCGGCAAAGACGACGGGCTTGCTCGGGGATGATCTGGCGCTGAACGCGGAACAGGTGAGCGGAGTGGTCTCGAAGCGGGAGATCGCCGTCGTATGGGCGGTGACGAAAGGTTCTTTCCTGAACAAGCTGATCCTGGTTCCGGTCGCGCTGCTAATCAGTGCGTTCGCACCGTGGCTGATCACCCCGATCCTGATGGTGGGGGGATTGTATCTTTGTTTCGAGGGGGTTGAAAAAGTGCATCACGCGCTACAGCATCGCGGTAAGAGGACGGAACAAGAGGCTGAGGAACACCTCAAGGAACTCGCTCAAAACCCGGATCCCACGAAGGTCGAGACAGAGGCAGAGAAAATCAAGGGAGCGATACGGACCGATCTCATCATCTCTGCCGAGGTCATCGCCATCGCGCTTGATGCGGTGGCGGACGCGGATCTCATCCGGCAGGTGCTCGTCCTTTCGGTGATCGCGATCGGGGTGACGGTCTTCGTGTACGGATTGGTCGCGGGTATCGTGAAGCTGGACGATCTGGGGCTTTACCTCACCCGGCAATCGAAGGCATTGTCCCAAAAGCTGGGTTCCGGCATCCTATGGGCGGCACCGCTGTTTATGAAGACCCTGTCCATTGTGGGCACGGCTGCGATGTTCCTTGTTGGCGGCGGGATCCTGACCCACGGGATTCCCTGGTTGCACCATCAGATCGAGCACCTTGCCGGATCCATGAAAGCCATGGGGGGGCTGGGCGGCGTTTTTTCAGCGATTGCGCCCACGCTGCTCAATGGGATCTGCGGACTTATCGCCGGGGTTGTGGTTCTGGGTATTGTGACGGGTTTCAGAAAACTACGTGGAAAGCCCGCCCACTGATTGGCCCGGGATGGCAGGGATGGCTTTCCAAGCCGTCCGGGAAAGGGTGTGGCCCGATCCACGAGGGAAGTGGAAGCCTCCCGTTTTTCAAGCGTGATTCATACACGCATTCTGAAGGTTGCGATTGCGAGGGGTGGCGGATGCTTAGCGGTCGGCGCGGAGCAACCGTCCTGCCGCTTTTTACGAAATCGGGCTTAGCCCGGTGCCATTCGGGTAAATCGCTTCCACTTTCGGGAGATGCCCGGATCGCTCCGGCTTCGGGATTGAAACAACAATCAGCGGATTCCGGAATCCGGACGCCTTTCAACCGGGAATGTTTTTGGGCTGGAGACCGTCCTAAAATGTGTGAAATCGGAAACCCACCCAGACCATGTGCCATATATCCTATGCCCCTTGAGGCACTTCGTTCCGGTGAAAGCCAAGGTTATCATAACCCGATGGTTTGATTTCATCACACTGAGACGAAAGTCATACGGAATTATCTCCAGCGGGTCTTTCCGACACATAAAAATCCAAAAACCCATGAAACAGAACCCACAGCGTACCCCAGGCCATTGTTTGAGAAACCTCAGCAGCGACCATTCCCCTTCCGAGATTCATCGAGCCGGCTTCACTCTTGTCGAGCTCCTTGTTGTCATCGCGATCATAGCCGTTCTGGCAGCCCTGTCCTTTGTAGGGTATTCCCGCTTCAGGAAAAGTGCCAACATCGCGGTGGGTATTTCCAATGTCCGGCAGATCGGGGCGCAGTGGATGATGTTTTCATCCGACAACAATGGAATTATCCTCCGAAGCTTCGGCACCGCTGTGGAGGACTGGACCGGGGACGGTTCGATTGATGGCGCCGACGCGTTGAATTGGAATCTCCAACTCGCCTCCATGGTGGAAGAACTGTATCATCACCCTGGATCCCCGGGACAGCTCGTTGTCCGAGCTTGCCGACGACGATAGCGTGGATCGTGGTTTCGTCGCCCCGTTGACCGTGCGCGGGGTTATCGCCCGTGATCATGGGGACTGGTTGGTGATCTCTGAGGGGCGCTATGAAAACTGGGTGCCCAAGAGTAAAATCCTGCTGATCAGGGTTTGGGAATGATTGTGAAACCATTGGATTTCAGCCGCTGAACAGAGATTGAATGGAGTCGGGACAAAAACGTGGGAGCGGGAAAAATCATTGGAAAAGGGGTAGGCTGGCTCAAGGGGTTTTTCCGCCCAAGATCAGAGCTGTATCTGTTCGGCTCCTCGGTGCTCTGGGGGCAGGGACACGCGAAGGGTGACAAGATCGGATACCGGACTGCGAAGTGGATCGCGGAGAGGTTCGGTGAACGGGTCAAAGTCCGCCTCCTCGCGCACTCCGGGGCGTTTCTAACGGGAGATCCGGATCGCGGGGGGCGGAGGTTGCACGGGGAGATTCCATCGCCCTGGCCGTCCTTGTTGCAGCAGATCCGGAAGGCACCGAAAGCGAGATCATCAAGGGTGAGGATTCTGGTCGAAGGAGGGATCAATGAGGTTGGCGGCGGCAGAATTTCCAATCCCACCACGTCTCCCGAATTCATCGCCTCGGCCACGGAGCAAGCGTGCGGCGGGAAGATGCGGGAAGTTCTAGGAGAGTTGTCACGGCGGTTTCCCGAAAGCGAAATCTATCTCATCGGCTATTACCAGATCCTGGCTGACAGCGCGAGGCGGGGAGAGGTGGAGGAGATGATGGAGCAGGACTGGGTGCCCACCGGTAAGATGGGCAGGGACGATTTCGATCCGAGAGCCAGGGCGGTGGAGAACGCGCGCCAATTCCGGCGATTGTCCGACCGGTATCTCCGGCAGGCGGCGGAGGAGACCGGGAGAACGCACCCGGGATACTGTGTTTTCGTCGATTCGGGTTTCGAAGCGTGGGAAGGAATGTTCGGGGATCCTGCTTTGGTTTTCAATCCATGGACAAAGGATCCGATGCGGAAAACGCGCGCCAGGCACTGTACGCTTGCGATCGCCCTGAGACGGACGGGTCTGCACTGCTATCTGGCCGCCACCGGTCATCCCAACGGGGAGGGGGTCGATCGCTACGTTTCCCGGATCACGGCTGCAATGGATTCAGCCGCCGGGCAGATCCGGGATTGATCCTACCGGTAGTAGCGTCGATTGAATCTCAGGAGTTCAGCCAATCAGTTGAAGTTCCACATTTTCCCCTTCTCCTGATCCTCGAAAACCTTCGCGCTGTTCATATAGGAATCCGGCGGGTTGGGAAGCGGTCCGTCGTCGAGACGGGGGAGTTTCGCGCCGATGGTGGAGTCCCATGGCTGGGAGGTGGCTACGTTGACGGGGGTGCCGACCTGGGTCATATCGAAGACTTTGCGGGCGGAATTGAGCGGCATGCGGACACAGCCGTGGGTGGAGGGATATGGCTTTACAAATCCCCAGTGCATTCCGTAGGCGGGGCTGTAGAAGGACATCCAGTATGTCATTGGGTAGCCTCGTCCGGGATTGCCCTGGCGGCGGCGGTGGCGGGTTTTCGAATTGATTTTGAAATTGCCCTTCGGAGTGGGCGTGGCGGTGGTGCCGACGCCGACGGGTGTGGCCAGGAGGACTTCATTTCCCTCCGTCACGTAGAGTTTCCCGGCGCCGGTGCTGATATGGACTTTCACAGCGGAAGGGTTGGTCGGCTTCTTCGCAGGCGGGTCGAAGGAGAAAGCGGTGCCTGAGTTGGAGGTCATATTTCCGCAGGAACTCAGAAGAATGGCGGTGGTGGCCAAAACGGCGGAGGAAAGGAATCGTGTTTGTTTGCTCATGGACTTGGATGGGATGCGGCAAAGGTGGGGTAAAGACGGTTTAAATCAATGAAGTTCTTCGATTCAAAATGGCATCTCCGTCCGATCCGATGGAGCCGGTGCTAGGCTTTGTCTATGGAAGCGATCTTGTCCAGGAGGCCGTTTACAAACCGGCGGGAATCGGTGGTGCCGTATTTTTTGGCGAGTTCGAGAGCCTCGTTGATGGCCGCTTTGCGGGGGACTTCCGTGTAAAGAAGCTCGTAGGTGGCGAGGCGGAGGATGGCCCAGTTCACGGGATCGATGCGCTCGGGTGCGTAGTTCTCCAAAATGGAGCCGATGGCGGCATCAAGAGACTCTTTTTTGGTAAGGACGGCATCGACGAGGGAGTCGGTGTTCCGGCGGAGTTCCGCGAGGTCTGCCTTGGAGCGGCGGAGCTTGGTGAGATCCGCCTGCTCGGGAAATTTCTCGGGTTCCTCGACCATGCGGATGCGGTCGGAGATGCGCTGGAGGCGGCGGACGGAGGCGGAGACGGCCTCAAGCTGGCCGGTAAGCGAGGGGTGGTCGGCGGTGCCTTCGAGGAACCGGGCGCGGTGGAAAGCCAGGTCGCGGTCGGTCTTGAAAAGGCTGCCGAGAGCGGCTTCCAGGGAGGATGCGATGTCCGAATCGTCGCCGTTTCTGGGGATGCGGTTCAGCTTGGAAAAGGCGACGCTCCACGCGGATTCAAGGGCGAGGAGGCGGTTGAGGAGGATGGCGAGGTTTTCCGCAGGAGGATGTGCTGCGAGGTGGGCGAGGGCGGGGGTAGAGCGCTCCACGAACTCGGTGATACGCTCGCTGCGCCCGTGGGCGAGGTGCTGGACGGAACGGAAGGTGGCGGTCTGAAGATTGCGCCTGTCGGTTTCCGTGAGGAATTCCCAGAAAGGCTCGCGCAGCTCCGAAGGATCGGCTCCGCCTTCGAGATCCGAACAATAGAGGAACTGGATGGCCGCTTCCCGGGTTTTCCTTCTGCTTGGCATGGTCAGTTCTTCCTGGATGATTTCCGATCCTCTTTCGGCATGGTTTTTTCGATCTCTGAAAAGACATCGACCATACCACCGGCGGCGCGCGCTGCCTCGCGGCCGCGGTTCATCGAGGCGCCGATGCAGCGGGAATAGGCCTGCTTTTCGTTATCGACGAGAAGCACCTCGTGGATGACGGGAGTCCGGTAGGTGACGGCGAGATCCTGGAGCGCGTTGGTGACGGAGGCGGCGACCAGATCCGCGTGGCCGGTATCGCCCCGGATGATGAGGCCGAGTGCGATGACGCAGTTGGTTTCCTCACGATCCAGAATGGAGGCGACGGCGACGGGGATCTCGAAAGCGCCGGGCACCCGGATGAGGTCGATGCGTGCCATGGGGATGATCCCGCTCAGTTCCTCGATGGCGTTTTCAACGAGCGAATCGGTGAATTTCTCGTTGTATTTGGAAGCGACGATACAGATCCGGACCTTCTGGCCGATGATCCGTGGCTTTGGCTGCAACGCGGTGGACATGGAAGGGCTATGGATGCGGGGGGAAAAAATGTCAACAGATGGGCGGAAAAGTTTGGAAAAGGTTATGATGGGGGGTTTGGGCTTTACGGAGCGGGAGGGGCTTGTACACAGGAGCCGCGCGGCGAAGGAATGCCGCGCTCCAACCAATAGACCGAACACCCGATCCCCATGGACATTCAAATTGCAACGCTTTGCGACTTCGCCGCCGACTACAACGGCAAGCTGGTCATCTCCGGAACTTTCGACACTCTTGCCGCCCGTGCCCTGCCGGTGGTGCATCCGTCATGCGCACTTGCCATGCGTTTCTGCTTCATGCAGGAGGACAAGGGAAAACACAAACTTTCCATCAACATCATCGATGAGGACGGCGAGTCCCTCGATCCGAACAACATGCCCATCGAGCCGGATTTCGACGTGCAACTGCCGAAGGACGTGCCCTTCCTGACGCGGAACATCGTGATGAATCTCCAGGGTCTCAAATTTCCCTCGGACGGCATCTACTCCATCGACATCGGCTGCGATGGCGAGCTTCTCGTCCGCCTTCCGCTGCGCGTGGTTCAGGTGAACCAGGACGGCAGCAAGATGGCCTGATCCTTTTGCTCGATTTTTTTAAAACGCTCTTCCGGAAACGGGAGGGCGTTTTTTTCTGTGAATGATCGTTTGCGAAACGCGCCGGGTGGGGTTTGATAGCCTTTATGGAAAAGCAGTATTCTTGCGCGATGGTCACCGGAGCTTCCTCCGGTCTTGGGGAGGAGTTCGCGAAACAACTGGCGGAACGGACTCCGAAGATCGTCCTCGTGGCGCGGCGCGTGGAGAAGCTCGATGAAATAGCCGGCGAAATCCGCGCGGCCCACCCGGGCGTGCAGGTCATGGTGTTGGAGGCGGATCTCTCCGATCCGGCGGCGAGAATTTCCGTTACGGAAAAGGCGGAGGGTGCGGGCTTCGCGCCGGATCTCCTTGTAAACAACGCCGGGCTGGGAGACTATGGCGAGTTTGCCACGGCGGAATGGAAAGCCATCGAGTCCATGCTTAAGGTGAACATCGAGGCACTTACACACCTCTGCCATCTCATCGCTCCGGGGATGTCGGCGCGGGGAAGTGGATCCATCCTGAACGTTTCCTCCATCGCCAGTATCATCCCGATGCCCGACTTCGCGGTGTATGCTGCTACGAAAGCATACGTCACCAGTTTTTCCGAAGCGTTGAGAATCGAGCTGGCGGAGTCCGGGGTGAATGTCACCTACCTCTGCCCGGGGCCGGTCAAGACCGAGTTCGGCCAGGTCTCCCAGCGCGAGGGGGATTCCGAGAAAATGACCGCACCGGAGTTTTTCTACGTCCCCAGGGAGCAGGTGGTGGCGGAGGCTCTCGCAGGTCTGGACAAGGGAAGGGCGAGAGTTTTTCCCGGCTTGCAGGTCGCGGCGGCTGGTCTTCTCATGGGAGCCATCCCGCTGGTGGTCGTGCGCCTGCTCATGGGTTCACGACCCCGGCGCTAACGAAACCTTTGCTTTGAAACTTCCCGCCGTTCGGCTAGTTTCCGTCCCGTGCGCCGACCATCCCTTTTTCTAACAGCCTGTCTCCTGGCGCTTGCAGGATTGCAATGCAGCCCGATTGGCGGGCCAAGCGACATGCCGCGGGGCGACGGGACGAAAATTTCCGCTTCCAGGATGATGAGGGAGGTTCGGCTGAAAGTGGACCTGGTTCCGAAAGGGACGCACGGTCGCAAGGTCGTCCGGCCGATGAGGCCGCGCTACATCACCATCCACAGCACGCAGAACTGGACGGCGGGCGCGGAGCGGCATTCGCTGGCTCTGAAGCGCGGCGCGCTACGCTCTCGGAAAAGTAGGACGGGCAACCGCATCGGCTACCTGATCTGGCATTTCACGGTGGATGAAAAAATGGCCATCCAGCACATGCCAACGTCCGAGCAGGGTGAGCACGCCGACTTCAGCGGGCCGGGAAATCTTTATTCCATCGGGATCGAAATGTGCGAAGAGCGTGGATCGAACATCAGCGCGACCGTTGACCGCACCGCCAAGCTCACCGCCGTGCTCATGAAGCACAAAGGCATCCCATTGAAAAACGTCGTGCCGCATTACCACTGGCCGCGCCGAGGGAAGACCCCGCCGAACAAGAACTGCCCGCATTTCCTATTGGACAACGGCAAGCCCGGTCGCAAGTGGCGCGCCTTCCAGAACAAGGTGAAATTCCATTACGACCGTCTGGAGTGAACGCAAGCCACGGAAGTCCCGGAAACAATCTCACCGTCCTTGAACCGGGCGTGCACTACGTCTGCCAGAGGTGCACGGCGTGTTGCAAGTGGCCGGGCGATGTAAGAATCGATGAGGGGGATGTCGCCGCCATTTCGGAATTCCTGGATATTTCAGAGGAGGATTTCCTATCACGCTACACCCGCCTGAGGACGAACCGAAACGGGCTTTCTCTCGTGGAGAAACAAAACCACGAATGTGTCATGTTGGAAAACGGCGGTTGCCGGATCCATGAAGTGAAGCCCTCCCAGTGCGCCGGCTTCCCGAATATGTGGAACTTCCCCGGATGGCGTGATGTGTGCGAGGCGGTTCCGGTGCCCGTTGAAAAGCCCGGAAGCACGAAAAAACTTGGCGTTCCCGTTAGATAGGTGTCGCCATCCCAACTGCAATGTGAGAAAAGTGCAGTGATGCGTAGGCATGCCATTTTCCCGGAAAGTGTGCTTCGCGAAAAAATACCCCCAGACTCATGGCCACAAAACTCAAGTCCACCAATCCGCGAATTCTCATCGTCACGCCCGAGATCACCTACCTGCCGGCAGGCATGGGAAACATGGCGCAGCGGATGTCGGCGAAGGCTGGTGGTCTGGCGGACGTTTCCGCATCCCTGGTCTCCGCTCTCTTCAACCTCGGCGCGGACGTCCACGTGGCGATGCCGAACTACCGCAAGCTTTTCCAGGGCGATGTTTTCAATCTCCATGAAAAGGAGCTGAAGAAATATCACGAGGTGCTGCCCGAAGCGCACATCCACCTCGCGGAGGACAGGATCTTTTATTACCGGGACCGGGTTTACAGCAACCACTCCGACGAGGCGATGCGCATCGCGATGGTGTTCCAGCGGGAGGTCATCAACCACATCGTGCCGAAGGCGCGCCCGGATCTGATCCATTGCAACGACTGGATGACCGCCCTCATCCCTGCCATGGCAAAGCGCCGTGGAATCAAAAGCCTTTTCACAGTCCACAACATTCACACCCGGCAGGTGAGTCTCGCGCAGGCGGAGGAGACCGGCATCGATGCGGCGGAGTTCTGGATGAACCTGTTTTTCTCGGAAAATCCCGGTGGATACGACCACGCCCGCTCGAACGTTCCGGTGGATCTGCTCACCTCGGGAATCTTCGCTTCCCATTTCATCAATACCGTCAGCCCGCGGTTCCTCTGGGAGATTGTGGAAGGCTGGCATTCGGTGGTGCCATGGTCCGTGCGCGAGGAGATCCGCAACAAGTATCACGCGGGCTGCGCATCGGGTATTCTCAACGCGCCGGATGTTTCCTACAACCCGAAGGATGACGAAGCCCTTGAACTTACATTCACCCACAAGGATTTCTGGGATGCGAAAATCACGAACAAGGAAGCCTTCCAACGTCAGCTCGGACTCGAGGTGAACGGCCAGGCTCCGCTCTTCTTCTGGCCGTCCCGTTTGGATCCGGTTCAGAAAGGGCCGCAGCTCGTCACCGATATCCTGGTGCAAACCATCTCCGATTACTGGGAGTGGGGGATGCAGATCGCGGTGGTCGCAAACGGGCCGCACGAGGTGTTTTTCAAAAACATCATCCAGGAATTCGGCCTCCAGTCCAGGGTCGCCATCGTGGATTTCGACGAGCGTCTCTCGCGCCTCGGCTACGCCGCTTCGGATTTCATGATCATGCCTTCGCTCTTCGAGCCATGCGGTCTCCCGCAGATGACGGCCCCGCTCTACGGATCGCTTCCCGTCGTCCACGGCACCGGTGGGCTGTATGACACGATCCGCCCAATGGACGTGGAGAACTCCACCGGAAACGGTTTCCGCTTTGACGACTATGATGCCAACGGTCTCCGCTGGGCGGTTGATCGCGCGCTGGAATTCTACGCCCTTCCCCGCGAGGTCAAGGAGGCGCAGATCCGCCGTGTGATGAAGGAGAGCGCGAAGGAGTTCAGCCACGAGGAAGTCGCCCGCAAGTACATCGCGATTTACGAGGAAATGCTTGCCCGCCCGCTTGTGGAAAACCTGGCCGGAGAGGAGGCCGTGGGTGGATTCAAGGCACCCGACTATTCGTTCCTTCCTGGATCTTAGTCCGCTTTTCCTTGTTCCAGAAAGGGATGCCGCGTGTGATGGCGGCGCGGCCGATCATCTGCCCGGCGATGGGTGTGGTGAGGTAGAAAAATCCGATGATCAGCATGCTCTGTATGATCACGCGTGGCTCGGGAACCAGCACGCAGAGTGCGATGAGGATGAGCGAGAGCCCGAAAGCGCCCGCCTTGGTGGCGGCATGCATGCGGCAGTAAAGATCCGGCATGCGGACGACGCCAAGTGCGGCTATCAGGCTGAAAAGTGCTCCTAGGAGGATGAGAATACTTGCGAGAACGATCATAGCGGAGCGTTTTTGTTTTCCAAATAGCGGGCGAAGGCGACGGTGGCGAGAAAGGCGATAACGGCGATCGCCGTGGCGACATCCAGATACGATATGAAGCCGCTATGGACGACGGCCAGGGCAACGTGCGCCATGATCAGCGCGGCGAGAAGATCGAGGGCGACGATGCGATCCGGTGCGGAGGGCCCTTCCAGATCCGCCAACCGGCGAGAAGCATGGCGAGTGCGAGAATGGAGTGCGCTGCAAATGCGACCCAGCCGGGAATGGTTTGGAAAACGGAGAACATCGTTTGTTAGAAGACGCGGCGGATGCGGCGGAGGTAATTGGTTTCTATATCTTGTGCGGAGGTTTTTTCCGCATACATGCAGTGGACTTTGAGATGTGTCCGCTCCTCGTTGACATCCAGGCTGAGGGTGCCGGGGGTCATGGTGATGAGATTGGCGGCTGCGAGGAGCTGGCGGTCGGAGAGACCGGTGATTTCCACCTCGATCATTTCCGGAGACATGCGGTGGGTCGGGGTCAACACGTCGAAGGCGACGCGGACGTTGCTCACAACGACTTCGTAGAGATAAAAGGCGAGTAGTTCGATGGCGTGGAAAATTCGCATGGGTTGGCTCAGGGTTGCGGGTTGAGAACCGTTTCGATGTATTCGGTGGGATTGAGAAGCTGATCGCCGGCCGTTTGCGCGAGAACGAAAAGTGGATTGCTGAACAGGCCGATGGCAACGGTGAGCGCGGCAAGGCCAATGCACGGAGCCGTCATGGAAACGGGGAGTTTGCTATCCGCGTATGGATCGGTGTCCGGGGTATCGGTTTCCTTGTCTTTCCAGAAAGCTTCCGCCCAGACTTTCGTCATCGAGAAAAGCGTGAGGACGCCGACGAGGAGCGCGACGGTGACGAGGACGTAATGCTGGGTTTCCAGTCCGGCGCGGATGACGGTGAACTTCGCCCAGAAGCCGGAGAGGGGCGGAATGCCGCCGAGCGAGAAGGCGGGGATGAAAAAGAGGATGGAGAGTCCCGGCGCCCATTTGTAGAGACCGCCGATTTTCTTGAGATCCGCGCTTCCGCATTTCCTGACGATAAGGCCGCTGATGAGGAAGAGGTTCGTCTTCACGATGATGTGGTGCAGCGTGTAGAAGATCGCTCCGGCGATGGCCAGGGAACTTCCGATGGCCAGGCCCATGACCATGTAGCCGATCTGGGAAACGATGTGGAAAGAGAGGATTTTCCGGATCTCATACTGGACTGCCGCGCCGAGGACGCCGGTGACCATGGTGGCTCCGGCGAGGAAGAGGAGGATTTCCTGCACGACATCGAACTGGGTGTGGAAGAAAAGGGTGTAGGAGCGGATGAGCGCATAAACGCCGACCTTGGTGAGAAGTCCGGCGAAGAGGGCGGAGATGGTGATGTTCGGCGTGTGGTAGGAGGCGGGGAGCCAGAAGAAGAAGGGGAAGATGGCGGCTTTCACTCCGAAGGCGGCGAGCAGGAGCATGGCCGAGGAATTGGTCAGGAAGGCATCGTCCGTCTGGGAAAGGCGGAAGGCGATGTCCGCCATGTTGAGGGTTCCGAGTTTCCCGTAGAGGAGGCCGATTCCGCAGAGGAAGAGGATGGAGGAGAAAAGGTTGATGACGAGGTACTTTACCCCGCCCTCAAGCTGGTCACGCTCGCCACCCATGGTGATGAGGACGAAGGAGGAGAGGAGCATGATCTCGAACCAGACGTAAAGGTTGAAGAGGTCACCGGTGATGAACGCGCCGTTGACGCCCATGATTAGGAAATGGAACAGGGCGAAGTAGTGCTTTCGCACAAGGCTTTCCGGGACTTCGCGGAGTGAATAGACCGCGCAGGCGAGCGCGACGACCCCGGTGATGCAGACCATGGAGGCGCTGAACACATCCGCGATGAGGGTGATGCCGAAGGGCGCCGCCCATTTCCCCGCCTGGATGACGATATAGCCGCTGGCGAGCGTTTCCTTCAGAAGGAGTGCGGAGGAAACAAGGAGGAGTGCGGCTCCGGTGATTCCAGCGATCCGGGAAACGCCGGGGCGGTTGCCGTTGGCCAGACACACCAGCGCTGTGATGAACGGGATGAGAATGGAGGCGAGGAGAAAAATCATGAAATGCGATCGGTCTGGTTGAACGAGTTGATGTCGTCGGATTTCACGGAGCGGTATGCTTTGAGCAGCAGTGCGATACTGAAGATGACGAGACCGAAGCCGATGACGATGGCCGTCAGGACGAGAGCCTGTGGGATGGGATCGGCGTGGCCCAACGGTGCGCTCCCGCTCTTGGCATCCGCGAAGACGGGAACGGATCGCGTCAGGCCGGCGGATGCGAAGACGAGAAGATTCGCCGCCTGGGAAAGGAGCATGATGCCGATGATGACTTTCATGATGGATCTACGGAGGATGCAGTAGATGCCCGCGGCGAACAGCGTGCCGATCAGGATGGCGATGAGGAAGTCCATGGTTTAATCTTCGGGGTTTTCGGGTTCCGGGCAGGCGTCTTCTCCCAGTGCGATCGCACATTTTACGGTGAAGCCAATGACGGCGAGATAGACGCCGATGTCGAAAAGAAGAGGGGTGCCCAGTTTTAGTTTCCCCAGAACCGGAATCTGCCAGGTGGGTGCCCAGACGGAGGTCATGAAAGGATCACCGAGGAAAATGGACGGAAGGCCGCTGAGCATCGCGAGCGTCAGGCCGGTGGTGAGAAAGGTCATGGGAGCGATGCGGAGGCTCTTTACCACAGCGGGCCAGCCGTGGGAAAGGGCGCGAAGAAGGATGGCGGAGGCGGCGATGAGTCCGCCGATGAAGCCGCCGCCGGGATAGTTGTGGCCGCGGTAGAGAGCGATGAGCGAGAGCGCGATGAGAATGGCTCCGAGGTATCGGTTCGCGATGGTGAGGATGGTGGAGGGCATGTCAGGGATCGGTTTTTACAATGACTTTTCCGAGGAGCGACCAGACGCCGATGGAGGCGATGGCGAGCACGCAGATTTCCCCCCAGGTATCGAGCGCCCGGAAATCCACGAGGATGACGTTCACGACGTTCGCTCCGTGGGCCAGGGGGTAGGACATTTCCGTGAGGGTGTCCGACATGCGCTCGCCGAGGTTCACGGATTTCGATTTCAAAACGAGAACGGTGACGACAATACCGGAGAAGGCGGCGACGGAGGCGTCGAAAAGCTTGGCACGGCGCGAGGAGAGTTCCCGGTATGCGGGGAGTTTGTGGACGACCCAGGCGAAAAGGACGACGGTGAGCGTCTCGACGAGGATCTGGGTGATCGCGAGATCGGGCGCGCTGAAGATGGCGAAAATGAGCGCGACGCCGTAGCCCACGGTGCCGAGCGAGATGAGAGCCGTGAGCCGGGACTTTGAAACCACCGCCAGAAGTGTGGCGCCAATCATCAGGGTGACGACGATGATGCCCACCGGCGTGACGCTGTTAACGATAGTGAAGTCCGCCAGGCCGCCGAAGCGGATGAGCTTCGTAAGGATGAGCATGCCTGTCGCGGCGATGATGATGAGCAGGTAGTTCCGCAGGTAGCCGGACTGGAGGGTGCGGGTCTGCCAGTTGGCGAAGACGAGGACGAATTTGAAAATGGCGTCGTAGGCGGCCTCGGCTCCCGGTGGGGTGAGTTTTTTCTGAAGGACTGAAATGAACTCGCGGAAACGGAAGATGAGAAGGCCGACGACAAGTGTGATGGCGCTGAGAAGAAGAGGGAGATTGAAGCCCGCCCAGAGCTTCACGACAGGATCGATCGGATAGCCGACTACTGCGGTGGAGGCCGCTGAGACGAGAGGTGAAAAGAGGAAGGGTAGAATTCCGGCGACCAGTCCGGCGATAGCAAGAATCAGCGGCCCGATAAGCATGGATGGCGGGGCTTCATGTGGATATTTCGGGAGAGGAGCCGTTGATTTCTTCTGCCAGAAAGGAAGGATGCCGGTGCGGATTGCGAGGGCTAGAAGGATGGCGCTGCCTGTGAGGAGGGTGGCTGTCAGCGCGATATCCGCGCCGGAGGAGAGGGTGGATTTGTAGGCGTATTCCTTTCCAAGAAATCCATAGAGAGGTGGGAGTCCCATCTTCGAGAGGGCGGCCAAAGCTGCTGCGGCGGCGGTGAAAGGCATGGTGGCGCGGAGTCCGCCGAGGATGCGGGTATCGCGGGTGCCGGTTTCGTGATCGATACTGCCCGCGACCATGAACAATGTGGCCTTGTATAGGGCGTGCCCCAGAAGAACCAGGACGGCGGCGAGAACGGATTTCTCAGTCCCGATCCCAAGCAGAAGCGTGAGCATTCCCAGAACGGCAAGGGTTGTGCCCGCGAGAATTTTTTTCAGATCGGTCTGCCGCATCCCGAACAGTCCGCCGATGAGGAGCGTGATGCCTCCGGCGAAGGTGAGTGTGAGCGTCCACGCCTGCGTCCCGCCGAGAACGGGCAGCATGAGGCCCATGAGGAAGACCCCGGCTTTGACCATCGTGGCGGAATGCAGGTAGGCGGAAACCGGGGTCGGGGCGGCCATCGCGTTCGGAAGCCAGAAGTAAAAGGGAAACTGGGCGGACTTGGTGAAAGCGCCTGTCAGAACCAAACCGAGGATGGCGGGATAGAGGGGCGATGCGATGATTTCCGTGCTTTTCGCGGCGAGTTCCGAGATGAGCCAGGTGCCTGCGGTATCCGCCATGAGGATGAATCCGCCAAGCAGCGCCATGCCGCCAAGCCCGGTGACAAGCAGTGCCTGGAGAGCGTTTTTCCTGGCTCCGGGATCGCTATGGTTGAAGCCGATCAGAAGGTAGGAGGTGATGCTGGTGAGTTCCCAGAAAATGAAAAACAGGAGGAGATGGTCTGCCATCGCCAGGCCGGCCATGGCGAACATGAACGCATAAAGGTATGCGTAGAGCCGCGCGGCCTGGGGGTGGCCGCCCATGTAGCCGGTGGCGTAGGTGAGGATGAGCGTGCCAATGCCCATCACCAGAAGCGCGAGCAGGAGTCCCCAGCCGTTGAGCTGGAGGGTGAAAGTCAGATCGATGGCCGGAACCCAACCGATATCAAATGTCGGAAGAATTCCCTGGAAGACCGATGGCGCGGAGGCGGCGAGCAGTAGAAAAGCCGCCAGTGCCGGGATCGGAAGCAGAAATACTCGGTAGCGGACAGCGCTGTGACGCAACGCTGGTGCGGCGGCGCTTGCCGCCAAGAGGATGGCGAGGATGAGGACGAGATGCATTCGGTGGTGGGCGGTATTCAGCCGTGGAGAAGCGAATCAAGCAGATTCCGTCCCGTTCCTTTGACTTTCGCCGCGATTACCGGCACCGGGGCGTGCTCCAACAGGGATTCGGTATTGCTACCAAGCAACCAGGAGGAAACCGCGTTTTTTCCCCGGCAGCTCGTGATGATGAGATCGCAGCCCAGCTCACGGGCGAGGCGGCTCGTGGCAAGAGCCACCGAGTGGTCGAAGACGATATGCGTTTTCACCTCGACTCCGCGCAGATCCGACTCCTCCAGGAAATCCCGGCTCTGCTCGGTCGCGAACTCTTCGGCCATGGCGCACTGCTCAGCCTCGGGGATGGTCACCTTGTGGTGGACGTTGCCGAGATTGAAAACGTGGACGCCATCGATGCGGGCGATGCCTTCCGAAGCCGCGTATGCGGTGGCGACGTCCAGCGCGTTTCGGGAAAGCTCCGAAAAATCCGTGGGGACGAGGATGCGCTCAAGCTTGTCCGCATGGTCGGTCGTGACCGACATCACCGAGCAGGGTGATTTCCGCGCCAGCTTTACCGCCATTCCTCCGCCGAACGCCCCGCGCCCGACGATGACCAGATCGCTGTCATCCCGGATGATCGCCTCGAGAATGGCGATGGCATCGCTCTTCCCGGTGGCGACCTCATAACGGATTTCCGTGTCGGGATTGCCGCTCCAGTGGTCCTGCACCAGCGAGTGCATTCTCTCCTGCACGGTCTCATCAAGCGGATTCATCAGCCAGGGATATTTTGCCTTCGCTTTCTCGGGAAAGTCCGGGGCATTGAGGGCATGGACGAAAAGCACGCTTTCCGATCCGGCCAGGGTGGAGATCCGGGAAGCCCAGCAGATTGCTCCGGCATCAAGGTCGCGGAGACCGAGCGGGACGATAAGTCGTTTGTAGCGTTTCATGTTTTGATTGGTTAATGGGAGTTGCTTCCCCTGGGCAGGAGAAAGGGCTGGCGCATGTGCGATGATTGCGAACAGGCGGCAGCCAGCGTTACACCACGCATTCCGCGTCCGCCGTTTCGTGGTGGAGCATAACCTTGTCGATGTGGTTCGACAACCTTTTAATGAAAACTATTTCACGACTAAAACGTCGCTAATCTTTCAGTCCGTCAGGAAATTCCTGGTTTGGCGAAGAATTCCGATACCGCCCGAGGGAGTAGGGTGGGTAAGGCACCGGGATGCTGTCTCGACTGCCAGTCGGAGAGCTCGCGGGATGTCTTCGCCTTCGTGGATCGCGTGGAGAAAACCTGCGGCGAAGGCGTCCCCCGCTCCGTTGGCTCCCTGGATTCCCGAGGCGGGAACCTGAAGCGATGGCTGGTGGTGGGTTTCCCCGGATACGGTTGCGGTGGTGGCGTGGTGCTCGGTATGGAGGGTAACCGCCTGGCGGACGCCGAGGGCGAGAATGGCTTGCGCGGCTCCGGCGATTTCATCCGGAGAGTTTGCCGGGACGGATTTTCCGAGGATGTTTCCTGCTTCGATTTCGTTGAGAAAAAGGTAGTCCGTATGTGGAAGTGCGCTTTGAACGATTTCGCGAAATTGCGGGTGGGCGGCGGAGACGAGGTCCAGGGAGGTGGTGAGTCCAGCTTGGGATGCGCGGGAGAGGAAGTGCGTCGCGTAAGTTTTGCCGTCGGACGCGAAGGTGTCCAGATGGTCTAACAGAAGCAGGTAGCCGAGGTGGACGATCTTTGCCGTGGTTTTTTCGAAATCGATGTGGTCTCCGGTAAAGGCGGCATTGGCACCCCGCTGGTGGAAGAAGGTGCGGCGCCCAGTGGACCTCACAGTCATCACGTCCGTGTAGGAAGTGGGGTGGTCGGGGCTTTGGAGGAGTAGGGTGGTGTCGATGTTGTGGTCGCGGCAGTGGCTCTTGATCCATTCGCCATCAGAATCCGTTCCGATGAGACCTGCGGCGGAGAGCGGGTATGGAGCGCCCATACGCGAGAGGTCGGTGAGAACATTGTATGGCCCGCCGCCGTTGGAGGGGGTTTCCGAGAGGATAGTGGCGAGGGTATCCTGGGAAGGGTAGGCGTCGATGAGTTTGACTCGATCGACGATGAAGTTTCCGGCGGCTAGAATTCCTGATTTCATGAGTTTGAAAGATTTTCGCCGCAGAGGCGCGGAGTGATCAACCGCAAAGGACGCAGAGATCGCAAAGGAAGAGGGATTGATGTTTTGGAGAAAGAGGGAGGACGGAGAGATTTAAAATCCTTGTGTTGCTTGCGTTCTTTGTGGTTTTGATTTTCCCGTGCGGATTTCTATCGGGGAGGATTAACCGCAAAGGACGCAGAGATCGCAAAGGAAGAGGGATTGATGTTTTAACGGTTCATTCCTTCAAGGAACGGAAGAAACGCGGAGACAATGCTCAGAAATCTTTGTGTTCCTTGCGTTCTTTGCGGTTTTCCTTCTGACCACGCAAATTTACGGATTTCGAATTTGTAGGAGCCGAAGTTGATAAGCAGCCCATGCTCCATTTGTGACGATTTCAGATAGCCGAGTATTTGGGCTTCATGCTCGGGTGCCAGTGTTTTGGCGGTCTTCAGTTCGATTAGCAGGCGGTCTTCGACTAGCAGATCGGCGAAGTAATCGCCGATGATTGTGCCGTCCTCATCGTAGACTTCGATAGGATGCTGCTGTTCGACTTTCAGTCCGGCTTTTGTCAAACGATGGGCGAGAGCGTTTTCGTAAACCATTTCGAGGTGCCCGTGGGCGTGATAGACGTGGATGTCGTAGGAAATCTGTCTCACTTGGTCGGCGAGTTCTTTGATGGTTTTCATGGGATTGAAATGACCACAAAGAACGCAGAGATCGCAGAGAGGAAGAAAAAAAACTATGGGGGCGGACGCTCGGCTCAGACCTGCTGCGACAGCCCCATACGGGAACGCAGAGGCGAGGCCGAGGCTGCTTCGGCTTTCCGGCGGCTGGCGTTCAGACTGCCAGCCAAAGCGGTTTCCATTTCCTCACGGTGATCATAGAAGTAAGCCATTGCGGCATGGATCATGGGTAGGCTGAGGTGCGGATGCTGGAAGGACATTTCCTCTACGGATGATCCGTGCGCGAGGTAATCCGCTGCGACCTCGATGACCTTGACGTTGGCACCATCCACCCAGGCGCGCCCTTCCGGATCGAGGCTGATATGGGGATAGAGGGCGGTGGTGGTCATGGCTTATCGAAACATTCCGATGATTCCGTGTCAAGGAGGGGCAGGGTGCCGCCGTCACAGGGGAACCACTGATTCACTGCTCGGGGAACCGGACGCGGAAGAACTCGCGATCCGGTTTCTCGACGGGCGAGCGGTAGGTGCGTAACAGGGCGCCGGGTTCCGCTGGTTCGGGGAGGGTGGAAAGCGAAATGAAATCCTGAAACCATGTTTTCAGATTGATCGAACGCTCGGGAACCAGTGTTTCGGGCGGAAGCGTCGCAAGGCTGCGGACGGTGATTTCAGAGTTCACACCAGTCGGATCGAAGGAAAGACCTGGTTTGTCTGCGGCACGGAGCGGATTGGCGAAAAACAGACGCTCGGTCGCGGCATTGGAGCCGTCGCCATCTGTATCGCTGGAATCACCGGCGAGGCGAGAATCGAACTGTTGGCCTGGGCCGAAGAAGCGCGCGAACCAGCGCCGTGGGCCAGGTTTCTCTACCGCTTCGGCCTGGCGTTTCAACCAGATGTCCACCGCTTCGGCTCCGCCGTCCGGGATTTCGAGAGCGCGGTGGGTCATCGTTACGCTTGGGTAGCCACCGACCTCGTCCTGCGAGTCGATGATTCTCCCCTGGTCGTTGGCCACCAGGTCGATGATACGTTGGTCGATGGGGCTGCGGTCGGCGGGGCGCGAGCCGCAGTTCTCCAGGTACATATTCCTTCACCTCGCCGGAGGACTTCGCGACGAAGCCGGCTGGCATAACCGGTGGAACCGGGACGCGGGTCAGTCGGCTGTCGAAGAGCGAGACATTTCCGCCGCCGGGTTTCGTAATCAGATTGTCTTCAAGGAAAACGATCCCGTCATTTCCCCAGACTAAATGATTGGCGGTGGTTCCCGGGCCGAAGCGGGCAACGTTTCCAATGATGCTGACTTCGCCGGGGACCGGGGTGCCGGTGAGCTCCGCTGGCTCGTAGTTTACCTGAATGGCCCGTTCGCCCGGACGATGAATCAGGTTGTTGGCGAAAAGGCCGGTCGTCTGGCTCTTGAAATACGGGTTCCGCTGGTTGTTCATCGCATAGAGATTGGCAATGATGGCCACACCCTGCACATGGTCGTGGATCAGCGAACCCATGGAGTGCGGATAGAAATGGGACGCATTGAGAAGTCCCTCCGCGATTAGGCAGTGGGAAAGGGTCACATCATGGGCGGTTTCACCGGGTGCCACGTTGCGCGGGCCGCTGACGCTGAGGTTCTCATCCGTGCCCCAGGTGGTGGAGCAGTGGTCGATGAGAACGTTGTAGGCCTGGTCTCCGACCGCGCCGATGGAATCGACTTCCCAGCCGCTGTCCTTGCTGTAGCCTGCGTCGCCGGGGCGGACGGCGATGTGCTGGCATATCACATCGTGAGCCTGGATCGAGATGCCGCCTCGGATGAACGTGATGCCGGGAGAGGGTGCGGTCTGACCGGCGACGGTGCAGAAAGGTTCCGTGATTTTGAGGACGCTTTGCGAGGGTTTGCCGCCAGTGAGAATGCCGCCAAGATCGATCACGCCGCCGACCTCGAAGACAACGATACGCGGGCCGCTGGTTTCGATGGCCTCGCGGAAAGAACCCGGACCGGACGCGTTCAGGTTGGTGACCTTGATGACCTGTCCGCCGTAGCCACCACGGGTTTTCCAGCCGAACTGGCCTTCTGGAAACGCGGGTGGCGGATAAAACCGCAAGACCGGTGCGGTGGAGCCGAGCGCCAGTGCGGGAGTCGCCTGGTCAAGCGAGGGCCGGGTGTTTTCCTTTGATGCGAACGCGAAGCTGACATTCAGAGCGCCCTCGCGGACAAGGTAGAGAGTGACTTTCCTGTCGCTATCGGCGGCGAGGAGAGGGACGAAACCGGGGAGCGTGAGTTCCTTGCTCCAGGCGGAACCGCTGCTTTTCCGGTAGCTGACAGTTCCGAGCAGCACCGCGCCTGAAGTCAGGGTCCGGACCGTCGAAGCCAGGGGACGAAGGAGAGTGGGCGGGTGCGCCGATATTCCAGTTGATGGTGTTTTCGTCCCAGTTTTCCTGTGTCTCGTCGGTCAGCGCCCATACCTGGAAAGTCTGGCCGTCGGCATCGCCGAAGACCCCCGCTCGCAGGTCGTAGAGCTGGAGCGTCGCATGGTCGAAGCCGGTGAGATTGGCGGCGGAGAGATCGAAGCGCAGGATTCCGACCGAGTTGCGGCTCTGCGAGGTATTGTCGAAACGGACTTCTATGCGTTCTTCTGCTCCGCGGATTACGGCCGGGGTATGCTCGGAGATAGTGGTATCCGCCCCATTTCCGCTGGCGGTGCCGTCAGCAACGTGGTCGTAGGTGCTGACGGTGGCCAGAGGAGTCTGCTGGGCGGCCAGAGGCAGCACGAGAAGAGCGAAGAAGAAGCGGACCACCGTTGGGGAAATGGGTTTAGCGGGTTAAAATTTCAACGGCGGCGGCGCAACAGTCCGCCTCCGAGACAGATGGCGATGAGCAAGCCGCTGGAAGGTTCCGGGACGATGCTAACCGCGAAATTGTCCACCGCAGTCGCGCCGCCTGGGCCAAAGTCGTCGGCAGCGCGGAAGCCGACGTATAGGTTCGAGGCACCGGCGAGATCTGTTGAGGTGAAGGTGCTGAAGGCATTGAAGCTGTCGATGAGGGTTGCACCGGTGCCGTCGGAGCCTGCGTTGAGGATGTCTCCGGTCACGCTGAACATGCCGGTCGCCGCGTTTTCCAGGGTCATGGAAAGCCGGAACGTATACCAGGTTCCTGTGGTGAGGTTGAAGGTATCGCTGTCGAGGGTTCCATCGCCCCGCAGGCTGTAGGTCGAAGCCGCGCATTCCTTGCGGATATCGAAATCGAAGCGGTTACCAGCAGCCAGCGACGCGTTGTCACCGACACGGAGACCGAGCGGTGTGGCAGCGCCGGTGCCGTTGGCCGCTGTGGCTTGGAGCTGGATGGAAAGCGAGAGCGTTTCACCCTGGCTGATCGCCGGAAGCGCGGTGGTGAAGCTGAAAGTATCGGAGCCGCTGCCGGACAGTGATCCGAACCCGCTTTGGCCGTTGGTGCCGGTACCGCTGTTAAAGCTCAGGTTGGTGGCGTTAGTTCCGTTGGCTTCCGTGAAATCCCCGATCGGCCCTGCAGTCGAGAAATCGCGGGTGATCGAAGTCGCTGCGTGAGCGGCTGCGGTGGTGAGAATGGCGGCGGTAATACTGAGTTTGATCATTTGTATGTTTCGGTTGTGCCGTGCGGGAGAGGACGGGCCGTGCGGGAGAGGACGGCGGGTTACACAAGGACTTCCGCCGAACCGGGGAAATGTTCCGATTTTTCTTCAGAAAATTATCCACGTCCGGTGCCTCCGGTCCGGTTCAGCGAGGGACTCCGGTCAATCCGCGGATTTCCTGCCAGTCCAGCGCCCTGTCATACAACCGAAGGTCGGCGATCTCCCCGTGGAAGAAATTTTCCGCCATTGCCGTGCTCCACTGGACGCCCACCCACAATGGTGCGGGAGTCGGATAAAAGCTTTCCGGCACGCCGGAGCGAACCGAGGAAATGAGCGTGCCGTCCAGATAGACATCCTGGATTTTCCCGGGGACGAACACAGCGGTGAGTTGGCACCACTCGCCGCTAACGGTGGTCACGCGACGACCGGAGCTGGTGGCACCGGGTTGGCCGGTTTCTGAAATCAACAGATCCGGAGCACCATCGATGAGCTTCAGCATGTATCCGCTCTGACCGTTTTCACGGAAGCGTCCGACCAGTCCGGCATGGCGGGCGAAACCTGCGGCACGGATGCGGCATGAAACGGTGAACGCCGAGCGCGGCGCGAAGCGCGGGGGATCGGCGACCTCGCCATAGGCCCGTGGTTTGAGCAGCTCAAGCACCGTGCCGCCGCCCTCGCCGGATGCGGCAATCCGCGCTCCGTTGAACAGACGCATCTCCCGCCCTTGTATGGAATCCCGAACCAGTGTCCCACCTGGGTTCATTTTTGAAAATTCCCAGTGTGCCACCGGCGGCTCCCTGCCACCGGAGAGGGCAATACCGCTGATCCGTGTGGCTCCGGCACCGTCCGCAAGCGCGGAGTTTCCTGCGGTCAACTCGGTGGTTGTTTTGCCGGTATCCGCTCCGGTTGCCCCGAGACGCACGCTGCCTTTCACCACGGTGATGCTGCTAAGGTCTTTCCGCACTTCCATAAAAAACCGCGTGCCTTTTACCGTCACGTTCGTTTGCGGGGTTGCGAGGACCAGTGGGTTCCCGGGTTTCTGGGGTCGGGCGGAAACTTCAAGCGCACCGGAATCCAGCTCGAAACGCTGGCCGAATTCCGGATTTGCCGGAAACCGAAGACTGGTGCCGGCACCCAGGGTCAGGAGAGTCCCGTCGCGTAGCTCGACCTTCGCGGTAGCATGCTCGCCGAGAACCAGACGGGTGTCTGCCGTGCCGCTGATTTCTCCGCTTGATTTGACAATGCGTGAGTAGGGCGTGCCCGGATCTAAGAATTTCCAAAGAACAAATGCCGATAGTACAACCGCTGCCGCTGCTGCCCACGGAGCCGTCCGGAGTATCAGGTGGCGGCGGTTTTTTAGCTCAATGATCCTGGATACCGGGCTTTCGCCCGCTCCACCGCTGTCCGCCGCTAGCTGCGCCAATGCCCGGACCATCGACGCATGGAAATAGAGTGCCGATGCCGTTGGGAGCCGGTCGGCGGACGAATCCTGGCGGAAGAAATCGGCCGCCCCGCCGTCATCAGCGAAAGGCTCTCCGGCTTCGCTTTCCACGCAGCGTCGGAGTTCTGCACGCAGGCGGTGAAGCAGACTGCGCAGGGCTGCGTGGCTGGTTTTCCGCCGTCGTGCGAGGTCGCTCGCCCTTCTCACCCTCGAGATAGAAATCCCGCAGCAGCGAGCGGTTGCGCTCGGAAAATTTCATCAGACAGCCGCGGAGCGCGGCGGTGAGGTGGGACTGCCCGTCATTGGTTGTCGCTGTCCAGATGGCTTCGAGCTGCGGCACCAGCGTCGGATCCCCGGCCATGCGTTGGCAAGCGCGGGCTCCGGCGGCGCGTTTTTCCAGCTCTTTGAGCGCGCGCAGCCTCACGATGCCAAACAACCACCCCCGCACCGTTTCCTCTGTCGGTTCGCCCAGGAAATCCCCGTGTCTCCGGCCTGCGATCAGGAACGAATCCTGCACCACGTCCTCGGCGGCATGTTAGTCACCCAGGATGGAGAATGCGAACCCGGTGAGCGCGTCGTTGCTGCGGTATGCGATTAAAAGGATGGCTTCCTCTCTCTTCATCAATCCATCGGATGGTCGGGGATGTTGTGGAGGATGCAAGGGACAAATCAACAGCGCGCGAGATGAACTACGGAAGAATTGCCGTGGGATTCCAGGGCTGCGGCGAAGATCCGGTGGGTGGCGAGGGCTTCCTCCGGGGTGGCGCAGCCGAAGCGGTTTTCCAGGAGACCTTCGCGTTCGAGGAGGTAGGCAGCCCACATCTGCTGGATGACATCGGGGAAGCCGGGTTCGAAGATACCGCCGGTGACGGTTTTGAACGGGGTGGCGAAGCCGAGGTCGGTGCGTTTCCAGAACTGCTCCTTGCCCCGCTCGAAAAGGTGGAGGGCTTTGGGATCTGCGGTGGAGTAGCGGACGCCGCCATCGGTGCCGAGGATCTCGATGAACCAGGTGTTGGTGGCTCCGGGTTGGAGGCGTTTCATCTCCAGGCGGACGGGGGTCTCGTGGCCTTCGATTTCCGCCCAGGTGTGGAGGAGGGCGTTGTCCCAGGTATCGCAGGTGGTGGTGCCGCCTTTGCCATCGGGGCGCTCGGGGTAGCCTTTCTGGAGTTGGGCGAAAAGGCGATTGGGTTTCCAGCCGAGGCGGAGGGGAAGGTGGCAGGCGTGCATCCCGAGGTCGTTGAGGACGCCGCCCTCGCCGCAGGTGGCGTTGATGCGTTTCCAGTTCGCGGGTTTGGTGGGATCCAGGTCGCTGGAGTGGTGGAAACCGGAGACGACTTCCAGGATGCGACCTATGGAGCCGGAACGTGCGAGTTCGAACGCGCGCTGGCCGCCGGGGAAGAAGGGCATTTCCGAGGAGCAGCGGACGAAGCGACCGGTTGCTTTGATGACGGAGCAGATGTTCTCGGCGGCTTTGAGGTCAATACCGAAGGGTTTTTCCGCGAGCAGGTCTTTGCCGGCGCGGAGGACGTCGGTGTAGATTTTCTCGTGGAGATGGTGGGGGACGGCGACATAGACGACATCAATCTCAGGGTTGGCGAGGATCTCGTGGTAGTCCGCTGTCATCTGGGTGACGGTGGGGATGCGCTTGAACCAGGAGAGGGTCTCCCGGTTGAGGTCGGCCACGGCCTTGAGGACGGGGGTGACGGGGACGTCGGTGAGGGCGCACCAGCGTGCGAAGGCGGATGTGATTTCGCGACCCATAAGGCCGCCGCCGATGATGGCTATATTGATGTTCATAATGGTGGAAAGTGATCAGTTAGCAGTGATCAGTGAAGAATTGGATCGAGAGAATTAGACCACAGAGGACACGGAGAACACAGAGCCAGTGCTATGGAACGAGTAGAGATCCGAATTCAGGACTCTGTGTTCTCCGTGCTCTCTGTGGTTAAACTTCTTTTTCGTTTTTGTAGGCTTGGGCGAGGAGGGAAACCGGGTGGAGGATTTTCAGGTTGGGGAGGGCTGATTGGATCTGGAGGTGGCAGCCGGGGTTGGCGGTGAGGAGGATAGTGGCTCCGGTGGACCGGATGTGCTTGGCCTTCCTCTCTAACAGGAGCTGCGCTTGGGCGGGTTGGGTGATGCTGTAAACCCCGGCGGAGCCACAGCACCAGTTGGCCTCCGGGAGTTCGATGCGTTCGAGGCCGGGGATCAGGTCGATGATGTGGCGGGGCTGGAGGGTGACTTTCTGGCCGTGGGTGAGGTGGCAGGAATCGTGGTAGGTGACTCTGGTGATTTCCGGAAACGGGGCGGCTGCCGGGGGACGGAGTTTGATTTCTGTTAGAAATTCGTGGATGTCCTTGAGCTTCTTGTCCCAGAGCTTGGCGCGGGAGGCGTAGGCGGGATCGTTTTCCAACAGGTGGCCGTAGTGGCGGAGGTGGGAGCCGCAGCCGCCGGCGTTGGAGATGATGGCGTCGAAATTTTCGGGTGGGAGGAGGTCGATGAGGCGGCGGGCGTTCTTGCGGGCAAGTCCGGTCTCGCCGTTGTGGGAGTGGATGGATCCGCAGCAAGGTTGGACGGGCGGCGTGTGGACTTCGCAGCCGTTGGCGAGCAGGACGTCGGCGGTGTCGCGGTTGATTTCGGAAAACGCGAGATCCTGGATGCAGCCGGTGAGGAGGGCGACCCTTTTAACTACGGTTTTCGTAGTAGGTGATGCGACCGGGGGGATCAGCTCATTGGAAAATTTTTCCGAGATGCGGGGTGTCTGAGGTTCGAGGCGACGGAGATCGGAGGGGAGGAGTTTTGTTAGGTGAAGTTTTCTAACAAGAGTTTCGAGGCCGGAGTTCTGGTAAAAGCGGAGGGCTTTCCCGAAAAACCGGAGGAGGCGCGGGCGGGTGAAGAGAAGATCGAGGGTGAGGAAGCGGTAGAGCGAGCGGGTGGGGGCGGCGTTGATTCCGGATTCCTCGATGTCGGCCCGGGCGGTCTCGAAGAGGGTGGCGTAATCGACTCCGGCGGGGCAGGCGGTCTGGCAGGCAAGACAGCCGAGGCAGTAGGACATTTCCTCGGCGAATGTCCGGGTGATGGGGAGTTGCTTCTCGGCGACGGCCTTGATGAGGGCGATGCGGCCGCGTGGGGAGTTGCGCTCGCGTTTCGTAGTGTCGTAGGTGGGACAGGTGGGACAGGTGGGACAGGTGGGACAGGTGGGACAGGTGGGACAGGTGGGACAGGTGGGCAGGCACAGGCCGCAGTGGATGCACTGGGAGGCGAGATCGGGGATGCTGGAGAATTCAACTTTCAAATCTTGAGTAGGAGGAATGGTCGCTGCGAGCCTTTCTGTTAGATGCGGGGCGTGGGTTTCATGGATCGTCAGGCTAGGGATTGCGGGGAAACTAAAAAGGGGAAAAACGGGCGGGTATGAACAGGCCGATCAAGCTAGGGAGCGAGCTATGGTATTTTCGTTTCCCAAGTCCCGGCAGGGACGGCCGGAACGTAGCCGGGGGTGAAATGAAATGGAACCCCCGGTCATATGGGACAAGGGATTTGCGGGCAAGGGATGGACTTTGCCACCCGTTGCCCTTCGCCGCAGCCGCCAACGGCAGGGCCGGTTTCCGGCTTCGTCGGTGCACGTGAGGAGCGAGGATTTTCGCTCGCCGCAGTGATCCGGAAGGCATTTCACCCCGCATTCCGCTGCGCTGCATACGGGGCTACGTTCCGGCCACCCCTCCGGGGTTGATTGTCGGGGCTTTTCCCTGGCTTGATCGCCCTGCGGGTATGAAATGCGCGCGGTGCTGAGATCCGGGGGCTCTGGTGCCGCCAAAGGGGCATGCGGATCCAGCCCCAAACCCTTCCCGGAAAAAAACGGCCTCGGCGCGCGCGTCCCGGGGCTGTCTGGAAACAAAAACGCGGTCGGGACGCCGTCCCCCCGCCGTCTGGAAAAAAAAACGCACGCGGGACGCCGTCCCCACGCCGTTTGAGAACAAAATCGTCTTCGGGACGCCGTCCCGGAGGCATTTGAAAATAAAAACGACACCGGGACGGGGTTTTGAATCCGTTTTGCGCCAGTTTTGCGCACTACGGGGATTTCCGGGGAGAGAAACCCGCCGACCCGCCCATCCGGAACGCGCGGTCTTATTTCACCGGATTCCAACCTTAAATCTTGCCACGGCGGAATCCCGCCCGCTAATAGAGCATATTCGTAAAAATCGAATCAACCTGTCCATAAAACCAAACCGAACCTACCACCATGCCACGCGTACGCCCGCCCCGCTCCGATGCCGGACAAGCCCATCTCCTCCGCACCGCCGTCATCACCGCCACCAGCGATGCGGATCCGGGTCTCAACTACCTGCCTCCCGGACTTGTCTCGGAGATCACCGCCTTCCTTGAAGACCGCGTGGAAGGCGGCGCCACCATCCCCGGCTTCACCACGCTGATTGCCCGGCGCACCGCCTCCGAAGGCACCGTCACCCGCGAGACCGGCGAGGCGCAAGCCGCCGAGGACAACCTCGACATCCACATCCGGGACTACGTCGCCGTCCTCGCCCGCCGCACCTTCCGCCTGAAACACAGCGTCGCCGTGCTCGACTTCCACGGTCTGGGCCACGATGGCAACATTCCCGTGATGACCAGCCGCGAAGACCGCCGCATTGTCGCCCGCCAGCTCGTCGATGGTGCCGCCGCCGCCGCCGCCGGCGGCTTCCCCGCCATGGCAAACCCCTCCGCCGCCGAGCTCGCCGCGGCACTCGAAAACGCAAATCAGGAAACCGGCGAGATCATCCCCGCGCACCGCGATCTCCAGGAAATCCTCCAGCAGATCCGCGACGCCCGCCCCCGCGCCACCGAGCTAGCCGAGGACGTCCTCGACGAGCTCCGCCACTCCACCCGCCGCATCGAGCCCGGCACCGCCCGCGACATCATGCGCTCCTACGGCGTCACCTTCGAAACCCTCCCCGGCGAGATCCCGGAGCCGGGGGACGTCCCCGCGGATCCGGAAGAGCCGGAGCCGGTGTGACGGGTTCCGTTAGAGGAAAGCACCTTCCCACCCGATATCCGGCAAGGAAGCCAACCCGCCAACCCAACCCCGTACGAAACCTGATATACGCACCCATCCCGCGCATAACCCTTGTCAATCCATGGAATTCCCCATCCACTTTCCCACAGGTGCCTCCTCGGATATCAGGATGTGAGAGGCTACGAATAAAACTGTTCGCTAGAAATTATTGTGAAACAATCTACGTTCTACCACCAACTCGGAGTCAATCTATTAGCACAAGATACCCATATACATCCAGGAGCCTGCGTCTGCGCTGCGGCAACTCTCTATGAGATGCCTGATACCAATGAAGCGTGCATAAGTAAAAATGGATGAAAGTTTAAAGATATGGTTTGGCGAGTATCTATACAATTGTATGCGTGACGCATTCGCTTCAGCGTCTGAATGCGATACCAAAACGATTATATATGCCATCGGAGATACAATCGACGAATTACACATCGTCGGTCATGACATCATACAGGCAAGCGCTGCGTTAAAAAGTATACATCGATTGAAAGCCAGGGTTCCCCAGTCCATGGTTGATTACATAGCTCGACGTATAAGATCCAATGGAAGGGCTCACCCGGGTCTTTTTCATGGCTATTCATTTGAAGAGATAAGGAAAGCCGAGGCATCCTTCGATAGCTATAGAGCAGACAGCACACCATCCGACGTCGTAAATTCCCTCGTTCATACGCTCAAACAGATCAAGAAATCATATTTTGGATTCCATTTTCTGGCTCAGGAGACGCACCTTTTAACACATGCTGAAGCGATGATTTCTCTCCATAAATTAGGACATCAAGATTTGTTCAGAAGGTCACTTAAGGGGTGGTTTCTTCGGCTCAAGTTACTCGAAACGATACATGAAATAAATCTCGATCAGACACATCAATCACCCAAAAAAATGAATTGGGATCCTAGGACTGCCTCATTCTGGGACGCCTACGGTTCTTTCGAACTGAATATCCATCCTATTAAAACGATGTTTTCATACTTAAGCCTTAAAAGCTTCGGTCTGTTTTCTGAAGAAGATGCACGGTTTTTAGAAAATGAAAAATTACCCTACCTTGCCGATTCAAGATACTTGGATGGCAGATAAGGGAGAAATCGAACAAATCGCAGATGTTTCGTTCGGGTCGTCGTTCGGGTCGGGTGCTTCATCGCAACATTTTAGGCGCGTCACCTCCGTGTTGGGCGGGAGGGTTTTGAGGGATGTGTGGGCCGGGGTTGTTGGGCGGCCATAGGGCGCGCCCCTCCTTGTCAGAAGATTGAGGGTTTGTTTAAGCTGCGCGATGCTGGAATGAATATCCGACGTTGGTGGGGGCGGATTATCGCATTTCAATCAATGGGATCGGACAATGCCGCTGCCGGCGGGCGGGGGAGTTCGCGGAAAAGGATGGCTCTGGCTTTCTGGTTCAGTTCTGCGGTGAGTGTCATGGCAGTGGAATGATGTCGATGGTTGGGGTTTGGCAAATGGCTGGGGTTGCTGGGCGGATTCGGATCCGCCCCTCCTTGTTAGAAGATCTTGCCGGGGTTGAGGAGGTTTTGCGGGTTCAGGGTTTGTTTTAGCTGGCGCATGAGGTGGAGGGACGAGGTCTTCCTTTTCTGTTAGGACGTTTTCGGCTCCTAGGAGGGTGGTGAGTCTTTCGAGCATTTGGAAAGTGCCGAGTGAGAAGTGGAAGAGTTTGTGTCACCCCGGGACGGGGTGACCACGGACTGCTGCGAGACGCAGCAGCTACGCGGGACGCGGCAGCTACGCGTGGACGATTTCCATTAGCTGTTGGGTGATTTGTTTGGGGTTTGGGTGCTGGATGACGTTGCGGCCATAGACGATGCCGGAGGCGCCTTGGGCGATGAGGTCGCGGGTGCGTTGGAGGATGACCTCGTCGGAGACTCGGCCGCCGCCACGGACGAGGACGGGGATGCCGGAGGCGATTTCTATGACTTTGTGGTAGTGGGAGACGTCGTCGGTGGGGTCGGCTTTGATGACATCGGCTCCCAGTTCGACGGCTTGGCGGACGAGGTGGGTGATTTTTTCCAAATTGCCATCGACCATGTAGCCGCCGGCCTCGGCGTTGGGGCGGAAGACGAGCGGCTCGACCATCATGGGCATGCCGTAGTAATCGGCCTGGGGCTTGAGGCGGAGGATGTTTTCGACGCACTGGGCATGGACTTCGGGTGCGCCAGGGATCTGGAAGAGATTGACGCAGACGCAGGCGGCGTCGAGGCGGACGGCCTGGAGCATGGTTTCCTCGATCATCAGGCTGAAGCTGGTCGGGAGGAGTTCCTTGCCATAGACGTTGGCGACATCGGTGCGGAGGACGAGGGCGGGCTTCTGTTTTCCGGGAAGCGACTGAAGGTGGCGGGCTTGGCCGACGGTAAGCTGGACGGCATCCGGGCCGGCATCGACGAGGGTTTTGACGACCTCGGCCATGTTTTCGATTCCCTGGAGGAAACCGGTCTGGTTGAAGAAGCCGTGATCGACGGCGACGTCGAAGCAGCGGTTGAACCTGGCGTTGAAGAGGCGGTTGAGACGGTATTTCATAAAAGGGTTGCTAGGTTTCAGATGGACGCTTTCAGGAAAGAGTCTCGTCGCGGATACGAACTCAATCGCTGCGGGGCTTCAAGTAGTAGAGCACGGCCATGCGGGCGGCTATGCCGTTTTCCACCTGGTCGTTGATGAGGGAGCGCTCGTAGTCCATGACGGCGTCGCAGAGCTCCACGCCCCGGTTCACGGGGCCGGGGTGCATGAGGTAGAGGCCGCGTTGGCGGATTTCCTCGAGGCGAGAATCGGAGATTCCGTAGAGGCGGTGGTATTCGCGGAGGGAAGGGAAAAACGGTGCGTCCTGGCGTTCCATCTGGACGCGGAGGAGGTAGATGATATCCGGACTCCATTTCATCGCCTCCTCGTAGGAGGTGAAGCGGGTGATGTTCACCGGGCCGTTCTTCGGAAGGAGCGAGCCGGGGCCGAGAAAGGCGACGTTCATGCCGAGCTTTTTCAGGATGCACGAGGTCGAGCGGGCGACGCGGGAGTGGAGGATATCTCCGATGATAAGGATCTTTTTTCCAGACGGATCCGGGAACTTCTCCTTGATCGTGAAGGCGTCCAACAGCGCCTGGGTGGGATGGGCGTGGGCGCCGTCACCGGCATTGATGACGGATGCTTTGGTCTGGGCGGCGATGGCGGCGGGCAGGCCGGAACGGGCGTGGCGGACGATGATGTAGTCCGTGCGCATCGCCTGGAGGGTTTCGACCGTTTCCCTGACGGATTCGCCCTTGGTGACGGAGGAGTGGCGGACGTCGAAGTTCGTGACATCGGCGGAAAGACGTTTCGCGGCAACCTCAAAGGAGGAATGGGTGCGCGTGGAGGGTTCGTAAAAAAGAGTGAGGACGGATTTTCCTTTCAGGGCGGGAACTTTTTTCACCGATCGCGTGAAGAGTTCCTTGAAAGGGATCGCCTGATCCAGGAGGAGATCGATTTCCTCCCGCTCCAGCGATGCGATATCCAGCAGGTCTTTACGGGGCATAATTGAAAACGGGAGCGTAGTGAAGACCTCCGAAAACGAGGGTCAGGATGATAATGATTGCAAGGAAGGCCGCATGGTGCCGGGAGCGTTTTTTCCGGATGAAAATGAAGATCGCGAAAATGGAGGCGACTGCCAGGAGCGAGAGCGGAGTGATGTGATGGACGCGCTTCCACGCGGCGAAACCCGCCGCCAGGGCGAACAGGTAGGCGGGGATCAGCAGGAAGAATCCGGCGGTGATTTTCTTCAGGTGGGCGGCGGGATCCGGCGCGTGGGAGGAAAGATTCTGAAGCGCATCACGGCGGCGGATCTCGGCGATGTCCTTTTCGTCATGGCGGCCGGTCGGAAGTGCTGTCTTGTGGGTGACTGCCGGAGCCGGTGCGAGAGGAAGCTCGTGCTTCCGGAGGGAATGCTGCGGCGGCAGCGGCTCCGGGGGCTTTTCACTGATCGGAGCGGGGGGAATGTCGAGGTGGACGACGGGCTCGCGGAGTTCCGTGGTGGGCAGTGCGTCCGGGTGGAGCCGGATCCAGAACGGGAGCCGGGGCGGCTTCGATTTTTTTTGGGGCGGGCGCGGGATTCGGCGGAGCCGCGTCGATGGCAGGCATCGTTGCGGGGCGCTGGCGTGGCGCTCCGGGCGGCGGCGGGGCATCGGGTATGCCCAGACCTTCGCGCAGGGCGGCGATTTCCTCGGGGGTCTTTTTTCTCTCAGGAATCATGGTTTTATGGGGTTACTACACGGACACGGTCTTCACCGTCCAATCCTTCAAGAGACACATGGACGTGGTCGAGCCGGTTGGTTTCAAGGGTGATCCCGGTGTAGGTCGGGTGGATGGGAAGCTCGCGGTGGCCCCGGTCGATGAGGACGGCCAGCTCCACTTTCGCGGGGCGCCCGTAGTCGGAAAGGGCGTCGAGCGCGGCCCGGATCGTGCGGCCGGTGAAGAGGACGTCGTCCACGAGGATGATGTGCGCGCCATCGACGGGGAAGGGGATGTCGCTTTCCTGGAGCCTGGGGTTTTCACGGAGGTGCTCGAAGTCATCCCGGTAGAGGGAAATGTCGAGGACGCCGAAGTTCAGCTCACGATCGTCTTCGGAAAGGTGGGTGAGGAGCCGCTCGGCGACCTCGTCACCACGCGAGCGGATGCCGACGAGGGCGATGGGTGCGTCCGGGTTGGCATCGCGGATGGCATTGGCGAGGGTTTCCACTCCGGCGGCGATGTCGTCCGGAGTAAGGGTGAGCCGGATGGTATCGGGATCGTGGTTTTTCGTTTCGGGAAAATGGAGGATGCCGATATCGGTGCGGCGCTGGAGGCCGGGAAAGGTGATTTTGTCCGCTGCGGCGTGGGCGGCGTTGACGGCGGTGAGGCGGTCGGAGCCTTGCGCGACGCAGGCGAGGACGCGGCCTCCGTTCGTCTGCCATTCCTCACCGACGAGTTTCGTGCCTGAATGGAAAACCTGCTGGCTGGTGGATTCGATCCCGGAGATGGGATCACCGGAACGGGATGATTCCGGGTAGCCGTGTGATGCGAGGATCACGCAGACGGACCAGTCGTCGGAGAAGGAGATGAGTTCCTCGTCGAGCTTGCCTTTGGCTCCTTCAAAGCAGAACGCGGCGAGGTCGCCTCCGAGCAGCGGCATGACCGCCTGGCATTCCGGATCGCCGAAACGGCAGTTGTACTCGATCACTTTCGGTCCGTCCGGCGTGAGCATGAGTCCGAAGTAAAGGAAGCCGCGGTAGGGAAGTTTTTCAGAAACGAGGGCTGCCACGGTCGGGGCGACGATGGCCTCGTCGATGAGCGAAAGCATTTCCGCCGAAATGAGCTGGCGGGATGCGACCGCCCCCATGCCGCCGGTGTTCGGGCCGAGGTCGTCTTCCTTGAGCCGCTTGTAATCACGGGCGGGAGTGAGGATCATATATTCGTCATCGACGATGGCTGCGAAGATGGAAACTTCCGGGCCGGTGAGACACTCTTCCACGAGGAGCCTGCCGGAGCCGAAGCGTTTCTCGGTAAAAACCTCGTTGAGGAATTCGAGGGCAGACTTTTCATCCGGACAAACGGCGACTCCTTTTCCTGCGGCGAGTCCGTCGAATTTCAGAACGGTCGGATATTTTCCATTGATCGCGGCGACGGAGGATTCCAGCGAGTCACAAGCGGTTGCAGTTGCCGTGGGGATATCGTTTCTGAGTAGGAAATCCTTGGCGAACTCCTTGCTCGCTTCGAGTTGGGCGGATTCCTTGGGCGGCCCCCAGCAAGGAATGCCGTTTGCCTCGCAGAGATTCGCGAGACCCTCGCCGGTGACGAGATACGATTCCTCTCCCGCGATGCATAGGTCGATCCCGTTTTCCTTCATCCAGTCGATGAGGGACGGCAGGTCGGTGGCGGTTGTCCCCTGGGCGATACGGAAAATCGCATCGCTGCCGGGGAAGGAAAAGAGATCCGGCTGGAGAGGGGAAAGTGAAAGGGTATGGATCAGGGCGTGCTCACGGCCGCCTTTTCCTACAACGAGTATTTTCATCTCCGGAAGTTTTCGGGGAAAACCAGGGGATGGGCAAGCGTTCAGAGGCAGGAGGGTGAAGTTTGCTGCCAGGGAGCCGCGCCTGTGGCCGGCTTTCCCATTGTCAGTGGAAGAGGCCGGCTGAAAGCTCGGCTCTCCAGTATTTTACAACGGCTTCGGCGGGAGCAGGGAGCCGTCGATGCCATCATCATCGAGATCCGGGAGTGTCGGCTCTTCAAAGTCCGGGAGGGCGAACGACCAGAAGGAACGTTTGCGTTTCTGGTCGAAGGCGAGAGCACGCTCTTTTCCAAGAGGCATCTCTTTCAGTTCCTTTTCCCTGACCTCAACGACATCCACGCCGGGGGAGCCGAAGGTGGGGAGAGAAATGTTTTTCAGGCCTTTGGTCGCGTTTGCGGCGGATGCTTTGACCGCATCCACACTGGCGCAGGAGGCAAGAAGGCATACTGGGGCGAGAAGCCCTAAGGTAAATAACTTGTTCATGGCTGGTTGTTGGTTTGCGGGTGCAAAAGGGGACGGCCAAGTGTGTAGCGGGAGGAGGGGCTTGTCCAGAATCGGTTTAAAGTGACGGATTTGGCACATGGATTGACTCCGAGACGGTTGGGTGGGAGTTTCCGGCGTGCGGAAAATCCTAGGAGCGATTGCGTTTTTTTTGGTCTTGGTCTCTTGCGAGAAGCAGAAGGAGATACCGAAAGCGGTGGGCGTGAGGGCGGACGGGGTGATGGAACTCAATGTGATGAGCTTCAATATCCGCTACGAGAACGACAAGGACAGGGGGATACGGGCGTGGACCGAGAGGGTGGTCGGCGTGGTGGAAGCGGTGCGCGGTGAGCGGGTTGATTTGCTGGGCATACAGGAGGGGCTGCATGGACAGGTTGCGGATTTGCGGGCATCGCTGATGGACTACCATTTCTCCGGAGCAGGCAGGGACGATGGAAAGCGTACCGGTGAGTATGCGGGATTGTTTTTCAGGCGGGACAGGTTTGAGAAAGATGAAGAAAACAGCGGGATGATCTGGCTTTCCGCTACGCCGGAGGTGCCGGGATCGAAGACCTGGGGCAATGGGATCCCGCGAGTTGCGAACTGGGTGAGGTTAATCGACCGGGTGAGCGGAAAGGGCTTATGGGTGGTGAACGTCCATCTAGACCACAGGAGCCAGGAATCGAAAGAAAAGGGAGTTCGATTGATGGCGGAAAAACTGGTTGGGATGAACCCGGACGGGGAACCTGTTGTGTGGATGGGGGATTTCAATGCGACGGAAGGGAACAACGTGATCCGGTTTCTGAGCGGGAAAAACTCCGAGATCGCAAGGGTGGATGGGTTCGGTGGTCTGGTGGAAACCTTCGAGGCTGCCAACCCGGGTGTGAGGTCGAAGGGATCCGTGAATTTCTGGAGGAGCGATCCGAAGCTGGATTGGAAACTGGATCACATTCTGGTTTCCAGGGACGCTGAGATTCTGGAGGCGCGTGTGATGCGCCATGGTGAACCGTATCTTTCCGATCATTTTCCCGTGGTGGCACGGGTGCGGTGGAGGTGATCAGGCCATGCTGCGCCGCAGGCTTTGGACTGCTGGGATTCTTATTCCCAGCTTTCACGGTGCGTGTGGCGGCATCGGTCAGGTGTATTCTCGCCTGTCCCCGCAGCCCGCTGAAAGCTGCGGATGAAGAACCGCAGCAGTCCAAAGCCTCCGGCGGTTCTATAGCAGATCATACGATCTCCCACCGACACCTTCGTGCCAGCGGACGTATGCCTGGTTGACCATGGCGTAGCCGCCGGGGGTCGGGTAGTTTCCGGTGAAATACCAGTCGCCGCAAGGCCCCTTGATGGAGGCGTGGAGGTTCTCGATGGTCTGGTAGATGACCTCGACTTCGCCGTGCCAGTCGATTTCCTCGGGATAGACCATGCGGGAAATCTCTGCGGAAATTTCCTCGGGACTGAAGGCGTCATAGACTCCCTGGACGCGGTTGAGGCGTTCGCTCGGCGGGCTTTTTCAGCTCCTCCCTGCACTCCTCGTAAATGCGGTCGAGCAGGTGCTGGCGACCGGCGCGGCGGTGGAGGGCGACGGCGGCGTTGAAGGCGATGAATTTGCCTAGCTCCGACATGTCGATGCCGTAGCAATCCGGGTAGCGGATCTGCGGTGCGGTGGAGCAGATGACGATCTTCGACGGCTTGGTGCGTGCGAGGATTTTTAGAATGGATTTCTTCAGGGTGGTGCCACGGACGATGGAGTCATCGAGGACGACGAGGTTGTCGCCGGGATTTACGGCTCCGTAGGTGATGTCGTAGACGTGGGAGACGAGCTGGTCGCGGCCTTTTTCCTGGGAAATGAAAGTTCGCATCTTGATGTCCTTGTGGGCGATCTTTTCGCCGCGCGGCCAGTTGCGAAGGATGAGTTCATCGACCTTCTCCGGTGTGAGATCACCGCGCTCGACTCCCTCCAGGATCTCCATGCGCACCTGCTGGCGGCGGTAGAGGCGGAGGCCGTCCATCATGCCGTGGTAGGCGGTCTCGGCGGTGTTCGGGATGAAGGAGAAGACGGTTTTGTTGAACGTCTCGCCGATGGATTCCATGACCTGATCGACAAGTGCGGAGCCCATGGCCTTCCGCTCGCGGTAGATCTGCGGGTCGTTGCCACGGGAGAAATAGATTTTCTCGAAGGAGCAGGGGGTGAATTTCTGCGGGGTGTGGAACTGGCTGTCGGAAATCGTTCCGTCGGCCTTGATGACGATGACGGAGCCGGGATCGACGGCTTTCACCTGGGAGGCTTCCGCCTCGAAAACGGTCATCAGCGGCACCCGCTCGGAGGCGAATGCGATGACTTCATCGGTGATGAGCATGTGGCAAGGGCGGATGCCGCGAGGGTCGCGCATGACGAACATGTCGCCATTGCCGACAGCACCGCAGATCGCGTAGCCGCCGTCCCATGGCTCGGCGGAGCGACCGATGATGTCGGTGATGTTCAGCGCTGAGGAGATGTGATCCGGGGTTTCGGTGCCGGGAACCCCCTTGTCGCGGAGGTCGTGGTAGATGTTCGTGTGCGCCTCGTCGAGGTGGTAGCCGATTTCCTCGAGAACCGTCTGGGTGTCAGTGCCGAAGACCGGGTGCTGGCCGCGCTCGATGAGTGCGTTGTTCAGCTCGCCGGTGTTGGTCATGTTGAAATTTCCCATGACCATGAGGGTGCGGGTCGGCCAGTTGCTGCGGCGGAGGTAGGGGTGGCAGGAACCTTCGTCGAAATCGCCACTGGTGCCGTAGCGGAGGTGGCCCATAAGGATTTCCCCGCCGAAATCGAATTTCTTTTTGACGCTGTCGGGGTCGGTTTTGTCCAGCTTGCCCTTGCGGTGCATCTTGAAGAAGGACTTCACCTCCTTGCGGAAAATCTGTGCGAGGGCGTCGGACTCGATACCACGGCGGCGGTGGATGTAGGGCGAGCCCATGGGCATTCCGAGTTTCACGCAGCCGATCCCCGTGCCGTCCTGGCCACGGTTGTGCTGCTTCTCCATGAGCAGGAAAAGCTTGTTCATCCCCCACAGGCAGGTGCCGTAGCGATCGTAGTAATACGCGAGGGGCTTGCGGAGGCGGACGGCGGCGATGCCGCATTCGTGGGTGAGGAAATCGCTCAAGAAACTTTAAATTTTAAACTTTAAACTCCAAGGAAGACGCTTGCGGCTACGAGGAGACTTTTACGCGGACGCCTTCTTGTGCAACCATTTTTCCGAGGACATGTCCGCCGGGGCCGGCGGCGAGGGCTTTTTCGACATCGGCTTCGGCGACGATGGCCACCCAGCCGATTCCCATGTTGAAGGTGTGGAAACGGTCTTCCGCATCGACCTGTTCGAGGAGCTTGTCGATCCCGGGGAGGTTCCACTTCGGGATTTCCAGATCGGCACCCATTCCGACGAAAAGGCGTTCGAGGTTTTCCGGGAGGCCGCCGCCGGTGATGTGGGAGTAGGCCTTTGGTTTGACTCCGGACTTTTTGAGGTCGTTTACCACGTCGTCGTAGAGGCGGGTTGGTTCCAGCCAGGCGTGGAGTTCCTCGTCGGTGACTACGCCCGGCCCCATTTCCTTGAGAGCGCGGCGGACAAGCGACCAGCCGTTGGCGTGGATGCTGTTCGAGGCGTAACCGATGAGGACGTCGCCGAGGGCGAGGGTGGTTGGGTCGATGAGATCGTCCTTTTCCGCGCAGCCGATGCAGAAGCCGGAAAGCTCGAGCACGTCGGCGGGGACGATACCGGGCATTTCCGCGGTTTCGCCGCCTGCAAGGATGCAGTTGCAGGCCTCGAGGTAATCGGCCATGCCGCTGATGACGCGGGTGATCTTTTCCTCATCGAGAGCGGCGATGCCGATGTAGTCGAGGAAGAGCAGGGGATCGCCGCCGGTGGTGATGATGTCGTTGACCGACATGGCGACGAGATCCTTGCCGGCGGTTTCGAGCATGTCGTATTCCAGAAGGAGTTCGAGCTTGGTGCCAACCCCGTCGCAGCCGGTGACGATGACCGGCTGGTCGTATTCGCTCAGATCGTAGCAGGCGGCGAAGAGGCCGAAGGCTCCGAGGAGTTTGCGGTTGGTTTGGGTGCGTTTTACGTGACTCTTGATGTCACCGACGAGTGCCGCGGCCTTGCGCGTGTCCACTCCTGCCTGTTGGTACGTGAGGTTTCCTGCCACGCGGGGAGTAATGGCCGAATCACCGAAAAACGGAAAGCTAAAACAGCCAGGCTGTCGCGACGTCTGGTTTTTTGTCGGAACCCGAATGCAAACCAACCTACGCGATTACGTAAGTCCTTTAGCATCATTAACTATTGAACGAGGCGTTATTTCATGGTTTCCTTTCTTTGTTCCGCCGCCCCCCGGCGGAGCGCGAGCAGCCACTCGCCAACCCCCACCCCCTAGTCCCATGAAAGCATTTCTGCGAATCCTCGCATCCCTAGCCGTCGCATGCCTCTGCCAGGTATCCGCCCAGACCGGTTTCACCCTCAACCTTGGTGGCGCCACCAATGCCGAAACAATCAAGAGCAGCATGGTCTTCTCCGGCGGCGGGGTTTCCGCCACGGCCAGATCCTGGAGCATCAGCCGCACAGACCCCCGCGGGGAGTTCACCCGGAGCGAGATTGTCCAATGGAGCCCCGGCATCGGCTCGAAAAATTCCAGCGAAGCGATCACCACCGTTCCCTACGTTCCCTACTATGTGGACAATGAGGATCACTACGATCTCATCCTGTTTGTATTCGACCAGAAGGTGGAACTGACCTCCCTCAGTCTGACTCCCAGCGGAAAAACCCTCGACACGGACGTTTCGTATTGGTTTGGAAACGTCGATCCGAACGTCTCTTTAACCGGGGACAACGGCAGTGGTTTCTCCTCATTCGGATTCGGCTCGATGAACTCCAGCGACACTTCACCTGGCAGTTCCGCGCGCAGTTTCAATCTCACGGGAGCTCCCACGGGAGGTGTCAACGCCCTCCTGGTGGGAGCCCGCGTATTCGGAGACAGCGACTTCGACCGCTTTAAAATTTCCGCCATCCGGGGCGATACGGTCGTCAATGCCGTTCCGGAGCCGGGCGCTACCGGTCTGATTGCTCTTGGATTCGTTCTTGCGGGTATCCGCCGTCGCCGTTGAACCCCGTTGCCTCTAACGGATTCTAGCGAGAATGCGGGGCGGAATACCGAAGAGAAACCCTGCCAGTATGATCTGGTGCCTTAAAAACGTGCGGACGATCCCGCCATTCCTCCAGCGGCGGGACGATGTTAGAGCCGGCTCCCTGGTGATCGTCATTCTCCCGCGCTTGCGAAGTCCGCGCACCATTCCGAGGTCTTCGAGGGCAGGCCATCCGGGAAAACCTCCGAGGCTTTCGAAAATGGAACGGCGCAGGAACAGACCCTGGTCACCGTAGGGGGTTCCGAACGCGGTACAGCGAAGGTGCACGAGTTTCTCGATGAGGTTGGCGGATCCGATTTCATCATCCAGTTGGAACCGGAACGCTCCACCGACAGTGCCCGGTCGGCCAAGCGTCTTCGCAATGATTTCAGGAAAACCTTCCGGGGGAATGGTGTCCGCGTGGAGGAAAAGGAGGAACTCGCCAGTCGCGCACGATGCTCCGCGGTTCATCTGTGCGGCCCGGCCTTGGGGAGAAATGACGACACGAGCCCCGGCCTCTTCCGCCAGGGCGATGGTTCGGTCGGTGCTGCCGCCGTCCGAGATGATAATTTCGTGCGGTTGCGAAATCCGGATCTTTTCCAAAAGGAAAGGGAGATTTTCCGCTTCGTTGAGAGTCGGTATCACGACGGAAACGGTAGCTGCCTTGGTCAGGATTTTCTCCGCCGCAGGTAGGTCTTCCGGCAAATCCACATCGGAGAGCACCTCTAGCAGCTCCGTCCGAACCTCCTCTCTTTCCGCCGCCAGAAGCGATTCCTCCAGCACCGTTCCGCCGCCCCAGGGAATGTTTCTGAAAATGGATGGTGCCGGCCTGTTCAGCCCGACCAGGTAGTATCCTCCGTCAGCGGCCGGTCCGAAAACCACATCCGCTCTTCCGAGTGCCGCGAATGCGTTTTCGAGCACCGCCTCGTCGATCGAAGGGCAATCCGTTCCGATGATCACCACCCGGTCAGCACCTTCCTCGAAAGCTTCGTTCGCCGCGGATTCCATACGCTGGCCAAGGTCGCCGGGGGATTGCTCCCGGCAGTCGAGATCATCCGATCCGAGCCATGTTTTACCGTCCAGGCTTGTCCCGCCCTCAAGCCGAACCGTCAGCGCGGCTCCAGGGTGAGCCGTGCAGAACGAAGACGCCCTGCCAATCGCGTGACGCGCCAGACGCTTGTGCAAAGCCGTCGCACCCTCCGCGCCCAGGGCAGGGATCAGACGGGTCTTGTTTCCGCCCGTGCGGGGCAGTCTGGTCATTGCAATAATCTGCACCGGCGGAGATTGGGCGCTACTCGTTGAGGTTCCAATCGTAATCCGTGTACCTGATCTTCAGCTTTCCACTCAGAATTGCCTTCCGGTCGGCATCGCCGAAGTATGGAGCGACGAACTTTTCCACCGACCCGGATTTTTTAACGAAATCTTCCTCGAACCAATCGAAGATCGGGGAGAGATACAGTATGCCCCTTTCGCGCGTCACCCGGTTCTTGCTAGTGTCGTTGAGAAACTTCTCCGCCTGTTCTTCGAGCTGGGTGTCGAGCCTGGATGCCTGGAACGCTTCGTCGCGAAGGGGAGGGCAACCGATCGAAGCGCAGTTCACGCCGAAGTGGATCCGGGGATCGTTGTAATTTTTCCGAAGGAGGCCGTGCTCCACGTGATCCAGGCTTCGGTTGGCGCCGAAGAGTCTGATGACTTTCTTTTTCCAGGGACTTCCGATGTCCTTGATGCTCTCGAGCGGATAATGGTCGATGATCAGTTTGAGAGTGGCGGCATTGTAGAGATTGATCAGGTAGGCCATTTCCTGCTCGTCGCTCCAGCCGTCGAACTCGCTTTGAGAAACCCTGGCGAGAGAGTCAAGATACGCCCCGAGCTTGTCAGGGGATTTTTTCAAACCCGCATAATCCACCTCCGCTCCTTCCACATGCTTTTCCAGAACCGAACCGAATGCCGCGTGAGTGTGATCGAACGCGGCGGAAAGCGGGGAGGTGACCAATAGAGCGAGCGCGATAAGAATCTTCGATAATTTCATAAGCAGGAGGGTAACGGGATATTCGGAAAATTCCATTGAAACCGCAAAAATGGATCCGGCCCGGTTCGGCCATACCGCTGGCCTGACCCCGATGGTTGCTCACCACGTCGGTAGCCACACCTCATGGTGGACAAGAGCGAACTTTCGGATTAGTGCTTTTATGTCATGATCAAGAAAGCATTCATATTTTTCGCCTCCGGGTCACTCATCGTCATCGCCGCGAATTGCACCAGTCAGACGGCTCCCGGAGACACCGGGGTGGAGACCCGCACCATGGAGACCGACCGTGAGCCGGGCAACATCCTGGCCGAGGGTCGGGTCGAAGCGGTCGAAAGGTGAGGGCATCGGTCCGTGTTGGATCGCAGGTAGCGCCCGGGTGCAATCCCGCTTCCCGGACACATAAATTTGGAGGCGCGCACGTCCTCGTTCGGCGATGCATCGCGTGGCCTTCCAAGACGCAACCGCTGTAAAAGTTCCGTGCGGCGGCCAACTTCGTCACGACTTCTGCCATCGATTCCACGCGCTTTACGTTGATGAGGTTCGGAACCTCCCTCAAATATTTCCAAAGCATCGTCCTACCATGATCAAACTCGCACGACTCCTGCCCGCAATCATTCTGACACTGATTTCGACCCATGCGCCCGCATCCGACCTGGCGGGGATTTTTGAAAAGCGCGGGTTTGACTTGGAAAATACCGAACTCCCGAAACCGGGTGAAACCTTTCCCGCTGAAAAGCTTGTGAACCCGAAGGTCACCTCGGTTGCCTCTTTCAAAGGCTTTCCCGAGGGGCCGAGCTACCGACCCTCGGATGGCAGCGTTTTCTTTGCTGGAAACGTTGACCTGCGCCGGGTGGATTCCGACGGGAATCTGACCACGATACTCTCAGGGACGGGTGCGGGCGGAACTCATTTCCTCCCGGACGGCTCTTTGCTGATCGTCGGGAACGCAGGTTTGCAGCGACTGATGCCGGACGGAACCGTCTATCTCCTTGCGGATGCCGAAGAGCTTGGCGGGAAGAACGATATCACCATGGGCATTTACGGGGAGATATACTTCTCGATCCCGCGCGTGGGGATTTTCCGGGTCACACCCGGAAAGGACGGAAAGGTTGAGAAAGTCATAGGCGATGGCGGGGGCAACGGGCTGGATGTGGATCCCGCCGGGAAATTCCTCTACGTGCACCGGGGCGGCATCCGGCGCTACGCGATCAACGGGGTTGACCAACCACTTGGCGAACGGGAGGAATTCTATAAGTTCGAACAAGGAAAGGGCGGCGCCGACGGTTGCACCTTCGATGCCTGGGGAAACCTTTACAGCGTGATTTTCGGGCGGGGCGTAATTGCCGTCTTCGATACGAAAGCCGGTGAGCTGATCCGGGAGATAGACACCGGGGTAGCGCCTTCATCGAATCTCACTTTCGGCGGGAAGGATAACAAGGCACTCTACGTCACCGCCGGGGTTCCGCGTGTCGATAACTGCCAGATCCTGAAGATCGATCTCGGCATCACCGGCTTTCCCGGACATGTCGGAGCGACCGAATACCCCCACATCAGGGTTCAGGACTACAAAGGCGATGCCGGGAATTTCGCAGCGAGATAGCGCAGCCATCGACCTTGCCATGATTCGATTTTCGAAAAGCCAGTCCAGATATGATGTCAAAAACCCCCGTCGCAACCCTCGCCTGCCCTTCGACTGCACTTGCTGATAAGCCGAACCTTCTGTTCATCTGTGGAAACGATCTGCGGCCGGGACTCATGTCCTTCGGCGCGGAGTGAAAAGCGGCAAACGGTTTTTCCTGGCGGTCGGGCTGATGCCGGTAAGCCCCGTCTGGATATAGGAACATTTGATCCTTGTAAAATATCAATAAACCTTAAATACTTCTCGTATGGTTTCACTGAAATCTTTCAAGAAGTCGTGCCGGGTATCCAGTCCGGAAGGGGTGTTGGCGTTATTCGCCAGTGCGCTCATCGGTCTCTCAATGGTCGTCCTAGTTCCTGAAAGGAATTTGGCGGCATCAGATTTGGGAGCGGACAAAAGTCCAGCGATGGAAGGAGCGCCGAATGATGTATCCGCGGATCTGGCGGCGAATGACTCCCCCGTTGTGCTAGACCTAGAGGGGGTAAACTTGGAGAAAATTGTCAGGTTTTGTGTCTCACATACGACAGCAAGCAGAGGATTTGTGGTTTTTCGCAATGGAACCTGTGTGCTTGTGAACGAACCCAGCAAAGATCCGGTCACGGAGGCCAGATCAATGTTGAGCAACTGCGCCAAATCCGAAGCCCGGTTCCTTTCCGAAACCACCGCGGAAGGTGATCTGGTGGTTACCTTCGAGCGATCCGTTTTCCACTGGATCCCCGGAAGCGAGATCGGTTCCCTGGAAGACTGGTCGCTTGCGAATTTAGGAGCCCTTCTGACCGACCATGAGCGCGATGTGGCTTCCCCGGACTGGGTTCCCCCTGCAAAGGCCCGTTTGGGTCTGGTTTCCAGAAAACGTCTGCTGGACGATGCCCGCTCCGGCGAGGTGGTGAAAATCCTCCGCCCGAATACCTCGGTGGCGAGTATCTCGAAATGAACGGGGGAGTTTCAGTCCACCCTCGACCACCACGTTCTGTGGTCTATGGTGAATGGATCGCGATATGACCGAGAACAACCCGCATCCAACCCCCGGCTCGGTGGATCCTGCTCCATCGAAAAGGGAGAGGATCTGGCGGATCATTTTCCTATCGGATACCAGGGCGGGGCAGTTTTTCGATATCGCCCTTCTGGTTCTGATCGGGGTCAGCGTCGGGGTGGTGATGCTGGAAAGTGTCGAGGAGCTGAGATTGGAATACGGGATTCAGTTCCTGATCCTCGAGTGGGTCTTCACGCTGATCTTCACGGTTGAATACGCGGTGCGGCTGGCAGTCGTTAGGAAAAAGAGAAACTATGCGCTCAGTTTCTTCGGAATCGTGGATTTGCTCTCCATCCTTCCCACATACATAGCGATCCTTCTAACCGGCACCCAGTATCTGATGGTGATCCGCATTCTGAGGCTCCTGCGCATGTTCCGGGTTTTGAAAATGGCGCACCACTTCGGCCAGGCGAACGTGCTGATGAACGCGCTCCGAGCCAGCGGTCCGAAGATATCCGTTTTCCTTTTCTTCATCCTCACCCTCGTCTCCATTGAGGGCACTCTGATGTATCTGGTCGAGGGTTCCACAAATCCCGGATTCAGTTCCATTCCGCAGTCTATCTACTGGGCGATCGTGACCGTCACCACCGTTGGCTACGGTGATGTGGCGCCTTTGACCGTGGTGGGGAAAATACTCTCGTCCCTCATCATGCTGAGCGGTTTCGCGATCATCGCCGTTCCGGCAGGTATTGTTACAGCGGAACTGGGTGCCGGTTTCATCAAGAAAGTGGGGATGGATCGCCGCGAATGCGGGCAGTGCGCATGGAAAGGTCACGATCCCGCCGCCAAATATTGCAAACACTGTGGTTACAAACTCGGAAGCTGACGATATGGCTCGCTTGCAAGAACCGGGAGCCGGGAGTAGTTGTCGGGGATGCACATACCGACGTTGATCGCCAGGAAAAGGGAAGGGGAGGAGCTTTCGCCCGACGAGATAGGCTGGCTGGTTGATTCCTACGTCAGCGGGGAAGTGGCGGATTACCAGATGTCCGCTTTCGCGATGGCGGTGTTTTTCAAGGGCATGTCTCCCGTCGAAACGGCTGCATTGACCAGGTCGATGATTGCCAGCGGTGACGTCTTCGAGCACCCAGCAGGAGCCGTCGTCGTGGACAAACATTCGACAGGTGGAATCGGTGACAAGGTCTCCCTGATTCTCGCGCCCTTGGTCGCGTGTGCGGGTTGCCGGGTGCCCATGGTTTCAGGGCGCGGGCTTGGGATCACGGGAGGGACTTTGGACAAGCTGGAATCGATTCCCGGCTTCAACGTGTCCATGAGCCTCGAGCGCGCCGGGGAAATTCTCGACAGGAGCGGGGTGGTGATGATGGGGCAGACCGACCGCTTTTGCCCGGCGGACAAGAAACTCTATTCGTTGCGAGACGTCACCGGAACGGTGCCATCCATCGCACTGATCACCGCATCCATCATGTCGAAAAAAATGGCCGAGTCTCTCGACCGTCTGGTTCTCGATGTGAAGTTCGGAACCGGGGCGTTTATGAAAACCGAAGCGGATGCCCGGCTTCTGGCCGATGGGATGACAGCGGTCGGCAAGGAAATGGGTGTGGAGGTTTTTGCCGTGCTCAATGAGATGAGCGAGCCGACAGGACGGACGGTGGGCAATGCCCTAGAAGTCATCGAAGCCTTGGAATGTCTGGATGGTGGCGGCCCGGATGACTTGCGGAATGTCGTTCTGGATCTGAGCGAAAAGATCGCGGGCATGGGGCGGGACGAACTCAGGAAAATGCTGGACAACGGCACTGCCCGTAAAAAATTTGACGAACTTGTGGCGATCCAGGGCGGGAAGGTTGAAGATCTCGCCCGACTTGCCGAAATTCACAAGGCTCCGGTGATTCGCGATGTTGTTTCCAAATGCGGAGGCACCATCCGTGGAGTCGATGCGGGAAAGATCGGACAGGCCTCGCTGGAACTCGGTGCCGGGCGGGCGAAAGCGGCGGATCCGGTGGATTTCGCAGTCGGCTTCGATCAACTGCTCAAGACTGGCGAGTCAGTGGAAACGGGTGGCGTGCTGGCGAGGGTTCATGCCCGCAGCGAGGCCGCTGCGGAAAGAGCCTCCGCCGCGGTGATCGAAGCGATCTCGATTTCCTAGGAATCCGACTGGTGAACGGTGATCTGTGTGAACGGGATGCCCCAGCCGTTCTCATTGCACGCGTCCACGCAAACGCTCTGGATTCTACGCTGTATCGGATTGTATTTCTGTGCGAGTGAACCGTCGAAATCCGCCAGGATCTCATAATCCAGGGAGGATGCGGAGGCGGATGAGAACTCGACCTTTACCGACCGGACGTCGTCGTGCCCGTATTCGGTGAAGAGTGCGGTCATGAGTGCTTTCTGGAAAATTTCGGGAATGGTGGTGGTGCACTCGGCCTGGTGTTCGTAATCGATGCCAAAGGTCACTGTGATGCGGAAACCATGGGACAGGTTCAGCGGACTGAGAGAAAGGTAATCGGCGGTCGGGTAGGTTTTCGTAGCTCCGCCAAGGCGCAGCACAACGACCTGATCCGGAGACTGAATGATGACTTTTCCGTAAGTCTCATCGGAGAGGATCACCCAGTCATCCATTTCGGATGGGAACCAGATTTCCTTTTGCTCCACCGGGCGGGAAATCATTCCCATCACATCCCGTATCGGTATGCGGAGCAGGCCGCCCATCAGGTTCGGATTGGTAAACGTGGTATAGAATGCGAGTTTGGAGACTTTCCACGGGAGTCCTTCGTAAATGACCCTCTCGCCCTCGCGGACTGAGCCGAGATTGAGAATCATCCGAATCTGCTCCAGGTAGGGAGGGATGGCAGTTTTCCCGGCCCAGGCCACTCCGATGAGAAATATCACGACAAGTGTCAGCAGGAGCCAGTCTCCCCGTACGTAAAAGACGATGATGATCCCTGCGATGGCGACGACGATGGAAACGGTCATGGCGAGCACGTCGGAAATACGCGTGAAATTGTTCTTCTCCGTCCTGTGAACCGGGCTGACGTGGCTGATCCATCGGTAAGCTTTTCTTGTAATGAAATAACCGGCGACAGCCGCGAGAAGCGCGTAAAGGAGGTTCATCCCCCGGCTCTTGAAGAAGCTGCTGAATCCGCTGGAGAGCTTTTCCCACAGGGAGCGCTTGTCCTGCATGCGGTCGTCGATCTGAACGCTGTAAACCGCGATCTGGCTTGTGGCCTCCGCCTGCCTGCTGGCCCATAGACGGCGGGCGGAATTCAACTCGGAAACGACTGCGGGATCGTCCGTTTCACCGATCAGATCTTCAATGCGGCTGAGGACGATATCGGTTTTCCTCTTACGTTCCTTGGCTGCGGCCAGGGATTTCCGGAGGGCGTCCAGTTCCCTGGGCTCGGAAGTCGCTTCCCGGATCTCGCTAAGAACCGGCTGGACCAGCTCGGTGATCTGATCCTGAATCGAGGCGCTCTCGATATTGCTTTCCTCGTATTCCGCCGCTTCCGATCCTCCGAGTATGCTGCGGAAATTTTCACGTAGCTGGCTGATCCGCTCGCGTTCCGAGTCGATGCGAATCTGGATTTCCTCTTTCGCATCTTCTGTGGCCGCCTGTTCGAGCGCGTCCCTGAGATTGGCGAGGTCTGCCAGGGAGGCGGAAAGCGGCTCGGCGATTGTCTGAAGCGAGCTGAGACTTCTTTCGGCGGCAGGTGTCCGATCATCCGCTTCCGCAGGAGGAGTTTCTTGTCCGTTGATCAGACCGGGGTGTAGAAAAAGGCATGCCGCCAAAAAGAACCATCGCATGATGGCACCATGAACGAGCCTACCCGCACGTGCAAACCCGGAGTTGTCCCTGCAGGAGCTAGAGCAGGTTCTGTGGAAGCAGATCGGAAAGTTTTTTGATCGCATCCGCCTGGTGGCGGTTCGCGATGAGTATGGAATCCCCGGTCTGGACGACGATCAGATCGTCCACGCCCAGCAGTGCGATATGCGTGCCGGAGGTGGCGTTGAACACGATGTTATTCTCGGAATCGATCTGGGAAATCGGCTTGTTCGTCCTGTTTCCGCTTCCGCCATCCGGCAGATATTTCGCGATGGACACCCAAGAGCCGACATCGTCCCAGTCGAAGGTGGCCTCGATGTTGAGCACACGCTCGGCCGTTTCCATGAGGGCATAGTCGATGGAGATGGGGGTGAGTTTCGGGAACTGCGCATCAACAGTCGCGATGATGTCCTTGCTGCCGCGCAGCTCCGGAAACGAAAGTGGCAAGTTCCGGCGCATGGGTGGCGAGCTGCTTGATCACCGTGGTGAGAGACCAGACGAACATTCCCGCGTTCCAGGAAAAGCCGCCGGCGTTTAGAAACTGCTCCGCCAGCTCCGGATTCGGCTTTTCACGGAAGCGTTTCACCTCGAAAGGCGTATGGATTGTTTTCACGGAAGGGAGCGATGCGCGGTCGCCGCGCTCGATATACCCGTAGGACGGGCATGCCCAGGTCGGGCGGATACCGATGGTGACGAGACCATCCGATTTTTCGGCGACTTCCAGAGCGTCCTTCATCACCGACTGATATGCACCGATGTCTTTAATAAGCTGATCCGCCGGCAAAACCATCATCACCGCGTCCGGATTCCGGGCGGCGACCAGTCCTATGCCGAGAGCGACCGCCGGAGCCGTGTCGCGCTTCGCCGGTTCCGCGAAAACGTTCTCGGCGGGAAGCATCGGAGCGATTTTCCTGACAGCATCGACCTGTAGGGAATTGGTGAGAATCAGGATGTTCTCCAGGGGAACCATGCCCTCGAGCCTGGCTATCGTCTGCTCCAGAAGGGTGCCGTCCCCGAAGAGATCGAGAAGTTGCTTCGGTTTGTCGTTGCGGCTGAGCGGCCAGAAGCGGGTGCCGGAACCTCCGGCAAGGATGAGGGCGAAAGTGTTTTCAGGGGTTGGCATACGCGCGGGACGTTAGCTGATCGAATCCAAGGGGGAAGTGAGAAAACTTTTTTGAGCGGGGAAAAAATTCTGGAGTTGTCTGTCGGTCTGGTGGCGGATAGATTGCGTGCATGGCAGAGCAGCATGTTGATACGACCCCGGTGTGGGTGGAAGGTAGTGCCCTTGCGGCACCGGCAATTCTTGGCGCGGCCGCAGGCATGCTCATAGGTGATCTCATGCATGGAAACGCACGCCGGGGCGTGGGAATCGGCCTTGGAATCCTCGGCGTGGCTGCGTTGCTTCCATACGCGGTGGATAGCGTAACCGGACTGGTGATCGGATCGCGGAGCAAATTCGGTGTTCGCCGGAAGATCCAAAAGATTCGCGACATCGGGATCGGATCGCCACACGAGGACGGCGTCGATAATGAATTGCGTGAGCAAGGTGTGATCTGAATCGGGTCGCATTGCGCACGGTAGCGCCGTTTTTGCACAGTGGATTGCGCCGTTTCGGCACAGTCGTGAGTTTGCGGGGTTCTGAAAACCCTTACAATTCGGGGATTTCCGGTTTGGCACCCTTCGGCATGGATGGTGCTGGAATCAGATCGTTCGTTGTCCGTTTCGACTTGAACGATGAAGAATCGATTTGTTGGAAGAATATTGGGAATAAAACCCTTGGGAGCGACGTTTATAAAGTAGATACAACCAACCTAACATCATGGCCTACGAATCAGACTCCAGTCTCAAACTCTACCTCAGGGAAATTTCCAAAACGCCTCTTCTCACTATTCAGGAAGAGATCGAATTGGCGGAACGCATCAAGAACGGCGACGGCGAGGCGCGTGCCCACATGATCAAAGCCAATCTCCGCCTCGTCGTGAAGATTGCCCAGGATTATTCCAACTACGGACTCCCTGTTACCGATCTCATTTCCGAAGGCAATATCGGCCTGATGAAAGCCGTGGAGAGATTCGATCCGGAAAAAGGTGGTAAGCTTTCCACCTACGCCGCCTGGTGGATCAAGCAATCAATCAAGCGCGCCCTGGCAAACCAGTCCAAGACCATCCGCCTCCCCGTCCACATGGTCGATAAGATTGCGAAGATGCGCCGCATCTCCTCAATGCTTGCCGAAGCTCTCGGTCGCGAGCCGACCGACCAGGAACTGGCCGATGAAGTAGGACTTCCCCGCCGTAAACTCGCGATGCTGAAACAGGCATCCCAGCGGCCTACGTCTCTTGACGCACCTATTAATGATGGCGAGGCGACCGAATACGGCGAAATCATCCGCGACGAGGCAGCCGAGAACCCTCTTGATATGCTCGCCGACAAAAATCTCCATGGGGAAATCGACGGACTACTCTCTGTTCTTGATGACCGCGAGCGTCGCATCATTGATGAACGCTTCGGCCTCAATGGTAAAAAACCGCTCACGCTGGAGGAAGTTGGTCGCGAATTTGGCGTAACCCGTGAGCGTATCCGCCAGCTTCAGAACTCCGCACTTACCAAAATGCGTCGGGCGCTCCGCAAGAAAGAGAAGCCAATCCCCAAACCAGCAACCGGGTTCGCTTGACCCCCCTTTAATCTAATCCAAGTTTGTTTTGTTCCTCCGGGAGCCGGATGTTTGTTCCGGCTCCCGGTTTTCTTACGAGTTGCCGAAGCAGACCAAGAAGGGTGCGCTCCCGTCCCGGGTGGAACTCAGTTCATCGGAATCGGAGCCGCACGCGGATTCGGCTTGAAATAGAACTCGCCCAGTTTTCCGAATAGCTGGAGATCAAGAGCCGACCGTTGCGGAGTGCTGAGCGGAGTCAGGGCAGGAGCGGCTGAGTTCGGCTCGGTAAATTTCGAGATGGCAACCAAGGTGTCGGGAGGGGCGATAACGCGTGCGTTTGCTGCGGCGCGACCGTCGCTGAGCAGAGTGGCGTTTCCGATAAGCGCCAAAGGCTCGCCGACCAGACGCGCGTCAATGCAGCTCAATGCTCCGTTGCGGAACACGATCAAGGCGCTTCCCTGGTCAAAACGCGCGTTCTGATCACCAAAATGCGCGTCAACCCCCGCCGTCTGAGCAATCCATTGGCCTTGCCACGTGGCCGGAAATGCAAGTTGTCCTTGGAAGACGCCCCGGCCAACGACACTACCGAGCTTCGCATTCAGTCTCTCCCCAAGAGAAATTTCCTGGTTTTCCTGCACAGGCAGAACCGCATTGATCTGAAAAGGGATTCCGCCCGAAAGCGCCAGACTTGCACCAGCCTCACATTTCATGCCGAGAATTTCTCCGTTGAACGCTCCGACTTCGAGAACAGGTGAACGCCACTTCAAAGGAATTCTCATCGTCTCGACAAGCGGCTTGCCAAGAAATTTCACCCCATTCAGGACGACCTCCGAAGTGATCTGCCTGCCGCCAAGGGGAGCGGCCCCTTCCAGATTGGAAATCTCATAGAGAGGGCTTTTCGCCATGGCGGAGACGATTTTCAGCCCTCCTCCGGAAAATTTCACCCAGACGGTCGGCGCTTTTGATTCTTTCGCGGATTCGATGTGCGCCACAGGTGCCTCCTTCTGGATTTTGGGCGCACCTTCCGGAAGCCGGATTAGGCGCAAGAGGCTGGGCTGGAACGCTCTGCCGGGGAGGAGGGGCGGCTACCGCAGCTACGGGCGCTGGTTCCGCCACATCCGGCGGGGTGGGCAATTGAGAGAGCAGCTCCACCGGCAAAACCAGTCTTGGCTTGCTCAGCTCGATTTCCTTTAGCAACAGTCTTCGCCGGAGTAGCAGGATTCGCCATGCGGGATCGGCACGAAGAGATTCCATCTTCAAAAGCGGTGAGGCGATTGCCGTTTTCAGCGGCCCAGGTTGCTCAATGCGGATCCCGTAAACACTGATCCCGTTCCACGGTGACCAGCTCGATCCCATGACGGATGTTTCAAGGCCGGTTCGCTCACGGACTTTCGATGCGACAAAATCCCTGCCCTTCGGGCTGGCTAGAAAAAGATTGCTCAGGCCGAATGCCACGAGTGGAAGAGCCACCGAAAGGGCGAGCCCCGCCACCAGCAGACGTCGGAACCATCGCTTTCCTTTCATGGCCTAGCGCTGCCCGGGTGCGTCCGGAAGTTTCAGATGACCCGCTTCACCCAGGGCGAATCTGATCACGAGGCTCTTGTCCATGAGGCGGCTACCCTCGGTGGAAATCTCCTGCGCCCTGTAGATCACAAGGCCGAATCCCGTACCGGTCAGCGTGCCGATCGCAAAGTTCTCCTTGGTCTTCCCAAGACCCGTTTCCTCCTCGAAACGCCATTCCTTGCCAGTCCACTCACCAAGAATGCTGTCCTTGTCCGCCGTGATGTCCTCCAGCCGTTTCAGCTCACCGTTGGGAGAGCGAAAGACGTCCTTCTTGGGATCGTAGCGGAGAGTGGAAATCGCGCCGGCCTCGCCGGATGCGGTCAGGCTCCACGTGTCCCCGAAAGTCTCGCGCAGGACGAGCATCACCTCTTTTGCGGGCTTGAATTCCCTTTTCGCCCAGAGTGCGAGATAGTCGTTATACTCGTCCTTGGTAAGGCCGAGCTTCTCGTTGTATGGCAGCGGAGCCCCGGGTTTTGAAGCCGCCGTGAACTCACGGAACCACTTGGGATCCTTGCGCGCCGCCGCTTCGACCTTGGCGATGTATTTCTCAATCTCCGGCGGAGGCACGACCTGGCCGATGGCTGCGCGGACGGGAGTCTCCTCTTCAAAGAGTCCTTTGAAGACTTCAGGGACTTCCGCGGAAAGTGTGGCGGTGAAAACGGCGAGGACGAAAAGTATTTTCATAACGGGGCGGAGAGGCTGCGCACGAAGGCCGGGGAACTCAAGTGGCAATCATGCCGATGAAAAATTCATTTTTCGGCTATTTTCCGGTGAAAAGGTGTTGCCTACCGGGCACTTTCCCCCATAGCTTCGCGCCCCGAAGAAATTCGGCGTAAAGCGCGGTTAGCTCAGTGGTAGAGCACCTCCCTGACACGGAGGGGGTCACTGGTTCGAACCCAGTATCGCGCACCATTTTTCTTCCTGGAAAAATCGACATAAAGTTGATCGTCCGGGTGAGTGCCGTTACCTTCGGCGCAGATGAATCTCGCCCAGCCCGACCCCAGGGAACTTTCCGCCCTCCTGCGCCTTTTAGATGATGACACCCCCGAGGTGCGCTCCGGTGTGAAAGTGCGGCTTTCCGAATATGGCGGCGACCTGAGTGAGATACTGCCGGACGTGGATCCAGGTCTGGATGATTCCGGGAAATCCCTTCTCGCGGAAATTCTCCGCCCCGCCCGCCGCAAGACCCTTCGTGACGAATGGCTCGTTCCGGGTTCCGGGACGGCGGCTCTTGGGGATGACTGGGATTTTTTCGAGAGCCAGCTCCGGCTTCTTTCCGATTTCCTGCACGATGGCGTCTCACTGCGCCAGCCGCTCTCCGACGCGCTGGATCTCCTCGCCGAGGAAGCGCGTGAAAGCAGCGAAGGCGTGGAGTTCACGGCCAACGATCTCCGGATCTTCCTCTTCGAAAACGGAAGACTCGGCCCCAACCGTTCGAACTACTACGATCCCCGTAATTCAGACCTCGCATGGTGCCTCTCGGAGGGCGTATCCAATCCCATCGGACTGGGCACCCTCTACATGCTGGCCGGACGGCGGCTCGGGATCGAGGTGGAGGGTATCTCCTTTCCCGGGCATTTCCTCTGCCGGATGTTCGAGGACGGCTATCCGCTGATCGTCGATTGTTTCGATGGCGGGCGCATCCACTCCCAGGAAGTCCTGACCGCACCTGCCAACGATCTCTCCCACGAGCAGCGCCAGGCGCTGAAAGGCAGCGCCGATCTCGGAACCATCCTGCTCCGCATCCTCAACAACATGATCGACTGTTTCCGACGCCTGGAACAGGCAGAGGACGCCGCCTTGATCGCGGAGATTAGAAACTCGTTTGAGGGCGGTATTTGAACCTTGCGGGTCACCGCCCGCTCGCCCATCCATTGGCATGCTTCCTTCCGCCGTGTTGTTTGATTTTGACGGGATACTCGTGGACACCGAATGGGCGATTTATGACGCCTGGCTGGATACTTTCCGGCGGGAGGGGGAGGATCTGCCGCTTTCCCTCTACACCCGCTGCATCGGATCGGATTTCGATACCTGGTCTCCAAAGTCCTACCTTGAGGAGCTTACGGGAAAGGAGTTTGACTGGGATGAAATGGACGAGGCAAGGCAGATAGTAATCCGGGCCGCTCTTGTGGAACATGGGCCCATCAAGGGTGTAGTGGATCTGCTGAGGGAGATCCGGAACCGGGGAATCATGTTGGCTGTGGTTTCGAGTTCCTCGCACTCATGGGTGGACGGGTGGCTGGAGAAGCTGGAATTAACCGAATTTTTCATAGAAGTGATCTGCCGGGGTGATGCGCCGAAGATCAAGCCGGCTCCCGACCTTTACCTTGCGGCTGCGGAAAAGCTGGGCGTTGAGCCGGAGAAATGTCTGGTGATCGAGGACTCGCTCAACGGCCTTCTTTCCGCGAGCGCCGCAGGAATGCGAACTTGGATCGTTCCCAATCGCGTGACCTCCGCTCTTGATTTCTCAGAGGCCGACGAAGTGCTGCCTGATTTCAAGACCTTGGGTCGAGAACTTTTCCAGGATTAAAGCCCCGCGGGATGTCGGGTGATATGGCCTCTCCCAGCACGGGTGGCTGTTTTCCAGCGCGGTCCGGTGCTGTTTCTTCCCCCGCCGGTATCGAGTCGCAGTCCCGCGACCGTCATGAAAACGTGGCCGTTGCGGACATAGACCGTGATCCATTTTCCATAGCCCTTTTTTCCGTAGTTAAAATATCCCTTGGAGGTGAGCGATCCCTTCAGGAGGCCGGCTTCGCGGAGGACGTATGAGGTTGTGCCCGAGCAATCGTAGCCGTTGTCATGATGCCTGGCATGGCCGCCACCCCATTTATATGGCTTGCCCTGCAGACGGTTTCCGGCGGCGATGGCGCGTTTCACGGCTGGCGGGGCTTTACGGGGTGCGTAGGCGATCCCGTTCTTGAGCATTGCGGTTCTTCCATGGTCGAAACGGTAAGAGACCGGTTGCTTGGCCTTTACCTGGCGCGAACAGGAGGCGGTGAGACAGATGAGTGGCAGGATCAGCAACAGGAATATGGTTGATCTTTTCATGGGTGAGAGTTTTTCAAAAATAATTAAGAAGATCAAACTATTTTTAAAAGTTAAACAAATTTTCCTCCCTGGCTGCTCTTTCGAACTCCCGGATCGCCATGGCCCGGTGACTGAGTTTGCTTTTTACCGCCGCGCCCAGCTCCGCCATCGAGAGGTCATGTCCATCGGGTATGAAGAGGGGGTCGTAACCAAAACCGCCGCTTCCTGCCGCCTCCTCGGCGATCCGGCCTTCCACCGAACCCCGGAACACCCCTTTTTCCTCTCCGTTCTTCGCCAGGACGAGCGTGCAGAGGAATCTGGCACTTCGGTTTTCCTTGCCGGACATTTCCCTGATGAGCCGCTGGTTGTTCAGCGCGTGATTTCCCTCCTCTCCGCCGAAGCTTGATGACCAGACGCCCGGGCGTCCGCCCAGAGCGTCAACCTCCAGTCCGGAATCGTCCGCCAGCACCCATCCGTCGGTCAGATTGCTGATACCGAACGCTTTGAGTCGCGCGTTCTCGAGGAATGTCGTGCCGGTTTCCTCGATTTCCGGTAGGCCGGGGATCGCGCTGGCATCGATGACTTCGATCAGGTTGCCCAGGATCAGGCGGATTTCCTCGGTCTTTTTTATGTTACGGGTGGCAAGGATGAGGCGCGGTTGCATTGGCATGCTTATTGATCTGGAGGATTCTCCGGACTTCTCCAAGAAATTTAGAATAAATCCACCCGCTGAGGCGTCTTAAAATGTGTGATATCGAAACTAAAACGCTTGCTGCTGCTAGCTTTCGGCGCTTCCGCGCTGATTGGCACGTCTCTCGCCAAAACACCGGAAGGGTGGGTTGACGACGTGGAGGAGGCTTTCGTCCAGGCGAAAAACGAGGACAAAAAGCTGCTCCTGCTTTTCACCGGATCCGACTTCTGCGCCTCCTGCATTCTCATGGAGAAAAAGGTTTTTTCCAAAGAGGAGTTTGTGAGCCAGGCCACGAAGGATTTCGTGCTGGTTTTCATCGACTTTCCGGAAAGCGATCCAGAGCTGGATAAAGCGAATACGAAATATTACGACAAATACAAAGTGGAGGGCTTTCCTACAATCCTGCTGATGGATCCGAACGAGAACGAGTTCGGGAAGTTCTCCGCAATTGAATACCCGGGTGTGGATTTGTTCCTCACGCGTCTGGATGAGTTGAAAGAAAGGAGCAAACTCGACTGAATTATGAAAAACCTACTATCAATATTTATTGCCGCTACGGCCCTGGTTTCCACTGCCTTTGCCCAGGAATCCATCTGGATGACCGATTTCGAAGCCGCCCGGGAAAGGGCGGAAAAAGAGAACAAGCCCATCCTGATGAATTTCACAGGATCGGACTTCTGCCCGCCCTGCATCATGCTGGCGCGCGAAGTTTTTGATACGCCGGAGTTCAAGGCATATGCCGAAGAAAACCTGATTCTCATGGAAGTGGATTTCCCGAAAACCAAGCCGCAGCCGCAGGAATTGAAACGTCAGAACGAACAACTTGCGAGCGCGCTGCAAGTCCAGGGGTTTCCCAGCCTGTATCTCGTGACCCACGATTTGAAGGTGATCACCCCCCGGTTGGGCTACTACCCGGAAGGCGCTGATGTCTGGATCGAAGGATTGGACAAATTTGTGAAGGCTGCGGAGTAGCCTCACCGCGAACAATTTCCCCGCACGGTTTGTCATCTTACCGGGCGGGGTTTTTCTTTTCATCAGGCGGATGTTCCATCAGCTTTCCCGCCCGCCATGTCCGAAACACGCAAACCATTTCCTTTCTCCGAATTCGAACCCAAGTGGCAGGCACGTTGGGACTCGGAGAAAACCTTCCGCACTCCCAATCCCGGCGAGGAGGGTTTCGATGCTTCCAAGCCGAAATACTATGTCCTCGACATGTTTCCCTACCCGAGCGGTGCGGGTCTCCACGTGGGACATCCGGAAGGTTACACCGCGACGGACATCATCGGCCGCTACAAGCGGATGAACGGATTCAATGTCCTCCACCCGATGGGCTACGATTCCTTCGGCCTCCCCGCCGAGCAATACGCGATCAAGACCGGCCAGCATCCGGCGGTAACGACTGCGGCGAATATCGAAAATTTCCGCCGCCAGTTGAAGTCGCTGGGTTTCGCGTATGATTGGGAGCGCGAGATAGCGACCACCGATCCCGGCTATGTCCGCTGGACCCAGTGGATTTTCCTTCAAATCTACAATTCGTATTTCTGCGAGGAAACGAACAAGGCGAACCCCGTTTCCGAACTGGAAGCGAAGGGCTGGAGCCGCGAGCAGATCGATGCCGTCCGCCTTGCCTACGTGGCGGATACTCCCGTCTGGTGGTCGCCGGATCTGGGCACCGTTCTCGCCAACGAAGAGGTCGAGGAATGGAAAGGGAAAGGCCACACCGTCGAGCGCCGCCCGCTGCGCCAGTGGATGCTGCGTATCACGAAATACGCCCAGCGCCTCATCGACGAACTCGACACTCTTGACTGGCCGAACGGGATCAAACTGCTCCAGAAAAACTGGATCGGCAGGAGCGAAGGCGCGTCCGTTAAATTTCAAATCGCGAACTTCGAATCCCAAGTGGAGGTGTTTCACCACGCGTCCCGACACCCTTTTCGGTGCGACCTACATGGTTCTCGCTCCAGAGCATCCGTTCGTTTCCGAAATCACCACCGCGGAAAATGAAGAAGCAGTCGAGGCCTACATCAAAGCCTGCTCCGCGAAATCCGATCTGGATCGCACCGATCTGAACAAGGACAAGTCCGGCGTCTTCACCGGGGCATTCGCGATCAACCCCGTGAACAATGAGGAGATCCCGATCTGGATTGCCGACTACGTGATGATGGGCTACGGCACCGGAGCGATCATGGCCGTGCCCGCGCATGACGAGCGGGATTTCGAATTCGCTACGAAGTTTGATCTTCCGATCCGGAAGGTCGTGGGGAGCGTGGGCGTCCCGCCCACGCAGTCGAAATATCTCGACCGCTCCGAAAAAATCGAAAAGCACCGACCGACATCCCTCCCTCACTGGCAGCAATCCGAAAAACTGTTCTTCGTCACCTGGCGGCTCGCCGACAGCCTGCCACAGGAAAAACTCGCCGAATGGGAAAAGCAAAGGAACCAATGGCTCACCGAGCATCCCGAACCATGGGACGAGGCCACCGAAGATGAATACCACGAAACGTTCTCAAACCAGATCGACAAATGGTTGGACGATGGAGAAGGCGAGTGTGTGCTGAGGGATCCGGAGATTGCCGGGATTGTAAAGGACGCTTTGCTACACTTCGATGGGGAAAGGTATGACATGGATTCCTTTGTGGTCATGCCCAACCATGTGCATGTGCTGTTCCAGCTCCGGGATGCTCACAAACTGGAGGATGTCATCCAGACCTGGAAAAGTTTCACTGCGAAGAAGATCAACTCGGCTCTCGGTAGGGAGGGGACTCTTTGGCAGAGGGATTATTGGGACAGGATCTTGCGGGGTGGAAAACATGTGGGGAATGTGCGCCGGTATATTGGGCGGAACCCGGAGAAGGCGCGGTTGCGGGAGGGGGAATTTACGGCTTATGAGGGTGGCGTGGGCGAGACGCCCACGCTCCATGTGGGAGATGGCTCCGCCATCAACTCCGGATTTCTTGATGGCTTGCCGACGAAAAAGGCCAAGGGCGCGATGATACATTGGCTGGTCGAACACGAAAAAGGTGAGCGCAAAATCCAGTTCAAGCTCCGCGACTGGCTGTTCTCCCGCCAGCGCTACTGGGGTGAGCCGTTTCCGATCACTTGGAAAGGCGGCGAACATTTCCCGTTGCCCGATTCCGAACTTCCGCTGCTGGCACCTCCGCTGGAAGACTACAAGCCCTCCGGTTCTCCCGAGCCCATTCTCACGAAAGCGAAGGACTGGATGGAGCTTGGAGACGGAGCCATCCGTGAAACCAACACCATGCCTCAATGGGCCGGTTCCTGCTGGTATTATCTCCGCTACTGCGATCCTGGTAATTCAGAGCGCTTCATCTCCAAAGAAGCCGAAGATTACTGGTCCAGCGAAAAGCCCGGAATGGTCGATCTCTATGTCGGAGGTACGGAACATGCCGTACTTCACCTCCTCTACGCCCGCTTCTGGCACAAGGTTCTCTTTGATCTCGGTCATGTGAGCACGCCTGAGCCGTTCCAGCGTCTCGTGAACCAAGGCCTGATCATGGGTGAGGACGGGCAGAAAATGTCCAAGTCACGCGGCAACGTGGTGAACCCGGACGATGTCGTTTCGGAATACGGAGCCGATTCCCTGCGCCTCTACGAAATGTTCATGGGGCCGCTGGAGCAGGTGAAGCCATGGCAGATGAAAGGGGTCGAGGGCGTTTCACGCTTCCTCGCCCGCGTCTGGCGTCTGGCCGTCACCGACGAGGGAGAAGTTTCTCCGAAGATCAGGGACGAGAAATGCACGGATCCGGAACTGATCCGGGTGGTTCATGAGACCATCAAGAAAGTCGGCGAGGACATTGAGAAACTCAGTTTCAATACCGCGATTTCCCAGATGATGATCTGCACGAACGCGTTCACGCAGACGGAGACCGTTTCGCTGAAGGAGTTCGTTAACTTTCTCACTGTGTTGAATCCGTTTGCTCCCCATCTGACCGAGGAAATCCACGAACGCCTGTGTACAGAAGTTTGGCAAGGAAGCGGCACTTCTCTCGGAAACAGTTTGGCCTGAGTATGATGAGAAAGCTCTCATCAGAACGGTGGGTGAACTGGTAGTTCAGGTTAACGGAAAGCTTCGCGACCGCATCCTGATGGCATTGGACGCTCCCGAGGAAACCGCCAAAGAACTCGCCCTCGCTTCCGAGAAGATCAGGGAGCACATCGATGGCAAAACCATACGGAAAATGATCTACGTTCCCGGCAAGATCATGAACCTGGTCGCGAACTAAGCCGCTTCACCTTACGCGTGGTGAAGCAGGATCGAGTTCGCCGCGAAATGGTCTGACAATATGTCTGACACGATCACGATAGGAGTGCCTGGCTTGACGAGACCCTGTCCGCGCAGTACCTCGGTTGCCCGTTCCACGGTCTCTTCGATGTTTGAGGAAAACGACATGCGGAAAGCCGTCACACCACGCGTGAGGGACAATTGCCGGCAGACGCTCTCCTTCGGGGTCACCGCGTAGAGCGCGGGGGTGCGGGGGCGCATCAGGGCGATGTGGTTTGCAAGGACGCCGCGGCGCGTGAGGATTACCAGGCGGCAGTTCGGGAGTGAATCGGCAAGAACGACCGCCGCGCGCGCTGTCTTCTGACGCTCATCACGCAGAATCACGCTTTGCCCGAATCCATGGCCGCCGGATCTCTCGATACGCGACGAGATGCGGACAAGGGCTTCCACACAACGCTCCGGATATCGCCCCACGGAGGTTTCCCCGGAGAGCATCAGGCAATCCGCCTCCTCGTAGGCGGCGTTCATCACGTCGGTTACCTCCGCACGGGTCGGGGTCGGATTCGTGATCATGGACTCGAGAAGCTGCGTGGCGACGATGACACGCGTGCCGAGCTCATGGCAGCGTTTTACGATGCGCCGCTGGAGGATGGGAAGATCCTCGAAGTCCACCTCGATTCCAAGGTCTCCGCGTGCGATCATAATCACATCGGAGGTCTGGATGATCGCGTCGATGTTGCGCACGGCCTCCTGATCCTCCACTTTCGCGACGATTTGCGCCTCTCCTTCGAGAGCTTCCATCGCCTCGCGGAGCTCCCGGACGTGGGCAGCGTCACGGACGAAGGATCCGGCGATGTAGTCCGCGCCGCACTCGACGGCGAGCGCGAGATCCTTGTGATCCTTTTTCGTGAGAGCGGGGAGGTTGAGTCGGACGCCCGGAAGGTTGATATGTCGGCGTGAACCCATTGATCCGGGCGTGCGGACATCGCAGATGACACGGTCGTCGGAAACCCTGTCGATACGCATGAGAAGAGCTCCGTTGTCCACGACCAGCGTGTTTCCCTCCGTCACGTCGCCCATCAGACCGGGATAGTTCACGGTGGTGGAAAGAGGGATAGACGGCTCCGTGCCGTCCTTGCGGAACTCGACCTTGTCACCCTCTTTCAGTTCGTAGGCCTCCTTTAGGTCACCGGTACGGATGGAGGGTCCCGTCAGATCGAAGAGAACGGCGGCATGGCCACCCCGTGCCTCGGATTCACGCCGGACGATTTTTGTCATTTCCGCAGCCCACTCGTGTTTCGCATGGCTCATGTTCAGCCGGAAGACGTTGACGCCCCCATCGATGAGTTTCCCGATCATTTCGGGAGTTTCAGTTGCGGGGCCGAGAGTGACGATAAGTTTGGTTTTGCGTGACATGATAGGAAATGATGTCTTGTGTGAGATAGCAATGGATGTGCCGCATCGCTGAAATGCGGGCGGCTTGATCTGAAAGTGGAGCGACGACCGCTTTTTTGAAGTCCTAGCCCTGCTCGATCGTTTTCTCGGTCGCGGCGTCGATCACTGCGAAGCGCTCGCGATTGAGAGCCGGATCCGAGCGGAAAATGAGGCGGCCTGAGTGGGAGCGTTCCAGTTCCACAAGAACCTTGGCATCCTCTTGCTTGAAGCGGTTGAGGACGTCCGAGTTCACGATGACGATGAGATCCCCGACCTGGTCGCGGTGGGTTTGGATGACCGTGTTGAGGCGGCGCTGGATCTCGATGGACATGGTCATCGGCGTTTTCACGCGGCCACGGCCCTGGCAGTAAGGGCACGGCTCGTACATGGAATCGCGGAGGGACTCGTTGAGGCGCTGGCGGGTCATTTCCATGAGGCCGATGGAGGAAATCTGGAGAATCTGGGTCTTGGCCTTGTCCTTTTTCACCCGCTCTTTCATGGCCTTGTAAACGGCCATCTGGTCGCGGCGGTGGCGCATGTCGATGAAGTCGACGACGACGAGACCTCCGATATTGCGGAGCCGGAGCTGGCGTGCGACTTCCTCGGCGGACTCGATGTTGGTCTGGAGGATCATCTTGTCCACGTCCTTGGAGCCACGGTTGCGACCCGTGTTCACGTCCACGGAAATGAGGGCTTCGGTCTCATCGATGACGATGTAGCCGCCGCACTTGAGCCAGACCTGGCGCGAGAAGGCCTCGTCGATCTGGTTCTGGATACCGACCCTTTCGAAGATCGGCTGGGAGGCGGGGGGGAGGTAGTGGATGCGGCGTTTCGCGCGGCGAGAAATTTTCCCGGCGATATCGCGGATCAGCTCCGCCGTCTCCTCGTCGTCGCACAGAACCCTGTCCACCTCCTCGGTGAGGAAGTCCCTGGCGGTACGCTCGATAAGTCCGGGTTCCTGGAAAATGCAGCAGGGCGCGGGATTGTTCGCACGGCGCTGGTCGATATTGTCCCACTGCTCAAGGAGCATCGCGAGATCCCGGACGAAGTGGCGCGCGCGCGTGCCCTGGGCGACGGTGCGCATGATGATGCCCATGCCTTCCGGGACGGAAAGTTTCTGGACGATGCGGCGGAGACGCTGGCGCTCCTTCGGATCGTCAATTTTGCGGGAAATCCCGAACTGCTCGGTGAAGGGCATCAGCACGAGGTAGCGGCCGGCGAGGGAAATGTTGGTGGTGACGCGAGGCCCCTTGGTGCCGATCGGGCCTTTGGAAACCTGAATCACGATATCGGATCCGATGGGGTAGATGCTGGGGATGTCCTTTGAAGTGATTTTCTTCTGCGACTTCTTTTTTCCCTCCCGCTCGATTTCCTCGAGGCCGCCGTCCAGGGCTGCCGGGATGGCATCCCAGAAGTGGAGGAAGGCGTTCTTGTCGAGGCCGATATCGACGAACATCGCCTTGAGTCCCTGCTCGATATTTTTCACGCGGCCTTTGAAAATGCCGCCGACGATGTTCTGATCGCCTTCGCGTTCCACGGTGTATTCCTCGAGCAATGCCGTCCTCGACGAGGGCGACACGGCGTTCGAGTTTTTCTACGTTTACGATGATGGTGTTGCCTTGGGACGGATCGGTGTTGCCGATGCCTAGAAGTCGTTTGATTTTTTTGATCACGTTTGGGGTTGGTTGAATTTTGGAGTTTAATGGAGGAAGCCGGGTTTATTCCCTGATCGGGGTGGCACGGGGGATCACTTGTCCCTCGCGGTCGGTTTCCTGGGTGATTGTTGGTTTCGGGACGGTGTCCCGTGGAGTGGTGTTGATCGGTGCGTCGGTCGGGATGATTTCCGCGACTTCCTCTCCGGTCTCGCCGATGTCGTCCTCGGAGGCTGACCGCTTCGGTGGGGGCTTCCGGAATCTCGGATGCCTCGATGGATGCGAGGACGTCTTTCAAAGGCTCGATGGCTTCGATGCGATCCAGGTGGCCGGCGTATTCCGTCTGGGGTTTGAGCGGGAGGCGCATTCCTTTTTCCTGGGCGAAAATCCCCTGGTAAACCGTGTTGACCAGAGGGCCGCAAACACCGCCGCCGGAGCCGCCCGCCTGCACGAGGATGACCACCGCGTAGCGCGGCTCATCGAAGGGCGCGAAGGAAACGATCCAGGAATTGTTGGATTTTTTGCCATTGTCCATGGTTTGCGCGGTTCCGGATTTACCGGCGATGACGACATCGTCCATGCGGACTTTTCCGGCGGTGCCTCCAGCGACGTTGACGGCCTTATACATCCCTTCGCGGATGAGTTTCAGGTCGCTTTCTTTTACGCCAGACTGGAGCAGATCGACTTGGAGTTGGGGGAATATCGGAAACAAGAACCGTGCCGTCTTCAGCGGTTACTTTTTTGACGAGACGCGGTTCGTAGTATTTTCCGCCGTTGGCGATGGCGGAGACCATGGCCGCGAGTTGCAGCGGGGTGGCAAGCATGTCGCCCTGGCCGATGGACATCATTGCGGTGAGTGCGGGAGTCATGAAGGCGCCGGGGCGTGCGGCACGCCATGCGCGCGAACCGGGAAGTATGCCCGGGATCTTCGTTTGGAAGTTCGATGCCGGTTTTCTGGCCGAAACCCACCAGCGAAAATCCATCGACCATGCCCTTCCAGCCGATTGCATTGGACATCTTGTTGAAATACGGGATTGCAGGATTGCTGGATGGCTTCGGGCAGCCGGAGTGACCGTGGCGGCCTCCGTTCTTGTTCCAGAGCCAGCATCCGATCTTGTGATTGCCGTAGGGCACGTAGCCGTCACAGGAGAAAGCGTTATCCGCAAGGCCTTTGAGAGAACCGGCGATGGCGGTCGGGATCTTCATGGTCGAGCCAGGCTCGAAGGAGGAGATCGCGCGATTGGAAAACGGCGAAAGCTGCGGGTTGGAATTGTAGGCGATGAATTTCTCCCTGGAAATGGACGGGATGAAGGCGTTCGGATCGTAGTCGGGCACGGATGCCATCGCGATCACCTCGCCGGTGCGGACGTCCATCACCACTCCCGCCGGCACGGCCTGCGCGGCGGAGGGTGTTTTCCAAAAGAAACTGAATGCGGGCGTCGATGGAGAGTTCGACCTGGGCACCGATTCCTGGTCGGGTGAAATCCAGCATGCCGATGGTGCGGCCTTTCTCATCCTTGAGGATGGTTTTGCGTCCCTCGGGGCCGCGGAGGATATTCGTCCATCGTCGCCTCGATACCGGCGATGCCTTTTTCCTCTCCGATGTAGTGGTCGAAGGCGCGCTTGTCCGCCTGGGAGATGTCGCCTTTTTCCCACTGCTTCAGATATCCGACGACGTGGGATGCGAGCGTGCCGTAGGGATACTGGCGCTGTGGCCGGATGCCGAGGGTGACGCCGGGGAACTCCAGGTTGCGCTCCGCCAGGCGGGCGAAATCCTCGTAGGTGAGATCCGCGCGGTAGGTGAAAGGGACGAGGCCGCCATGGGTGAGATAGTGGGTGCGGAGCGCTCCGGCATTGTAGTTTTTCGCGAGACCCAGCTCCTGGAGTGGCTTGATCGTCCACTCGTTGACAATGGCGACGATGTCTTTTTCGGTTTTCTTTCCAGGCAATCCGCCGCGCGTGGTCAGGCGGTCGAGGGTCGGCGTTTCGTCATGCTGAAGGCTGTAGGCCCGCTGGATTTCCTCCAGATTGAACGAGATCACGTAGTTCCGGAGATTTCGTGCGATGGGAATTCCGTTACGGTCGGAAATTTCACCACGGATGCCCGGCTCGCGGACGGTCACGGTTCGGTTGCCGGGAACAAGCGCCTGGAACTCGTCCCGCCGCTCGATTTGGAATTCGTGGAGCTGGGAGAGAAGCGTGCCGAAGCCGACGAGAATGAGGGCGGTGAGGAGATACAGGCGGAGTCTGAAGCGTGGTTCCATGGCTTATCTGCGTTTCGGTTTGTTGGCCTCCGGATACAGCGAATAGTCGAACATTCTCGCGATCCGGTAGAGCAGCCAGAAGATGATTGGTGAAACTAACATCGTGAGGAGCGACGTATAGGAAAGAAGCCGGATGACCGATCTGGTGATGGTGAAATCCCCGCGTATGAACGAGATGAGAATGAACTCCGCGCTGAGATAGAGAAAGATCGCGACCCCGGTAAGGAGCGCGGAAAATTGCCATTTTCCCTGACGGAACAGCGGATTCAGCCCCTGCATGAGGAAGCCCATCGCAGCGAAAAGCAAAATGGAGTAGCCGAAGCGGAGGGATTCCACCGGCTGGGTGTAAACCTCGGGATCCGCGGTGATCGGAGCCAAGCGAGCAGTGCGCATCCCAAAGGCAGCCTCCGATAAAAGCGAGCAGAAGCATGGTCGGCGTGGCCACGGTGACCGCCGCGCAGAGGAAAACGAGCTGGACGACGAGGATGCGGGAATGGCTCAGTCCGGTCAACGCGGGCACGAATTGCTGGACCAGGAAAGCGGCTAGCAAAAGAAAAACGGTGCTGAGGTTGTAGCGGAACAAACGGGTGGAAATTCAGTGGTTTTCAGAAAGGACGACAAAGACGGTGCCGAGGTCGCTGAGATCTACAGCGGGTTTGACCAGGGCTTCCGAATCGAGCGGACCTTTTTCAACCGAGATGATGGTGCCAACGAGAATGTTGGGTTGAAAAATTCCACCACGACCGGTGGTGAAGACGCGCTGGCCCGGGCTGAGCGCGGCGTCTTTGGAAAGGAAACGGAGGCGGAGCGTCGGGTTGTTATCGAACTCGCCGCGCTGCCCGCTGAGAATGCCGACCTCCGGGGAGCCTTCGACACGCACGGATACCTGGCACTTTTCATCCGTGACCAGGAGAACCGAGGAGCGGTGCTTGAACGGGCGGTCGATGATGCCGACAAGGCCGTCATTGGAGAGGACGGAAAGCTGGATGCCGATGCCACGGTCTTCGCCCGCATCAATCTCCATGGTCTGCCACCAGGTGGTGGGGTGGCGGCGGATGATCTGCGCGGCGACCACGTCGAAGTTCGTCGCCTTCTTGAAATCGAGGGCGTGGCGGAGTTCGCCGTTCTCGCGTTCGAGTTCCTTGAAGCGGCCTTCGATGATGCGCAGTCGGCCGATCTCGCTTTCGATCGCGGAAAGTTTTGCCTCGGTCTCTTTGGAATGCCTGGTCTCCTGGAGGAGCGCGCGCGCCTTGGTCTCAAGCGCCGAGCCCGCCTTCAGGGTGGGGGCGATAGCTTTGAAATACGCCACCTGGATCTCGCGCACAACCGGTTCGCTGCGCGTGAGCGCCCACGTCGCTCCCGCGAGGAAGAGAAGTAGTGCGATGAGATTGAGCGGTTTCATGGCCGTGGGCCGGGAAAAGATCCCGGCGGCTCTTCGGTGCTCAGCGGTCGGTGTTGGTCACGCGCTTCAGAAGGGCAAGCTCCTGTAGTGCTTTCCCGGTACCTTCGGCAACCGCGCTGAGGGGATCCTCGGCGACATGGACTGGAAGCCCGGTTTCCTCGCGGAGAAGGCGGTCCAGTCCTTTCAGAAGCGCTCCACCACCGGCGAGAACGATCCCGCGGTCCACCAGGTCAGCGGCGAGCTCGGGAGGGCAGCGTTCAAGAGTGGTGCGGACGGCGTCAACGATGGTGTTGAGCGGATCCGCCATGGCCTCGCGGATTTCCTGGGAGGTGATGGTGATGGTTTTCGGGAGACCGGCTACCAGGTCGCGGCCCTTCACCTCCATGGTGATTTCCTTGGGAAGCGGGGCTGCGGAGCCGAGGCGGATTTTGATTTCCTCGGAAGTGCGCTCGCCGATCATCAGGTTGTAGGCGCGCTTCATGTATTGGATGATGGATTCGTCCAGCTCGTCCCCGGCGGTGCGGACGGAGCGGGCGTAAACGATTCCTGAAAGGGAGATCAGCGCCACTTCCGTGGTGCCACCGCCGATATCGACGATCATGTTTCCGGATGCCTCCTGAACGGGAAGGCCGACTCCGATTGCGGCGGCCATTGGCTCCTCGATGAGATAGACTTCGCGTGCTCCGGCCTGCTCTGCGGATTCGCGGACGGCGCGGCGCTCCACCTCGGTGATGCCGGACGGGATGGCGATCAGGACGCGTGGATTGGAGCGGCGGCCTTTGTTCACCTTTTTGATGAAATGCCGGAGCATGGCCTCGGTAACCTCGAAGTCCGCGATCACCCCGTCTTTCAGCGGGCGAATGGCGACGATGTTTCCGGGAGTCCGGCCGAGCATGCGTTTTGCATCGTCACCAACGGCGAGAACCTCGTTGGTTCCGGCTCTGACGGCCACGACTGAAGGCTCGCGAAGGACGATTCCGTGGTCTTTTACGTTGATGAGTGTGTTTGCGGTGCCGAGATCGATTCCGATATCGCTGGAAAACATGTTTCCAAAATATTTTTTAAACATTGAAAGGTTGTATGTGGAAGAGGTTGAAAATACTAGAGTTGTGAAAATTGGACGGGCTGTTCCGGCTTTCGCGGAAGGTATCCTGCTTGCGAATCAAGCACCTGTTTGGCCTCCCGCGGGTTTGCGCCGACGGGTGGGAGGAAAGGATTGGAAAGCGCCGGGGGTGCGTCAAGCGGGAAAGCGTGTTCCACATAATTGGCACGCATGTTCCACGGCGTCGCGAACGATCCGGAGGATTCGGATTCTACCTGCCTTCCTCCAGCCTTTCGGCCAGCATTTCCGGGAGACCCGCTTCGAGAATCTTTTTCTGGGTCTTTTTCACATCATAATCGATGCGGCGGAAGACGATGAGCTTGGTCTCGTGATCGTAGATCGCGTAGCAGGCGCGCGGGTCGCCATCGCGCGGCTGTCCGACCGAGCCGACGTTGATGAAATATTTGGCGTTGGCCTCGATCTCCACGGATTCGGCGGGAACCTCGCGGACTTTGTCGGATTTCACATACACGCGCGGGACGTGGGTGTGGCCGTGAAAGCAGAGCTGGGTGAACTGGTAGGAAAAGTTCGACATCGCATCGAAGCGGTTCGTGACGTAGTTCCAGTGAACCGGCTGGTCGAGGGTGCTGTGGACGATGGTGTAGTTGCCTACCTGGCGCACCATGCGGAGCTTTTTCAGCCACATGCGCTGGTCGTCGTCCAGTTGTTCGCGGGTCCAGTTCAGAGCGGTCGCGGCGATGGGGTTCATGCTGTCCAATGAATGGTCTTCCGAGGCGTCCATATCGTGGTTTCCCTTTACCGTCGGGCATGCCATTTCGCGGATGCGGTTCGAGGCAGGCGACGGGATCAGCGTTGTAACCCACGACGTCACCGAGGCAGACATAGTCCGTGACACCCTGCTTTTGGGAATCCGACATCACGGCATCAAGTGCTTCGAGGTTCGCGTGTATGTCGCCGAAAATTGCAGTCCGCATTGGAAGTTTGGAAGGTGGAGGGGGTAGTTTGTCCGGTGGTAGGCCGCTGTCGAGAGGAATTGCCCCCGGTCGGGAAACGCGCGAAACCTGCACTTACTTGCAAGGAAGATGCAAGCGTTACCGCGCGATGGTATGGGATTTCACCGGGCGGCCATAGGGCACGCCCCTCCTTGGGATCACCTGCGGTGGATCGGACGGAGGGATTTCCGGTTGAAATTCTGGTTACTCGGTCTCGACGGGAATCGCCGCGGGAATGGTGTCGCCGCCTTTTTCCATAACAGGCTCAAGGTCAAGAGGCGGGAGAACCGCTCCGTCGGCGAAGGTGCGGGCTGTCACCTGAGATTCTGAAGCGGTCGTCAAAATCGGATCTGTACGTTGTCAATGCTCTGATCGTCATTAACGATGGATGTCTGGATGAAAGACCAACAATTCGGACTTGCTTTTATCGATCTGCTCTCTTGAAAATAACCTCCCAAGACCTGGAATATCACTTAAAATCGGAATGCCGTTAACAGTTTTTCTATCCTGGGTGCTGATCAGTCCACCCATCACGATGGTTTCACCATTGTTTACGGTGATATACGTTCTAAGTTCCCGGGTTATGATTTGAGGAACCGTCAGGGCTGTGCCCCCGCGACCGGCTCCTCCAGGATCTGATCTTCTCCCAATTCGTCATTTAGGAGTGCGATCTCTAAGGTGATTTCGTCGGCGGAATTCACCAACGGGATAACTTCAAATTGTCAGCGACTACATCGACCGGTATTCAATATTGGTGCTCTGACCGCCGTTCCCGAAACTGTTGCTATTGGTCGGGATGGCAACATCTTGACCACTGGAGATGAAACCTTTGCGGTTATTGGTGGTAAAGATGCTGGGGCGCGATAGGACTGTGAAATCAGTTTTAGTTTGGAGAGCGTTAAGATACACGTTGATATCACTTCCGAAACGGGCGAACACACTCAGCCCACTCGCCTGTGAGGTTTCCCGGGGCGAAAGGTGCTGCAGGGTCAAGAGGGAGAAGGGGTGCGTTGCCAGCTCCACCCCTCGCATTAAATCTTGACCCACTGCGACAGAATATCGATCCCGAGATCCCGGTTTTTTCCACGCGACAGCTGCCCAATCACAGTTGAAATCATAACCTGATCCGCTTTCACATCCACCTGGTCGAGGAGGTTTTCAATGATCTCGACGCCGGATGGGCCCTGGACAACAATTGAATTCGTGATTTTATCAGCGACAAGCAGAGTTCGGGCAACAAGAAGAGATTCGGGAGCGGTGTTGATTTCGGGGCTGGAAAGGAGCTGCCGCGCGACCCGGAACCGGATCCTCTGGCTGAGTTGCCTCCAAGCCCGCCCTGTTGGCCGCCGCCGTTGAACAGGTTGGCACCAGAGTTCTGCTGGCGGCTCTGATTCTGGTTTTGGCGGTTTCCACCGGTTTGGCCTGTTTGGGCACTTTGATCGCCAGTTCCTGAAAATGCCCGGGTGAGGGCGTCTCCTGCGATGGGAAGGAAATCGCTGACATCAAGGAACCTCAGCTTGCGGCGGAGGAAGTTGCGCTGGTCGGACTCGGTATCGAACTCGCGAACCAGCCCCTCGACAAAGAGGAGATCGACAGGGCGACCCATGGCGAAAAGGCGGTTGGTGCGTGCGTCGGGAATGATCTGGATGGGCGTGTCCTCGCCGGACGAGGTCGCACCGGGCACGGCTCCTTCCGTGATATTCGGCTGGTTGGGCGTTTGCGGCTGGGCGCGCTGGACACCGGCGGTGTTGGAGGTGTTTTGCTGGGTGCCGAGAAGTTCATTCAGAGTGGTGGCCAGCTCGGTAACGTCCGCGTATTTCACGGTGATGAAACGGGTAGCGACCTGGGAGGAGGGCTTGTCGATCTCCGCCTTGAGGTCGATAAGCTTCCGGATAAGGGAGGTGTTTTCCGTGATGACCACGGAGGCGGCATTCGGGACGGCGGCGATGGAGCCGAAGGCACCGAACTGGCCGATGATCTGGGTGAAGGTGCGGACGGCCTCGTCGGGCTTGATGTAGTTCAGGTTCATCACGTAGGAGATGACCGCGTCGCCTTCCGGGAGGACATCGTTCTCGTTGTAAACTCCCAGGCCGATATTGGTCGGCTTGATGCCTGCGGTGGGAAGCGTGAGGTATTCGAGGCTTGGGTCGGTTCCGTCCGGGACGAAGATGAAATTCTCGATGGTGGCGGCTTTTTTCAGAAGCTCCGCAGCCTCCGCGGTAGGTGAGCGGATCCTGCGGAGAGGCAGGCTGGACGAAGGAGAACTCGGCGGCGGCGGCGGCGGAGGAAACGATGACGCGGTGGCCGGTGTATTTCCGGTAAAGCGCGGCGAGATCGGCTCCGGAAAGTTTCGGCTGCTCGATGGCCTCGACGATGAGGGTGTCGCCGAAGTCGGCCTGGTTGGCGGGCTGTGCCTCAGGCTGTGGATTCACGCCGGGAGGCAGTTCCGCAGCGGGAGCGATCTGCGGAGGCGGAACCACCGGGATCGCGGGGACTTCGGCATCCTGTGCCATGGTGGCACCGGTGAGCAGGATGATGAGGCAGGAAAAAAGGCGGAGCATGGGAAACTTGAAACTTTGAATGTTAGACTCGAAGAAGATTGGAAACTAGCGGTTGCGGCGGTTCGAACGATTGTCGTTGTTGTCCCTGTTCGTCGGCTGGTTGGCGTTGCCTGTGTTCGCCGGAGCCGGTGGCGGGACGATGCGGGGACGCGGCTGACGCTGGGCGGTGTTTGTGTTCGGTTGCTGGTTTGCCTGGGCGGGGGTGATGCCGGGTGGAAGGTTAGGTTGTTGCGGCTGCTGCTGGGGGGCGGGCGGGGCTTTCAGCGTGAGCATATCCTCTTCGAACGAGACGGTGCCCTGAACCGATCCGGTGGAGAGGACGACGGTGGTGCCGAGCGCTTTGTCCGGATTCCGGTTCACGGAAACAACGGTGAATTCGCCCGTTCTTCCGGGCTCGATCACTTTTTTCAGCTCCGGATTCTTCTTGCTGATAATGGTGATTCGGTAGCCTCCGGGGACGGGGGCGATGCCGGTGAGAGTGAAGTCGTCGAGAGGGTTGACGGTCTGACCCGGCGGTGGCGGCGGGGGTTTTGAGGTGAAGGGGCTGTTCGTCCAGAGGCCGGTGTATTTTACCAGGGGCTCTTTGCGTGGGATGTCGGCGGTGGCGTACTGCTATTGAAAACAAAAGAACGCCGAACATCGAACATCCAACGTTGAACATCGAAGGGAGAGGATTTTTTGGAGAGCGTTTCATGTTGCCGGTGGGAACCATTGGGCGAGGGTTGCGGAGCAATCGATGAGGGTGTCGTCCTTCCCGTTTGGCGACAGGCGGATCTGGAGGGCGGTGCGGAAGGCGGTGGGATCGTTGATGGCATCGAACCAACGGTAAAGCGCCTGCTCCTGCCCGGTGAGATCGATCCTGACCTGGGCGCGGTTGAAGTGGATGCCGCCGGTATCGGTGGGAAGCAGTTCCTGTTTTTTGATGGTCAGTCCGACGTTGCGCGCCTGGCTTTCAGCGAACTGCTGGAGCCTCGTCTGGACTTCCTGGTAGGCGGCGGGGTCGGGCTGGTTCTGGTCGAGCCATTCCATTTCCTCGGCGAGCTGGCCGGACATCTCCTGCTGGACGATGGCCTGCTGGAGGTTGTTCTTCGCTGTGGTGAAATCCGTCTCGAACAGGTTCTTTTTCTGAACGTAAAGAGTGTAGAGAAAAAAGTTCAGAATGATGAATCCCGCGACGAGAAGGAGGGCAAGGAGGTTTTTTTCGCGGGAAGACATGGTTGGATACGCGGAGGAAATGCCGGTGGGAGCGCGTTTTGTCGGTGATCCCGGGATTTCCGCAGCGGCGGGAGAATCCGCGGAAACGGGGCGTGAGGGAATCTTTTTTTCGGAAAGTGAAAAGTGCCGGGTGCCGGGTGAGAAGTGGTTGCTCCGCTATCTGCCGTCCTACTTGTCGAGTGGGGGGTAGGGGGAGAGTTTGCCGGGAGTGCGGGCGGTTTCGATGAGTGCCAGCAGCTCGGCGAGTTTCTCGGGATGCTTTTCCGAGAGGTCGTTCTCCTCGCTTATGTCCTCGGCGATGTTGAAGAGTTCGGTGGTGAGTTCTTTCGGCTTGGCGAGGTTGTATTGGACGAGTTTCCAATCGCCCTTCTGGATGGCGCGGCGGCCGTCCTTCTCGTGGAATTCCCAGTAGAGATGATCGTGTTTTTCCTGCTCGCCATTTCCCGTGAGGGTGGGGACGAGGGAGATTCCCTGGATGTCCTGCGGGGCGGTTTGACCGGCGAGTTCGGATACGGTGGGGAGAAAGTCCCAAAAGGCGGAGGGGTGGTCGCTGGTCTGGCCGGGCTTGATGGAGGCCGGCCATGAGGTGATAAACGGGACGCGGATCCCGCCTTCGTAAAGGTCGCGCTTGCCGCCACGCAGCGGGGCGTTCGACCCGAGATATTCCGGACGGTAGCCGCCTTCGAAGTGGGAGCCGTTGTCGCTGGTGAAGACGATGAGCGTGTCCTCGAGAAGATCCTGTTTTTCCAACTGCGCGACGATGGAGCCGACCGCGTCATCGATCACGGTGAGCATGCCGATGTGGTTTGCCTTCACCTCCGGGGTGTTGGTGTAGTGGTTCGAGTTTTTGTGAACGATTTCGTTTTCCACGAGAGGTCTTGCCGCGGCGCGCTCCTCCTCGGGAGCGATGACGGAGGCGTGGGGGATGGGATAGGAGAGGAGGAGGAAAAACGGTTTTTCCGCTGTCTGTTTCCCGATGAACCCCAGTGCTTCCCCGGTGTAGAGGTTCGCGTCGTAATCGGTGCCGGTGTGGAGTTCGTTGCCGGGGAAGTCGATGCGTTCGGTGTCTTTGAAAACGAACTTCGGGTAGCGGAAGTGGCCGTCCCGGTGGTCGAGGGTGCCGTAAAATTGGTCGAAGCCGCAGTCGAGCACGCTCTGTGGGTCGAAGCCGTCGCCGGAGCCGGTCACGCAGGATTTCCCGACCATCGCTGTATTATACCCGGCGTTTTTGAGAGTGTTTGCCAGATTGGTCTCCTCGGGAGGAAGGACGAGGGTGCCGTTGCCCCGGATGAGGGCGTGCCCCATGTCCTTTCCGGTCATCAGGGCGCAGCGCGATGGAGCGCAGACGGTGGAGCCGGAATAGTGGCGGGTGAAACGGATGCCGGAGGCGGCAAGCTTGTCGAGGTGTGGGGTGGGGAAGTTTTTCTGGCCGTGGGAGGAGAGATCGTTGTAGCCGAGATCGTCCGTGATGATGAAGACGATGTTCGGTTTGGCCGCCAGCGGCAGGGCGAGGAAGAGTGAGAACAGGAGGGTTTTCATAAATTTTGTTGGAGGTGTTCGAGTGCTTTCTGGAAAGAGGAGTTGGTAAGATAGTGACGCAGTTTTCCATCGAATTCAGCGTGATGGGCGTCCGTGTATGCCTGTATTTTTTCCGAAACGTCTTTAAGGGCGTCAAGATGCCCGGCGGGATCGCGATCATAAAAATCGCGGTCGGAAATGATCTCCAGGCGGAGTTTAAGGTGGGTTTGGAGATCGGGGTGCATGAAAACTTCAAATCTTAAACTCCAAACCCCAAGGAAGACGTTGAATCAGGGCTTGGGGACGGCGCGGAATTTGTAGAAGAGCTTCGGGGCGGTGGGGAGGATTTTTTTCGCGCCATCGGGCTGGATCCGGATATTGCTCTCGGGCACCGGCATCCAGTCGTCGCCGAGGGTCTCCGATTGGAGGACTGTCAGGTCGGCGAAGCGTTGGGCGGCGGGGGAGGGAATGAAGGTGGCGGAGCCTCCGGGGAGAAAGGTGAACCCGGAGTCGCTGCGGGTGGGACTGGTGGAAAGGAGATATTCGACGAGGTTGGGGAGGGCGTCGCCATCGGGATCTTCAAAAATTCCTCCGGCGCTGCCGACGTAGTCGAGGAAGGGCTGGTCGGGGTTCAGTCCCAGGATGGTGGAGAGGATTTCGCGGTTACTGAAAAGCGGGATGGGGGTCGGCGCGAACCGATTGATCGCGGTGAGTATCTCGTTTGCGATGAGTGCCTGGCCGGCGGTGGCCGGGTGGAATCCGAGCTTGCAGAAGAAGGTAAGGGGAGGGTTTTCCGGATCCGTATCGCGGGTGAAAACCGTGCCGTTAATGTTCAGCGGCTGCTGGTCGAAAAGGCGGTCGGTGAGGTTGTCGATTCTGACAATCGATGTGTTCGGAAGGGAGGTGAACGTGGCAATGATGTCAGCGTTGAGCCTGGCTACTCTCTGTCGGGCGGCGGCGGCCTGGGCGGGATCGTCGATCCGTTCCAAAGGGGTCGCTCCGATGTCGGGAACGGTGGCTACGAGGATGGGTAAGCCGGCCGGGGCGTTGCTCCTGACCCAACTGTGGATGCGGCTGATGAATAACCGGATCTGATCGTTCTCCGCTTCGGAGCTGTTGAGGCTGAGATCGTTTCCTCCTATGAAAATGAGGACGGCATCCACTTGACCAAGATCACTACGGAGCTCGGTACGGGTGGAAATCGCGATGATGTTCTCGGGCTTGAAAAGTTCGGAGAACGAGTATTTCGCGTAGAGAATCTCATCCCATTTTTCAGCCTTAAATCCGGGGACGCCGTAATTGTATTCGTATCCGGCGTTCCGGTAGTCGGCATAGTTGAACGCGGACGGCTCGTATCCGCCCATCGTGAAAAAAACCTCGCGATATTCGTGCAGGAGTTCCACCCAGTTTTGCGTGTTCGCGACGGCGGGGTTCGAGTCGGGAGCGGAGAAGGGAACTTCAAAACGATACTCCTCGGTGAGGGAATCGCCTATTGCGAGAAGCTTGAAAGGGGCGGCTTGGAGGGTTGTTAGGAGAAGAAGGAACAGCGAACATTGAACGCCCAACATCGAACATCGAATGGAAGACGGTCGCGGACTGAAGTCCGGATTCCTTATGAGAGATTTTTTTTGCACCACTCTATACCTAGCTCAAGATCGGCTTTTTGAAAGGCCTGTTCGGCTTCCAATGCGTTCTCGGCGGGTTTGTCGAAGGGCGGGATAGGTTTTCCCTTTTTCGCGAGGGCTACGAATGCGGCGAAGTTTTTGGCGGGGATTTCCTCGTAGCCTTTCCAGAACTCGGGGAGGAGGTAGGGGAACGGTTTTGAAAAACCGGAGATGGTTTCGAGGATGAAGGGGGAGTCCGGTGCCAGCTCAAAAAACCGCTGGGCGTATGTCTTCATGTCGGTGAGTCCCTCGCCGGGGGAAGTCCAGGCAACGTCGGCACCTTCTTCGGTTTCCCAGATCATGGAGTTGCGGATGCCGGAGCAAAGGATGTGCGGGCCGAGCGCTTCGAGGTTGTCCATGGGGTCTTCCAGAGTCCAGGTGGCGTTGCCGGGATCGATGGTGGCTCCGACGAATTCCGACCCCGCTTTCTCGATGAGTCGTGCGAGTTCCCAGCCCTGCATGTCGCCCGCGTGGTTCTCGATGGCGATCTTCACGCCAAGGTCGAGGGCGAGGGGTTTCACGGCGGCGAGGACTTTGAGCGTATCCTCGTTGCGTGCCTGGATTCCGCCCGGAGAGCGGCGGTCTTCGCGGAACCCCTGGTAGGTGCGGGCGACAGGGGAGCCGAGTTTGCTGGCGATTTTCAGAGTCAGGGAGAGCATCGTTTCGGCGTCGCCCCACTTGTCGGAGAAGCGGTGCGCGGTGGGGCACATGCCGCCGGTTCCGGCGAAGATCTTGACGCCGAGGCTCCGGGCTTTGTCGGAAAGGTCTTTTAGATAGGCGTCGTCATGGGAATCGTAAACGTCCAGATCGGAGAAGAGAATGGCGGTGACCTTTTGCTCCGCTGCGTAGTCGAGCAGCCTGTCAGCCTTCCAACCGAGGGCGCGGATGGAGAAGTTATCGAATCCAAAGAGCGGCCTCTTCTCTCCGTTTTCCCGTGCCGATACGATGGCGGAGGCGGCGACGGATGCGGCTGTGGTTTTTATGAAATGGCGGCGGTGCACGGGGGAGACTTTAAATTTGAAACTTCAAAGTTCAAGGAAGACGGGAGGGTATAGGTTCCTCGGGCTTTGCTATTTGAAAAGGGAGTCGATGCCCATTGCGGATTTCCTCAGGAATTTCGGCATGTCTTCCGGGTTGCGGGGCTTGAACAGGCGGAAGAGGTAGCCGATGAGATGGAGGGTGAAAAGGTGGTCGATGACGCGGTAGCCGCGCTTTTTCCGGAGGAGGATCGAGGCCAGCCAGGAGAGGGTGCGGCGTTTGACTTTGAACGGCTCGAAGGAAATTTTGATTCGGTAGCGTTCACGTGCGGAGGAGGGGTGGCGTTTCTTGTATTCCTTCTTCGCGGAGCGGATGCGGGCGGCAAGGGTCTCGTCATACGGCAGGAAGTAGTAGCGGCGGGCCAGCACTAGGAGGGAGAAGAAATCGCGCATGTGCTCGATGTCGCCGACGGGGAGATCGGCCTCGCGGGCGAGACGTATCATTTCCGGAAAGAGTGTGGCGGCGCCTTCGCCGGAGCGCAACGTCTGCTCGGGATCGGGGACGAAGTGGCGGAGGGTTTTGGAGACGGCGTGGTTGATGAAAAGGCAGTCCCAATAGACATTGAGCAGCGGCGGGATGCGGACGCGGCGGAAGAAGAGTTTCTGGCGCGCGAAGTCCTCGATGTAGAGGAGCTGGTTGACGAGGGTGTCCGCATGTCGGAGCAGCTCAAGGGTGGTCGGCGCGCGCTCGAGGCCGACGGTTTCGGTGATGGCCTGCTCGACGCTTTTCCCGTATTTGAAAATGTGGAGAGCGGTGGCTACGTTCAGACGGATCCAGACATCGGGGTTCCTGTTTTCGGGAAGAAACGCCAACCTGCGGAAGCGGTGCCAGCCGCCGGTCTGGCACCAGACGGAAATACCGACCATGTTCTCCGCTTCGGAAAGCTCGCGGGCGAACGTCTCGCACGAGCGCCCGATGAAGGACGGATATTCCCCGGCACCCTCGTACTCGCGCCGTGCCTGGAGCTCGATGATCTTCGCCTGCTTCACTCTGAAGAACGCTTTGTTGAGGGGGATGTGCCGGAAGAAATCGCTTTCCCCGTGTTTCATGGAGACGATGAAATTCGGCGAATCGATTCCATCCAGAGTCTGCGCCAAGAGTGCCCCGGTGCCAGATGAGATCCCCGATGTGGTGCGCGCCGACTGTCCATGTCCGTAGGATGAGTTTTTTCCCGCGCGCGTCGAACTCGGGGAGAAGCTTGCGGAGGAGATGGTTTGTTTCTTTCGGGTTGCGGAGATGGAGGCGGGTTCGGATCGGGTCTTTCACGTCGTTCCCATCGCTCTCGCCGATGCGCAGGATGAGGCCCGAGAGTTGCGGAAAATCGTCGAGGATCTGGGTGACGAGCGATACGTAGTATCCCTCCAGCCCGGCCGTGTCGTCTCCGAGCTTTTCATCGATGGCCGGAGTGAGTGGAATGATATCGCTGGTGAGAAAAACCCTCAGCCCGAATTCCTCGCAGAGAATGTCGAACAGGATTGCGAAGCGTTTCCGGAAAAATGCGATTCTCCCCTTCGTTTCCGGCTCGTGCAGTGGATGGGTGGCGAGATGGGCGAGATCGTCCAGAGTGACGGCATTGTAACCCAGGGTTGACACTTCCCGGGCGAAGTGCCGGATGTCCTCCTCGATTTTTCGCCACTGCTCTTCCGCTTCCTCTCCGGAGGTTTTCAGATGGGTGAACGGGATCTTCGACCAGTTGATGCGGCCTTTTTCATATCCCCGGAAGAAAGGGCCGATGGCGTCGATGAGAAATAGCTCCATGGGAAAAGCCGGAATGTGACGGGGAGCTGTTAGGAAAGGAGTGCGGGGATGTGACGGGGTTGTCACCTTGCGGGCTGGAAATATTTTTGCGAGGTGAATGATTTTTGGGTTGTCAAAGCCGGGGAGGGGATACTTACTTCCGCCCCGCCCGCAAAGGCGCTGTGAGGCCCGATAGCTCAGTTGGTAGAGCAGCGGATTGAAAATCCGCGTGTCCCTGGTTCGAATCCGGGTCGGGCCACCACTTTGTTCGCATGGTCTCGTGGCTCCCTAATTGGTTTCCTACACTCCATCCGAACAAATGCCCTCCATGGAACCAATGCAGAACGCGAGTGGTGAAATCCTTTCCGCAAGACGCCGGATTCTCGTAGCCGACGATGAGGCGACCCTGAGAATGGGCATCAACTATACCCTGGCCGGTGACAATACGTCAGTCGATTTGGCGGAAGATGGCAACCGAGGCTCTCCAGGTTTTGGCTTCAGAAGAATACGATCTCCTGATTCTGGATCTCCGCATGCCCGGAGTGGACGGGATCACGGTTATCGAGGCTCTTCGTGTTTCCGGAAACCGTGTGCCCGTGATCCTTTGTAGCGCCGAATTCACTCCGGGTACGTTCCTGCGCGCTGTGCGCTGCGATGTGGTGGATTTCCTCCTGAAACCGGCGAATCCCGCGCAGATCCGGAGCGCGGTGGAATTCGTTTTGGAGCCAACTCCGGACGCGCTTTCGCAGGCCATGAAATCCGCCAGGGAAGGCGATACCGCGGCAGCCATACGCATCCTCGAATCGGCCCGGCTCCGAACGCTGTTTCCGAAGGTTGGCTCAAAGTCCTCCGTTCGATTGACGACGGGGAAACCGATTCCGCCGAGGCGATCACCGAGGATGAGTTCACGGCGCTCGTGCTGAACGCTGACGCGGACGTCTAGTTCTGCGGCGTCTCCGGGAAAAGCAGTTCGATTGCGGTTCCACCACCCGTTGCGGGCAATGCCCTGATCTTTCCACCGAGGCTGTCCATGATGCTCAGGCAGAGTGAAAGCCCTATGCCGCTGCCATCGGTTTTGCCGACATTCGACGCTCGGAAGTTCGATTCGAAAACACGCTCCACCTCCTCCTCCGGAATACCCCTTCCGTTGTCCGAGACGGTGACAATTTTCCAACCCGGTTCTTTCCGGCAATCGATAAGGATCTCCGGTTCCGCGTCACCGCGGTATTTGATGGCGTTCTCGATCAGGTTCGTGAAAAGGTGCATGAAAAGCGTGTCGTTCCCCACGACTTTGGGTAGCGGACGAATCGTGATTTGTGTGCCCGAGTCCGCCACCTTCGAGGAAATGCTTTCGACCACAGCTTTGAGAATGTCATCAAGCGAAACCTTCTCAAGCTGGGCGCTCTTGTTTCTGGCCAGGGAAAGGCTGTGTAGCTCCTTTACGGAATTTTCCATCCGCTGCAGGGACTCCAGCATCGAACGGATCTGCTCCGCGCTGGTCCTGGCGTCACCCTTGCTCGCGGTCTCGAGAGCGAGATTGCCAAGAAGGATCAGCCCGCTGAGAGGATTCCTCAGGTCGTGCGCGACCCTGCCCGTGTAGGCTTCCAGCTCACGGTTGCTCTCGGCCAGCCGCTCCTGGATCTCATGTTTTTTATCGAGCTGCTTCTGAAGCTCCTCACCGAGTTTCGCCCGGCCCGGCATGGTCAGTGCCACGGGAGTGATGCGGATGATGGCGAAGACCGTCATCCACGAAATAATGGCGGTGGCGAATTTCATCACTCCGGATACGCGGTAGATGGGGTGGTAGAAAATGGTCGCCTCAATGAGATGGGTGATCCCGCAACTGAAAATGAACGCGCCGAACAGCCAGAAAAGTTTTGGAAATTCCATCTCGTCGCGCTTCTTCCACCAGTAGTAAACCAGAGCCACGGGAATCATGAAATACGCGGCCCAGATCAGGAGATCGGATACGATGTGCAGCCAGCCGTGAAAGGAATCCCAGTTTCCGCAATTCCACCTCGCGGGAAAATCCGATGTGTCGAAAAGCTTCAGTAAAAAGTCAGGCATTAGGATATTCCGAAAAGGTCTGATGCGAGAACTATCCAGCCGAATTGTACATGGCAAGCTGCGTTTGTTAGATTTCAAGACGAATGTGATATTCGGAAATCACGAGTGTTCATAAGGGTTGGCGGCGATACAGGCCGGGAGAACGGAGCGGGTGGTTGGAAATTGACTTGGCTTTCCCCGGGTCGCGCGACAGCTTCGCGATCCTTGAACGGCCAGCCCCCCAATCCATATGAGAAACTGGTCGAAGACATGCAACAAAACGGCTGGTGTGTCATACCCGGATTTCTCGAAAAGGATGTCGCGAACAATCTTTCACGCGAAAGTCTTGGCGCGTGGGAAGGGGGCGGGTTCCGCCGGGCGGGCGTCGGCAAAGGTGCCGGACTGGTGATACGAGAGGATGTCCGGACGGATCATGTGATGTGGCTTCGCGATGATGGGATCACCGCCTGCCAGCAGGCGTATCTCGACAGGCTGGAGGAGTTGCGCATGGAGTTGAACCGGAACCTCTACCTCGGGCTGATGGACTACGAAGGCCACTTCGCGGTGTATCCCGAAGGCGGGTTTTACAAACCCCATCTCGACAGGCACCGCGAGTCCATGGATCGGCTGGTGACGGTCATTCTCTATCTGAATCCCCAATGGACCCCCGGTGACGGCGGCGAACTGAAAATCTGGACGACGCCGGGAGGCAGGGAAGGTGAGTTTTTCACGGTAGAGCCAAGAATGGGAACCCTGGTCTGTTTTCTCGCCGGTGATTTCTGGCATGAAGTGCTTCCGGCAAGGAAAACCCGCGCAAGCATCACCGGATGGTTCCGGGGAAGGGTGTCGTGAGAAGAGCCTATCACTTTTAGGCTTTTCCTCCCGAAGCCGATCATGCATTTTTCCGAGCATGAGCACGAAGTTGACGAAGCCAGAGTTGCCGGCGGTGGGCATTGTGGCAGACATGGAGGCCGGGGATCGTGCTCTTCTGAGTGGCTACGGTGAGTTTCTGCGGGTGCAGTCCGGCCAGCAGATCATCGAATGCGGACAGGAGCAGGAATCCCTCTATCTTGTAATCTCCGGTCTTCTTCACGTCACAATACAGGTGGAGGGGAGAGCGAAGCTGGTGGCGCGGGTGGAGAGGGGCGAGACATTGGGCGAAGTGAATGTCTTTGATCCGGCCACCGCCAGTGCAACCGTCATCGCCCAGGAGTTCAGCCAGATCTGGAAGGCGAGCCGAGACGACATCGATGATTTTGTGAAAGCATATCCCGAAGCAGGAGCGGCTCTTCTGGAAGGGATACTCACGGTGATGTGCCGCCGGATCCGGAACATGAACGCCCGGATCGCCGACAGCGAAGGTTCAGATATTCTGAGTAGGTTCTGGTAGGCAGGCACCAAGACTAAAACTCGGATGCTGTCGGAATTCGCACAACGCCTTGTGGAGGTGGGAGGTCTGGAGGGTTTTTTCCTGCTTTCCCTGGCTATGGTTATCGGGCACGCCGTGGGCGACTACCCATTGCAAGGCGGCTTCCTCGCGTCTTGCAAAAACAGGCACGCGGACGCCAGCCCTTTTTTCGGCGGCTCCGCAGCACCCGGAGGGATCTGGGTTCACGCGCTCACCGCCCATTCACTGATCCAGGCGGGAATCGTCTGGATCATCACCGGCTCCGCCGTCATTGCGTTTATTGAGCTGATTCTCCACTGGATCACCGACTTCGCGAGGTGCGAGGAGTGGATCGGCTATCACACGGATCAGGCGATCCATGTCGGGTGCAAAATCATCTACGCGCTTCTTCTCGTGAACCAGGTGCTCTGATTTCCCGAAAAAATCAGAGGCAGAGTCGGTCGAAAAGCTCCGTAAGGGGAAGCTGGAGGCAGATTAAAAAGTCTCCGAACTCGGAGTAGCGCGCGGAGACCTCGTCGAAACGCATTTCATAAACGATGGCTTTGATCTCCGCCACGTCTTTTGCCAACAGGGTGACTCCCCATTCGTGCTCGTCCAGGCCGGTGGATCCGGTGATGAGCTGGAGAATTCTTCCCGAGTAGGTGCGTCCCACGCGGGCGTGCCCGGCCATGAGCGTGCGGCGTGCCTCGTAGTCGAGCGAATACCAGTTGTCCGCTCCGGATCGGCGTTTCGTCATCGGGTAGAAGCAGATGACCGGCCAGTCGGGAAGCTGCGGATAGACCCTGTAGGAACGGTAGTGCGCCATCCTGTCGTCAAACTCCTTGAGCGCGGCATCGAACTCCTCGGTGCCTTCCTTGAGAGCCTTTTCACCCAGCAGTGTCTCGGCGGTGTATTGCTCACGCGTGGTTGTGTATTCGGATGGCTCCGTCAGCGAATAGTAGGAATAGGAAGGAGTGAGAATTTCCGGCCGAGCGAGAGGGTGAGCTGTTTCTCGAAAGAATTCGCCACATGGAGATCCGGCGTGAGAAGCATGAATCCCAGATCGGCTTTCGGTGAGACGATAGAAAAAGTGAGAAGCTGCGTGTCTTCCGTGGCACGGATTTCCTGGACGAGCTCGGTAAACCTGACCTTGGCCTGGCGCTGCTCCTCCTCGCTTAGAAGAGACCATTGCGAGTGGTCGATATGGTAAAATAGATGAAGAACGTGCCAGCCTTCCTTGAGGTTCAATGGATCCATGGTTGTTTGTGGTGTGAATGAAAATGTGGGGAGCTAGCGGATATCTGTCGAGATTTCCGCTTCAAGCAGTAGTTTGAACTTGTCGATTGAAAGGCCGATTTCACTGGCCTCCAGAATCTGGACGATCCAGGGCGGGCTCTCCCCGGTGCGGTAGGCCGCGTGCATCCCGATATCGTCAAATCCCGCGGTGGCGGGAATTCGCAGATCCGTTTTTCCTTTGATCGTACGGTTGATGGGATCTCCGATGACCGATCCGTCCTCGTTTCTGAAGAGAACCCGGATCACGGCGGATTTCGCCTCGGCGCTGATTCTTACGACTGGAATCAGCTTCGTTCCGCGCCGGACGACATCGGGCTCATCGCCTGTTGTGACCGGCTCGCGCCAATAGCTTTTCAAGGTGGTGACTTTCACCAACGTGCCCTCGATGGGAAGATCAAGTCCTTCTCCGAGAACGGATTTTGTTGGAACCTTGTTGGAAAAGTGAAGAACCGACAGGGTGGCGCCAAGGGCAAGGATCACCACGAGAGCCGAGATGCCGATTTTCTCGGCCTTGGATAACGTTGCGGCAACCGATGTCCATGACGTGGAAGATTCGCCCGGAGGGGCTTCTTCCGTTGCCGGGGTTGTAATTTCCGGTGTTTTCTCGGCACTTTCGGAGGTTCCGGCAGACACGGATTCAGGTTCGGGGGCGGCGGCCTTTTCGGCATTTTTTTCCGCAGGCGCGGGCTTCGTCGGCTCAACTTCCTCCACCTCGGGTGGATTGATGTGGCGCTCCGTTGGTTTCCTCGACTGAATCGGGGACTCGGCAACTTTTCGCGTCGGGAGGGCTCCAGGGACGACCTGTTTTACAGGCTTGGATGTATCGGAAGCTTCCCCGTCGTCGGAATCGAAGTCCCAGAGATCGCGCTCCGTACCTTCCTTCGATGCCTTTTCGAGAGGAGAAGATTTCTCAGAGGGATTGGAATCTGGCGAGGGTGGAGTGTTGCTCATGACGATTGGGTGGTGTTTTCTAGAATGCCCGACGGGGTCTTGGCGAGAGAAGAAAACCGGCAAACAAACCCCTCTACGCGTTTCGGAGATTCTCCCTTGTTAGTTCATACGATTTTGAACACGTTTCGGGTCTGCTTGAGAGAAAAATCCATGGAAAAACTATTCGGGACTGACGGAATAAGAGGGAAGGCGTACGAGTATCCCGTAATCACGGAAATGGCATCGCGCCTTGGCGGGGCGGTCGTTTCCGTCATGGGTGGGGGAGAACCCGCGAAGGTTTTGATTGGCAGGGACACCCGTGAGTCCGGTCCGGATTTGGAGAAAGGTCTGGAGGCCGGGCTCCTTGCCGCCGGAGCTCGGGTTGTGAAGCTGGGCGTGGTTCCCAGTCCGGCGGTGGCTGTCCTCGTGAAACATCTGGGCGCGACCGCCGCGGTCATGATTACCGCCTCCCACAATCCGTATGAAGACAACGGGATGAAGGTGTTCGGAGGAGATGGTTTCAAGCTTTCCGATGACATGGAAAAGGAGATCGAAAGACTCCTGATGGCTGAGGGTTCTCTTCCGGAAAAGTCGGCGGGAGGAAGCTCTGAAAATTTCCCCGAAGGAATCGAGACATACGTCCAGCGGGCGAAGAAAAGTATTTCGGGAATGGATTTTTCCGGTCTCAAACTGGTTCTTGATGCGGGAAACGGCTCGGGTTCCGCGATCGCGCCAAGGATTTTCCGGGAACTCGGCGCTGAAGTGATCGAAATGGCGGTTTCCCCGGATGGGAGAAACATCAACGATGGCTGTGGAGCGCTTCATGCGGATCGTGCCGGAAAACTGGTCAGGGAAAGCGGAGCCGATCTCGGGGTCTCTCTTGATGGAGATGCCGACCGGGTGATTTTCACCACTGCGGAGGGAGATGTGGTAAGTGGCGACCGGGTGCTCGCGATGTGCGCGCTCGGACTGAAACAGGATCAGAATCTTCCCGGCAATGTGATCGTGGCCACGGTGATGAGCAATCTGGGACTCGATGAAGCCATGCGGAAAGAGGGAATCAGCGTCATCCGCGCCGGGGTGGGGGATAGAATGGTGCTGGAGCGCATGCGGGCGGACGGGATCGTTTTCGGTGGGGAAAATTCCGGACATCTGATCTTCGCGGATCACGCGACGACCGGAGATGGCATCCTCAGCGCCCTCCAGATCTGCCGGATGATCTTACGAACCGGAAAACCGCTCGCGGAGCTGGCTTCCATCATGGACGAGTATCCGAGCGAGTTGCGCAATCTCCACATTCCCGGCAAGCCCGACCTGGCCGGACTGCCGAAGCTACAGGCGCTGATGGCCGAGGCCGACCGTGAGTTCGGGAGCGACGGGCGGCAGCTCATCCGCTACTCCGGAACGGAGAACAAGATTCGCATCCTTGTGGAGCACAAGCACGCGGCCAAAGTCGAACGGTGGGTAGGGAAATTCGAAGAGGTGATCCGGGAGGAGATCGGATGAGCGCCCCCTCCCGAAACGGCTGGCCGCTCACCCTCACCCGGAGCATGGAGGATTTTCCAGTCGCGAACACACCTCTCGCGGTGTGGTTGGAATCAGCCGACGAAACACTCGCGAAACTGATCTCCGGCTGCCGCTATCCCTGGGATCTGCTTGCCGTGAACGAGCGGATTGTCGGAGCGATGAAGGAGGATGACATTCTCGGAGAAGTCCATTCCCTGGCCGTCGTAGAAGGCTGCCTGAAGCTCGGCAACGGCTCAAGAATCCTGCCCGGAGTGTTCATCGAAGGAAATGTCGTAATCGGCGAAAACTGCAAGATCGGCCCCAATTGTTACATCCGCGGGAATACCAGCATCGGAAACAACTGCCACATCGGCCAATCGGTGGAGATCAAGAATTCCATCATCCTCGATGGGACGAACGTCGGCCACCTCTCCTACGTCGGTGATTCCATCCTTGGTGAAAAGGTGAACCTCGGAGCCGGAACAAACGTTTCAAACCTTCGCCACGATGGTCTCACCCACCGCTCGATGACCGAATCCGGCCTCGTGGATACAGGACGGAGGAAGCTCGGAGCCATTGTGGGCGACGGCGTCCACACCGGCATAGGAACCATGATTTACCCCGGTCGGAAAATCTGGCCGAACATTAGCACGCGTCCCGGCGCGGTCGTGCAAGCGGACTTGCGTCCGGCGGAATGAAATATAGAACAACTGAAAAATATGTGCGGAATAGTAGGATATCTCGGAAAGGCTGACGCGGCATCCGTGCTGATCAGCGGACTGAAACGGCTCGAATACCGCGGCTATGATTCGGCCGGTCTGGCCCTGCTGGATGGGGACAGCGTCATCGTCGCAAAGGCCTCCGGAAAGGTTGCCAATCTCAGCGAACGTGCCCGGACGAAATGGAGTCCGGAGGTCTTCAAACGGGTCGGAACGGGCATCGCCCACACCCGCTGGGCCACCCACGGCCCGCCAACCGTAGTCAACGCCCACCCCCACCTCGACCAGTCCGGTGAGATCGCGCTCGTTCACAACGGGATCATTGAGAACTACCGCGCCCTCCGCGCCAGGCTGGAAGGCAAAGGCCACCATTTCATTTCCGAAACGGATACCGAAGTCCTCTCCCACCTCATCGGTGATTGCGATAACGGAGATCTTTTCCAAGCGGTCTGCGACGCCCTCCACCAGGTGGAAGGCACCTTCGGTATCGCTGTGATTTCCTCCAGGGAGCCGGGGAAAATCATCACCGCCCGCCGGGGCAGTCCCATCGTCATCGGCGTGGGCGACGGGGAGGCCATCATCGCCTCCGATGCCTCGGCCATTGTCGCGCATACCCAGCGCGTGATCTATCTGGACGACAACGACATCGCCACGGTCACCGCGGACAGCGTCGATATCCGCGATCTGAACAACGTCCCTGTCACCCGCGAAATCGCGGAGCTGGGTCTGGATGCCGCCGCTGCGGAAAAGGGCGGATACGAGCATTTCATGATGAAGGAAATCAACGAGCAACCGGATGCGCTGGCCAATGCCATCCGTGGCCGCCTGGATCTCCAGCTAGGCTCCTCCGTGCTTGCCGGGATGAGCACGTCCCAGCGGGAGCTTGCGGAACTTTCCCGCGTGGTGATGATCGGTTGCGGCACCTCCCTGCATGCGGCGATGGTCGGCGAATACGCCTTCGAGGATCTCGCGGACATCCATGCGGAAGTCCAGCAGGCGGCCGAGTTCCGCTACCGGAATCCGATCATCGGGAACCGCGATTTCGTGGTCGCCATCTCCCAGTCCGGGGAAACCGCCGATACCCTGGCCGCCGTGAAGGAGGCGCAGCAGAAGGGTGCTTTCGTCATGAGTCTCGTGAACGTCGTAGGCTCCACCATCGCCCGCGAAACGGGGAGGGGAGTCTATCTCCATGCCGGGCCGGAAATTTCAGTGGCATCCACCAAGGCGTTTACCTGTCAGGTCAGCGTGCTCCTGATGATGGCGCTCAAGTTGGGAAGGGGTCGCCGGTTTTCCCGCGAGGAGGGTCTGAAGCTCGCTCGCGAGATCGAATCCATCCCGGATCTCGTGAGCCGTGTCATTGCGAAAAACGATCTGATCGCGGAAATCGCCGAGGGCTACGTGAAAGCCGAGCACGCCTTCTTCATCGGCCGCGGCACCATGTATCCGGTCGCCCTCGAAGGTGCGTTGAAACTGAAGGAAATTTCCTACATCCATGCGGAGGGTTACCACGCCGCGGAACTGAAACACGGCCCCATCGCCCTGCTCCAACCGGGGACGCCTGTCATCGCCGTCGCCTGCGAAGGCCCCGCCAAGGACAAGACCCTCGGCAACGTCGAGGAATGCCGCGCACGCGGTGCGAAAATTCTGGGAATCATCACCGAGGGAGATACGGATGCCGAGGAGGTCATGGACGATTTCATCTCCATCCCGAAAGCCCATCCGCTCGTTGCTACGATACCCGCAGTAGTTGCGCTCCAGATCTTTTCCTACCACGTGGCAAGGCTGCGCGGCTGTGAAATCGACCAGCCCCGAAACCTCGCGAAGAGCGTGACGGTGGAGTAGAAATCAAATCACCCCGTTAGCGCAGTTGCACTCGCCCTCGCCGGAGAGGGCGTTGATGAGGTTGGTGAGAGACTTCATCGCCTGGCGCGGCACGGACTCGTAGGTGCGCGATCCGATGTGCGGGGTCACGATTACTTTTTCGTGCCGGAGGAGCGGATGGTCTGCCGGTGGAGGCTCTTCATCAAGGACGTCCGTCGCATAGCCGGCGAGCTTTCCGGAATCCAGCGCGGCGATCACATCGTCCTGCTTGATGAGTTCGCCGCGGCCCGTGTTGATGAGCCATGAGTTGTCCGGCATGAGGTTGAGCCGGGCGGAGTTCACGCAATGGTGGCTGTCAGGAGTGAGTTTGGTGTGCGGGGAAATGATCTGGGTGGCCTCGAAAAGCCCGTTCAGATCGTGATGGCGGGTGATGCGGTATTCCTCCGCGACGTCTTCCGGCCAGTAGTTGCCGAAACCATGGACTTCCATCCCGAAGGCGGTGGCGCGCTTGGCTACCTCCTGGCCGATACGGCCCAGCCCGATGAGCCCGATCCGTTTGCTGAGTAATTCGTATCCGGTGAGGCGCGTCCACTTGCCCTCCTTGGTCGCATGGATGGAGGGGTAAAGGTTTTTCGTCATGGCCATGAGCAGGGCGATGGTGTGCTCGGCGACGGTGTCGTGGTTCACCCCGGGGGTGAAGAGGACGGGAATCTTCATTTCCTTTGTTGCCGGAAGGTCGATCTTGTCGAGGCCGATGCCATACTTGGAAATGACCTTCAGGCCGGGCGCGCATTTCTCAAGAACGGCGCGCGTAATGGCATCGTCACCGCAGAGGAAAGCGTCGAACTGTTGCTCGGCGAGTTCGAGCATGCGTTCTTCGGACAGAGGGCCGCGTTCTTTCGTGATGTCCCAGCCCTGGGATTCCATCAGTTCGTGGTGCGGGCCGGGGGTGTCCTGGTAGGAGCAGGTGGTGAGGAGGATTTTCATGAACTTTCAAATTTCAACTTTTAAACTTCAACTCTCAAGGAAGATGAAGAGGCGGGAAGAATGAACATCGAACATCGAACGTCCAACATTGAACTCTGAACGGGGAAGTTTTTTTGAGGTGCCGGATGATTAAAGAGCAGACTTGGGTTGTGGATCTTTAGCCGCAAAGAGGCGCGAAAGTGGCGAAAAATCAGTGTTCCGGTTCCCAATTGTTTCCATGCTTTTTGCGAACTTTTCGATCCTTTTTGCGGCTGAAGAATCCCTCTTCTACTTTTTTGGAGTTTGAATTTTGAGATTTGAGATTTGAATGGCCGGGTGATCGGGAAATTGCTGGATGCCGCGGTGGGGAGACGGGCTGGAATGCTTGGCGGGGAAACGGATGCGGTGCGCCTCGTGGATGGGGCGGGGGACGGGGTGCCGGGATTCGCACTGGAGGAATATGCGGGGCGGTGGATGGCGATGACACCCGGGAGCGAGATCAGGCCTGAGGTGAAGGATTGGCTGAAAGCGAGCGGTCGGAGCGTCTATTGGAAAAGGCTGAACCGGCACCAGAAGGAAAGCCCGGTGCATCTTTACGGAGAGGCGGTGGATCCTTCGTTCGTGATCAGGGAGAACGGGCTGATTTTCGAGGTCTCTTTCCAGAGCGGATACTCGCAGGGGATTTTCCTGGATCAGCGGTTGAACCGGGCTGAGGTGATGAAGCGGATGGCAGGCGGGGGGAAACTGCTGAACCTTTTTTCCTATACTGGCGGCTTCTCCGTGGCGGCAGCCATGGGCGGCGCGGAGACGACGACCCTGGATCTCTCCGCACCATATCTGGAGTGGGCGAAACGAAATTTCCGCCACAACGAACTGGACGACAGAGAGCACCACTTCTGCAAGGGCGATGCCTTCCACTGGCTGAAACGCTTCGCGAAACAGGGACGGAAATTCGACGGGATCGTGATCGATCCTCCGACGTTTTCCCGCGATGAGAAGGGCAAGGTCTTCCGGGTGGAAAAGGATTTCGGCGAGCTTGCGGCGCTCGCCGGGAAGGTTCTTGCGGAGGGAGGCTGGATGCTGAGTTGCACGAACTGCCGTGGCGTTTCCGATACGGATTTCATGGGCATGATCGCGAAACCGGATATGGAAACCGTCCCGATGCCCGCTGATTTCTCCGAGGAAGCCTATTTGAAAAGTGTCTGGAGCAGATAGTGCCGACCGGTATCCAACTCTCCGCTGGCGCGAGAATCAAAACACTGAAAGAGTATCCCGATGGAACCCGAAGCCCCCGAAGTCAACCAGCCCTATCCCAAGAAGCGGGCACAGGTGAACCGGCTGCACTGGCCCACCACGGCCACCGGCATGAGCTTGGTCGGATTCTCGCAGGTGGGACTGTTCGTGATCATATTCTTCTACGCGATCCATGAGATGAAGCCGGTGCTCCTGCCCCTGGTGCTGGCCATTCTCGTTTCGCTCATCGTCCATCCGGTCTATGTCGCTTTTCGCTCCATGCGGATTCCGACCCTGGTTAGCGCGGCTGCCACGGTCTGCGGGCTGATGGCCGTTCTCGCGTTCGGCACCTACCAGGCTTTCCTTCCCAGCGCCCAGTGGGCGGAGAACGTGGATCAGGAAAAGCTTTTCGACAAAGTCCAGGAAGTTTTCCGGCCTGTGAAGGAAGTCCAGGCGGAGATCACCCAGATGGCGAAAAAGGTTCAGAGCGCCACCAAGGAGACCAATGTCCCCGTCCCGGAAGCGAACAAGGTGGTGGAAAACCCGGAGCTGTCTCAAGACCCGAACGGTGTCAAAGACAGTGTCGCCGAGAAGTCCGAATTCAAACCCGTGGGCGAGGCTCCGTTCGTGGACGCGCCCGAGGAGGCGGAGGAGAAGAAACCGGAGCCTGCCGGAGCGCCGGTGATGGTGGAAATCCACGAGGATCCGGTGTCGATGTTATTGGCCGAGGTGGGCGATTTCGGGCTGGGACTGGTCTCCTTCCTGCTGCTCGTTCTCTTCATCCTCGCTTACGGGGACAGGATCACAAGGCAGCTCAGCGAGAACGATACGGCTGCCTCCATCCTTGAGCGCATGGGAAAAGACGTCTCCCGCTACATGTTCACCATCACTGTGATCAACGCCGGTCTGGGCATCTGCATCGGTCTCGCGATGTGGTGGATGGGCATGCCGGAGCCGGCGCTCTGGGGAGTCATGGCGATGATCCTGAACTTCATTCCCTACCTTGGAGCGTTCGGCGGCACTTTCATCATCTTCCTGGCTGCCGCGGTGAATTTCGAAAGCCCCGGAATGGTTCTCGCCGTGCCCCTGGTCTATTTCGGACTCACAGCGATTGAAGGAAATCTCGTAACGCCCACCGTGCTCGGCGGCAGGTTCCGCATCAATCCGCTAGTCGTTTTCGTCTGGATCCTCGCATGGGCGGGATTCTGGGGCATCGCCGGAGTGCTCATCGCCATGCCCGCCCTGGTGATCTTTAAAATCGTATGCGAGAACACGGAGAAAATGGAGAAATTCAGAAAAGTCCTCAGCGCCTGATTTACTACTTTTGAAAGTTGAGCTTTGAACTTTGAAATTTAATCTCCGGTCATGGCGAAGGTGATGGTTGGGTTGTCCGGGGGGGTCGATAGTGCGGTGGCTGCTGCCCTTCTCGTGGAGCAGGGACACGAGGTCACCGGCGGCTACATGAAAAACTGGATGAACGAGGAGGGCATCCCGGGCGATTGCCCCTGGGAGCAGGATATCGAGGACGCGCACGCGGTTGCAAAAAAGCTCGGTATCGAGTTCCGCGTGATCGATCTCATCGACCGGTATAAGGAAAAGATCGTCGAGTATCTGGTGAACGGATACGAGGAGGGCCTGACACCGAACCCCGATGTCTGGTGCAACCGGGAGATGAAGTTCGGCGTGTTTCTTGATTACGCTCTCAGCCAGGGATTCGAGGCCGTGGGCACTGGCCACTATGCCCGGCGGCGCGTTCTTTCCAATGACCAGGCGGCCATCCTGCGTGGTGCCGATCCGAACAAAGACCAAAGCTATTTCCTCTCCCTCATGACCGCCCGCCAGGTCGAGCACGCCCGTTTCCCGACAGGAGAAATGCTCAAGCCGGAGGTGAGGGATGTGGCCCGAAGGTTCGATCTGCCCGTAGCCGGGAAAAAGGACTCCCAGGGAATCTGTTTTCTAGGCCAGGTGAAAATGGGTGATTTTCTCGCCCACTACCTCCCGGACAAACCCGGGGATATCGTGGATACCGAAGGAAAGGTGATGGGAGAGCATCGTGGCCTGCATTTCTACACCATCGGCCAGAGGAAAGGCCACGGTGTCGCCTCACCGAGAGCCGGGATGGCCTATGTGGTGGTCGGGAAAAACGCCGAGGCCAACCGGCTTGTGATCGGCTGGGACAGGGAGGATACCGCAGGACTCTACTCACACGAATGCGTCGTTGGAAACATCACGTCCATCAACGAGAACATCGCATCGTTGAAACGGGTGGAGGCGCAGCCAAGATACCGCGCCAAAGCGGAAGCGGCGACCGTGGACCGACTCGGCGCGGCCAGGGTGAGAATCCGCTTCGGCAAAGCACAGCGCGCCCTCGTCGCCGGTCAGGTGTGCGCATTCTACGATGGCGGCCGCCTCCTGGGCGGTGGAGTGGTGGAGGAGGTCGGGTGAGTCCGGATGAGATAAACCCCTTGGATCACCACATGAGCTGGCGGAGGGAGGCTTTGAAGGGATCGGGCCAGGGGAGTTCCTCTATGGTCTTGGGATCGGCCCATTCCGGATTGATGGCGGTGAGCTGTTCGAGGAAGCCGTAGGCGGTATCGGGGTTGCCGAGCTGGGTGTGGGCGATGGCGAGGAGGACGGTGGTGTTTTCCACTTCGTCCGCCGGGAGGCCGATGCGGGTGGCGCGCGTAAGGTAGTCGGCGGCTTGCTCGGGCTGGTCGGTGAGGAGAGCAATCCAACCGGCGCGGATGGCGAGGGCGACATCGTCCGGGAAACGGAAGAGACCGGTGCGGAGGATTTCGGCGGCCTGGCCGGGATCGGAGTTTTCGAACGCGGAGTGGGCGGCCTCCGAGTAGTCCGATGGGAGGTGGGTTGCCTCGGGCTGGTTGGTGATGAGGTCGAGCCAGGTGCGGTGTGCGGTTTTGAAATCGTCGAGAGAGGTGAGTGCCGTTGCCTGGGTCCGGAGGATTTCGGACCGCGGGGTGCCGAGTCGTCGGGCAAGCGCGGCGAGCCGGAGGGAGGAGGCGGGTTCATTTCCGGAGAGTTTCCGGGCGGCGGTGATGGCGGAGAGGGCGAGGGTTCCGCGGGGGAGGCGGGCTTGCGTTTCCGGGGAAAGGAGGTGGGTGATGAAGGCCTGGATGTCTTCTTCTGTGGGGTCGCGGGGGAGCTGGAGTTCGGAGAGGAGGTCGGTGGTTTCCTGTTTCCTGGCGGAGAAGATTTCGGAGAAGTCCGGGGATTCGTAGCCGTACCAGTCCTGGGTCTCACGGTAGTCGGGCGGGAGGGGGAGATCCCGGTTGATGAGGGGGGCTGGGACGTTTTTGGCGATCGCGAGGGTCTCGCGGAGGTAGTCGGGGTTTTCCGATTTCAGGGAAAGAAGGAGGGCGGTGGCGGTGGGGAGGCCGAAGTGGGGGAGGGTGCGGATGACTGCGGAAATGGCGGCGGGATCTCCGGTAGCGAAGGTTTTCCGGACGATGTGGGCGTGGGCGCGCGCGGGGGCGGAGAGTTCGGGGAACTCCTTCGGGAAGGCGGCGGCGAGGCGGGTGAGGACGAAGGTGTCGGAGGTGTGGATGGAGAAGGTGGGGGGTATTTCCGGGAAAGTTTCCGAGAGGGCGGCGAGGCGGGCGGGGGTGGCGATTTCTTCGAGTGACTGGTTGGTGGGGTTGAGGCGGTAGCCGGTGATTGCCGGAAGGAGGGAGGGGGGGATGGACGGGAGAAGGGACCGGGGAATGCGGATGATGCGGGAGAGGGTGATGTCGTTGCCGTCGAAGGTGGCGGTGGTTATTGGCGGTGCGGGGACGATGCGAGGGCGCCCGTCGAGCTTGTGTCTGGCGATTTCCCCGACGGGGGGGATTTCGATTCCGATGTTGTCTTCGAGTTCCAGGTGGAGGGTGGTGTCTGCGAACCTGGCGAAGCGGGGCTTTGGATATAAGGGGAAGGATTCGGAACGGAGGATTTCCCCGGTGGCGGAATCCCGGATGTGCCAGGTGAGGGTGCTGTCGCCGGCGGTGGGGTGGGCGAAGAGGAGGGAGTTTGCCGAGAAGGTCTGGAGGTGCTCCGGGTCGAGATAGTCGGGGAAGGTGCCGACGTTGGTGATTGGTTTGAGGGTTTCCGCGAGGCAGAGGAGGTTGGTTTCCCCACGGTGGACGAGGAGGTAATCCCCGAAGAAGTGGAGGTGGGAGATGGTTTCCGCTCCGGCGGGGAAGAGGATGGCAGTGGCCTGCGGGTTTTTCCCTAGCTCCCAACGGACAACGGTGGGGTGGGGGCCTACGATGGCGGCGAGGATGGTATTTTCCGTCCGGGCGAAGGTGGTGACCGGATAGGGATGGGTGAAGCGGCTGGTGGGGACGGAGAATTCTCCGGTGGAAAGTGTTTTACGGAGCAGCTTCCCCGCTCTTTTCGTTTCGCCGTTGGCGATGGCCGCTTCGAGGTAGGGAATGGCTTTCTCGGGGAAGTCGGCGGCGAGGTGGGATCGTGCGAGGGCGAGCTGGGAGGCGGCGAGGGTGGTTGGCTCGCCGCCTGAAGGCGGCGCTCCTTCCGTGCGGGTGATGGGCGCGGGTTTCTCGCAGGAGGCGAGGAGGCAGGCGAGGAGGATGGAAACTTTAAACTTCAAACTTGGGACTCCGGGGAAGGTGAAGAAGGGAACATCGAACATCCAACGTTGGACGTCGAACGCTGAAGGGAAGAGGTTGGTTGGGTAATGCCGGTGGGGTGGGGAGATGTCTGTGGGACTCGTCGCCTGAAGGCAGCGCTCCTTTCGGAGCTACGCGAGGGTGCCTTCGGTGACGCCGAGCTTCTCGGTGGCGTGGATTTCGTCCAGGAGTTGGTCGGCGGTGAGTTTCCCGGAGAGGAGGTCCTGGTAGGCGGTAATGGTGGAGGTGGCTTGCTCGGCGGTTTCGTCGAGGAGCTCGATGCGGTAGTTCCGCAGGCCGGTGGAGAGGAGGCTTTGGAAGAAGCGGGCGCCGGTCTGGGCGCGGCCGTTGAAGAGGGTGTTGCGGCAGCCGACATCCGCCTGGAGCCGGTGGAGCTGGCCGACGCGGTCGCGGAGGTGGACGACGTGTTTTTCGCAGGGTCGGCCGCAGTCCTTGTAGGTGGTGCCGCTGCTGAGGAAGGTGCAGAAGACGCAGTGCTCCATGTGAAACATGGGCATGTGCTGGTGGAGGGTGAGCTCCAGCCAGTCGGGCGGTGTTTTCTCTAACAGGTCGATGACCTGGGAGATGTTGAGATCGTAGGAGATGGTGAGGCGGTCGAGGTTGGCGGATTCTTTGAGGATTTTCGCGGTGAGGGGGTTGGCGGTGTTGAGGGAGAAGTCGCCGATTTTGATGAGACGCTGGGTCTTTGAAATGGTGGAGGGCGGCGAGGTTCCGCAGGAGGAGGCCGTGGGGGTTGGCGCGCTCGATGAGTTTCAGGTAGCCGGTCTCGCCGGTTTTGATGATGCGGGGGGTGGCTAGGATGATCTGGCTGGATGGAGTCGCGGGCGAGTTCGACGGCGTCGTTTGTAGCGGCGGGGATCTTCGAAGTCGCAGTAGATCTGTTTGATGCCGACGGCGATGGCGAACTCGAGTTGGTCTGTGGTGCGGGTTAGGACGGAGAGGGAGGGAGTGGCGAGTGCCGAGTGAGAAGTGAGAAGGGGGAAGAGGGCTTGGGTTGTGGCGGGGGTTGTGGGAGCCGGCTGGAAGCGCGGCTTTCCATTATTGGCTTCGAGTTGGGTCTACCAGGTCGCGGCGGAGTTGGTTTAGGGCGGAGAGGGGGAGGTGGCAGTCTCCGGTGATGTTGTTTTCGAGGGACGAGAGTTCGTAGGTTGTGTCGCCGAGGCGGGAGAGTTGCTTTTCCAGGGTTTCGGTGGTGAGGGGGTGGTTGGTGGCTTGCGGTGAGGGGGATGGTGGTGGAGGACGAGACACCCCGGGACGGGGTTTGCACGGCCTGCCCCGGGACGGGGCAGCTACGTATCAGGGGTTGGCCGGGTTGGCCGGTGAGGGTTAGGTGGATGGGGGTTTTCTTTTGCTTGGGCTTGGCGTTTTGCCAGAACTTGCGGATCTCGGATTCGAGGGCGGGGTCGGCGGTTTTGTAGAGGGTGACGCCGGGGCGGATGCGGTCGAAGTTGATGCCGGAAAAGGTGCGGTGGAAGATGATGCGGTCGTTCTCGATTTTCCAGATGGAGGCGCCCTGCTCGAGGTCGCGGTTTTCCCCGGCGTCGAAGACGATGCCGTCGCCTGCTTTGAGGGGCGGGGTTTGTGCGGAGGGAGGGGTGTCGAGGCGGATCCAGCCGTTCTGGGCTTCGATGATGGTGCCGAGGAAGGGGCCGCGTTTTTTTCCGAATTTCCCGTGGGTGAGGTAGGGGTGGTTGGTGCCTGCCAGCCAGCCGGTGGTGAGGCCGCGGGAGAAGGTCATTTCAAGTTCGTATTTCTCCTGCTCCGACGCACCCCGGGACGGGGTTTGCACGGCCTGCCCCGGGACTGGGGGCAGCTACGGCGTCGTCGATGGCTTTGCGATAGACGCGGGTGACGGCGGCGACGTATTCGGGGGTTTTTAGGCGGCCTTCGATTTTGAAGGAGACGACTCCGGCTTTGATGAGATCGGGGATGAGATCGACGGCGGCGAGATCCTGGGGGGAGAGGAGGTAGCGGTGCTCGCCGAGATCGCGCGTCTCGCCATCGACTACGATCTCGTAGGGCATGCGGCAGGCTTGGGCGCATTCGCCGCGGTTGGCGGAGCGCTGGCCGAGGGATTCGGAGGTGAGGCACTGGCCGGAGTAGGCGACGCAGAGGGCGCCGTGGACGAAGACTTCGAGGGGAGTGTTCAGTTGGAAGTTTTCAGTGTTCAGGGAAGAGTTGAAGCGTTCGATTTCCTTGAGGGAGAGTTCTCGGGATAGGACGGCTCGTTCCATGGGGAAGATGGTTTCGAGGAAGGCGAGGCCTTCGGGGGAGGTGATGGTCATCTGGGTGGAGGCGTGGAGCTCGACTTCCGGGCAGATGGTGCGGGCCATTTTGGCGAGGCCGAGATCCTGGATGATGAGGGCATCGACTCCGGCGGCGGCGATGAGGCGGAGCTGCTTTTCCGCTGCCTCCAGCTCGCCGGTGAAGATGAGGGTGTTCATGGCGATGAAGCCTTTGACCCCGTGCTTGTGGAGGTAGGCCATGAGCTCGGGGAGGTCTTCTTCGGTGAAATTGTCGGCGCGGAGGCGGGCGTTGAATTTCGGCAGGCCGAAGTAGATGGCATCGGCACCGGCGGCGACGGCGGCGCGGGCGCAGTCCCAGTTTCCGGCGGGGGATAGGAGTTCGGTCATTTGGAAAAAAGTGAGAAGTGAAAAGTGAGAACGCTGGGGTTCTGGGAAAGAGGAACCGCGGATGGACGCGGATAAACGCGGATCGGATTCTCGTGGAAGAATGTGTTGTTGCTGGGAAAAGTAGGGGAAAGTGAGGTTGGGCGCAACTGTTGCTGGATTGTGGGGTTTGGAAAGGTTGTAAGGAGGATTTTTATGTTACCGAGAGCGACTGGAAGTTGGACGAAGGGTGAGGCGAAGCATCTGTTGAACCGGGCGGGGTTCGGTGGATCGCCGGGGGATGTGGAAAAGCTGCACGCGCTGGGGAGGGAGAAGGCGGTGGAGCTTTTGCTGGAGCCGGAGGAGGACTTGGAGGCGTATCCCAAGCCGGAGTGGGCGGATCTGTGAGACAGGCGCTTGCCGATATGCGGGGTACGCATGGAACGACGCCGTGAAGTCCAGAGGAAAGGCGCGGGACATGAGCGCTGAGGAGGCGGAAAAGCGCAGCGCACTGACTGTCGCAGCAGAGGCAGAAGGACAACCGGAGGCGGGCGTGGAGGCGCAGGGCTGGTGGTTCCGCCGTATGCTGGGACGAAAGCGCCGCTGCGGGAAAAGATGACGCTTTTCTGGCACGACCACTTTGCGACATCGATCCAGAAGGTGAAGCAGCCGGTGCTGATGATCGAGCAGAACGAGCTTTTCCGGGAACACGCGTTCGGGAATTTCCGCGAGCTGACGCAGGAGGTGGTGAAGGATCCGGCGATGATGATCTATCTGGATACGCAGAGATCGAGCAAGGCGATGCCGAATGAGAATTTCGCGCGGGAGGTGATGGAGCTTTTCACGCTGGGTGAGGGAAATTACACGGAGGAGGATGTGAAAGAGGCGGCGCGGGCGTTCACCGGATACCGGCTGAACCGTCTCAACGGCGACGGTTACCCACGCGACTTTCCAATGGGATGGCGGGGTGAAAACGATCTTCGGAAAAACCGGCAGGTTCAAGGGGGAGGATGTGGTGGAACTGATTTTCGAGAAGGAGGCGTGTGCGCGCTTCATGGCCGGGAAGCTTTGGGAGTATTTTGCGTACGAATCGCCGCCCGAGGCTGCGGTGGAGGATCTGGCGGCGACGTTCCGGAAGGGCGGATATCGAACTGAAGCCGGTGCTGCGGGAGATTTTTCTCTCCAAGGAATTTTACGGCGAGAAGGCGATGGCGACGCAGATCAAGTGTCCGGTGCAGTATCTCGTCCAGATGCTCAAAGAGCTGGAAATGGATGCGCCCCCGCCGTTTTTCCCCATCCAGGGACAGATCCAGCTCGGGCAGGTGCTGTTCATGCCGCCGAACGTGGCGGGCTGGGACTGGGGCAAGGCTTGGATCAATACGAACACGCTGCTGACCCGCTACAACATCGCTGGGAATCTCACGAAGGGGAGTTATCGATGAAGGGCAGCGTGGCGAGGGGATGATGGAAGGGATGGGGCGGCGCTTCCAACGGATGCGCGGCAACCGGATGCGCGGGCGCGACTCTGCGGTGCCGGACTTTTCAGGGATCGCGAAGAGAGTGAAAGGAATGATACGGCGAAGCTGGTGGACGGGCTGATCGCGAGGTTCTTCAGCGTGCCGATGCCCGAAAAGGCGCGGGCTTCGTTCGTGGAATACGCGAATGCGAAAAAGGGCGTGGCTTTCACCGACAAGGAACTTGGCGAGCTCTGCCACCTGATGATGAGCACGCCGTATTATCAGCTTTGCTGACTTTAGAACCCAGATGCCAGAAACAAGAAACCAGATAGATTATGAAAACAAGAAGGGACTTTATGAGATCGGCGGTGCTTGGTGCATCGGCGACGTGGACGCTGCCGGGTTTTGTGGACAGGACGTTTGCGGAGCTGGGGCAACGAGGCGGCGGATAGCGCGGTGCAGTTTGCGAGCGGGAAGGATGATACGATTCTAGTCGTGCTGCAGATGGCCGGGGGAAACGACGGGCTGAACACGCTCGTGCCGTTCGGGAACGATGACTACCACAAGGCGCGGCCAAGGATTGGGAAGAACGCGAAGGATCTGATCAAGTTGGAGGACGGGCTTGGGCTGAATGCTTCGATGCCTTTCCTTGGCTCGATGTTCAAGGAAGGCGGGCTGGGGGTCGTGCAGGGTGTCGGCTATCCGAATCCGAACCGCTCGCATTTCGTCTCCACCTCGATCTGGGAAACGGCGGATACGACGACAAATCGGTCGGAACCGGTTGGCTGGGTCGGTATTTCGACAACGCGTGTGAGGGGATCGATCCGACGGTGGGGATCAGTTTCAACAAGACCGACCCCGGAAAGCTTCGGAGCGATGCGGAATCCGGGTGTGAGCCTGAGTTCGCCGGAGCTTTACCGCTGGATCCACGGCGGCGGGCAGAAGGCGGAGGCGGAAGGGTTTTTCTCGGGGATGAATCAGCCTGCCATGGACGAGACCGGTCGCCGGGGGATCGATCGACATGCCTGCGGGCGGAAAGGTCGGAGCGATCAAGGGGGAGTCGAATCTCGATTTCCTCGAACGTGTGGCGCTGGATGCGCAGGTTTCTTCGAAGAAAATCCTCGAGGTGGCGGCGAAGCACAAGACGAATGTGCAGTATGACGGCACTCCGATCTCACGGAACCTAAACCTTGTCTCCCGGATGATCGCGGGGGGGATGCCGACCAGGGTCTATTACGTGAGCCATGGTGGCTTCGACACCCATACGAACCAGGCGAATACCCACGACCGCTTGCTCGGGCAACTGGACTCCGCGCTGAAATCGTTTTTCACTGATCTGAAACAGCAGGGGAACGACAAGAGGGTGGTGCTGATGACCTTCTCGGAGTTCGGCACGGCGGGTTTCGGAAAATGCGAGCGGCGGGACCGATCACGGGAAGGCCTCGTGCATGTTCGTCGCCGGTGGCGGGGTGAAGGGCGGGCTTTATGGGAAATACCCGAGCCTGACGGAGCTCTCGCAGGGTGATCTGGCGCACACCGTTGATTTCCGGAGCGTGTATGCGGATCTGCTAGGTGGATGGCTTAAAGCTCCGAATATCGGGAAGATCCTTGGTGGGGATTACAAGGGGATCGGGATGGTGTAGAAAGTGACGTGCCGAGTGGAAGACGGGTCTTGGTGAACGGCGGCCACTAGCCTCTTCTTTCGATGGCTGTCCTCAGGCGATCGAAGGCATTTTCGATTTCGGGATCCATGTCGCTCGCCTCACGAGCCATCTTTGAGCGGATTGAATTTCGAAGCCGTATCAACGTGTTCAACTCCTTAACTATCTCACGGTGTTTTTCAATTTGATCAAGTAGGTGTTTTCGTAGCTCCGGATCGTCCGGCGGTTCGTCTGACATACTGAAGATAGGCTTCCCCTTGAGGTCGACCAAATTCGGTGACATGCTAATTTCGTATTTCGGCTCGTCGAGTTTCCTGTTGATCTCGATGAGTTTGCTGGCATACGTGAGCATTCGTACCACCGGATCATTGATTCCTTTAGTCGAAGCGAAATATGCATCGACCACAATCTTCTCGGCCTCGTAAGCCCTTCTGAAAGGGTCGTCGGTTTCTGTAGCCTCATTTTGCCCGAAAAGGATGGGAACCAGTAGGGTTTTTGCTGCTAAAAAGAGAAGAATCGTTTTCATATCTGGAAGACAAATCTAAGCGCGGATGCTTTTATCGATCAAGGCCGCAAACGGGATGTGACTGAAGATGGTATCGGCTCCTTCGGCTACGGGAGGGGGCGAGCGCAGTCCCAGTTTCCGGCAGGTGACAGGAGGCCGGTCATGGTGTGACGATTGGGAAATACACAAGCGGCGGGACGCCGCTTGCACGGCCTGCCGCCGGACGCGGCAGCTACGAGAGCAGCGACTTCCCGGTCATCTGCTCCGGTTGGTCGAGGCGGAGCATTTCCAGGAGGGTGGGGGCTACGTCGGCTAGGATGCCGTCGTGCATTTTGTGGGACGATGCGTCGTCGGCCACGTAGATGATTTCCACTAGATTCGTAGTATGTGCGGTGTTCGGGGAGCCGTCCTCGTTGCGCATGTATTCGCAGTTTCCGTGGTCGGCGGTGATGAGGAGTTTGCCTCCGAGGCGGAGGGTTTGCTCGACGATTGGCTGGACGGAATGGTCGATGACTTCGACGGCTTTCATGGCAGCTTCCACAACGCCGGTGTGGCCGACCATGTCGGGGTTGGCGAAGTTGAGGATGACGAGGTCGAAGTGCTTTAGATTGTCCACAACGGTTGTAGTGACTTCCTCGGCGGACATCTGGGGCTTGAAGTCGTAGGTGGGGACGTCCTTGGGGGAAGGGATGATGAAACGGTCTTCACCTTTGTTCGGCTCTTCCGCCCCGCCGTTGAAGAAATAGGTGACGTGCGGATATTTCTCCGTCTCCGCGATGCGCATCTGCTTCATGCCGGCTGCGGCGACGGTTTCCCCGAGGGTCATTTCAAGGGACTGCGGGGTGAAGATGGCATCAGCAGGGGTATTTCTCGTCATAGACGGTGAGGGTGACGAAAGTCGACTTTCGGGACGTTGCCGCGTTCGAATCCATCGAAGTTCTCGAGGAGAAATGCTTCGGAAAGCTCGCGGGCACGGTCTGCGCGGAAGTTGAAGAAGAGGACGACATCGCCATCGCGGACGCGCTGGGTATCCGCCTCGTGAAATACCATGGGCGGCATGAACTCGTCGGTTTTCGCCTGTGTCTCATAAGTTTCGGCGATGGCTTCCGAGGCGAGGACTTCCTTTTTTCGCCCGATGCCATGGACGATGGCGTCCCAGGCGAGTTTCACCCGGTCCCAGCGCTTGTCGCGGTCCATGGCGAAGTAGCGGCCGACGACGGTGGCGATTTTGGCACCGTATTTCGCAGTCTCGTCCTCGACTTTGGAAACGTATGCCGCGCCGCCGGTGGGGGAGGTATCGCGTCCGTCGGTGATGGCGTGGATGAAAATGTCTTTCACGCCGGCTTCGGAGGCGAGCTTGGTCATGGCGATGAGCTGATCCTGGTGGGAGTGGACGCCGCCATCGGAGACGAGGCCGATGAAATGGAGGCGTCCGGATTTCGCCCTCGTCATCGTGTTTTTGAAAATCTCGTTGTCGGCGATGGTGCCTTCGGCGATGGCCTTGTTGATGCGGGTGAAGTCCTGATAGACGATACGACCCGCGCCGAGATTGAGGTGGCCGACTTCGGAGTTGCCCATCTGTCCGTCCGGGAGGCCGACGTCGAGGCCGGATGCGGAGAGGAAGCTGTGGGGGTATTGGGAGAGGACTTCGTCGGTGAAAGGTGTGTTTCCGAGGATTACGGCGTTGCCGTCCTTTTCCGCGGTTTCCTTGCCGCCGGGGTTGGTTCCCCAACCGTCGCGGATGATGAGCACTACTGGTTTCTTAGCCATGCGGGAGGCTGTAACGGGTAGCGGCGGATGGGCAAGGCGGGATTCGCGTGCGGACTAAAGTCCGCGATTCGTGGGGAAATCGCTGACCTGTTCCAGGGTGATCCCGTAAAGCTCCGCGATCTCCGGGGCATCGGAGGCGTGGTAGATTTCCTGATAGTAGATTTCCTTGATGCCGTAGGCGCAGAGGGTCTGCATGCAGGCGGTGCAGGGCATGGTGGTGGTGGCGACGATCTTCGCCTCACCACGTTTGAAAAGGGAGCAGAGATTGATTTCCGCGTGGAGCATGAATTTCTGGCGGGCTTCCCGGTCTGCCCAGAATTCCGGATCGAGGATCGTAGCCGGGGGCGAGGCCGTTGTAGGCGGTGCCGATCACGCGGTTGTCGAAGTCGAGGGCGGCGGCTCCCACTTTCCGGTAGGGATCCTCGGAGCGGAGGCTGGCGACATGGGCGAGCGCCATGGCGTATTGGGGGATGCTGAGGCGGGTTTCGGACACGCGCGAAACTCTAAATTTTAAATTTTAAACTTCAAGGAAGAGTAAGAGGAAGTAATTAAAGCGTGTGACGGGGAACGCGAAGGGGATGCTGGTGGGAGTGATGGCGTTCACGCTTTGGGGAGTCTTGCCGATTTACTGGAAGCATCTGGATTTCCTGCATCCGGTGAGCATCGTGGCGCAGCGGACTTGCTGGACATGCCTGATGCTTTGGCCGCTTCTTTGGTGGAGGAAGGTGGGATTGCGGACGGATCTGAGGACGGTGGGCTGGCATTTGCTTTCCGGATGTCTGATCGGTGGAAACTGGCTGCTCTATGTCTGGGCGACTCTGAACGAGCGGATGATCGAGGGAGCGCTCGGTTACTATATCAACCCGTTTCTCAACATTCTCTTCGGGGCGCTGTGGTTCGGGGAAAGGCAGAACCGACTCCAGATGACGGCGGTGGCGGTGGCGTTCTGCGGGGTGCTTCTGCAGATTCCGGGGGTGGGGCATTTCCCGTGGGTAGCGCTGACTTTGGCACTTTCGTTTTCGCTCTATGGAGTGGTGAGGAAACGCTCGCCGCTGGGTGCTCTGGACGGGCTGACCGTCGAGAGTTCGCTGCTGGTGCCGTTGGCATTGGGTTGGCTGGTCTGGCAAAGCGCGAGTTTGCCGGCTGCATTCGGCGGGAGCTGGGAGAATGCGTCTCTGGCTTGCCGGGACGGGTGTGGTGACGGCGGTTCCGCTGCTGTGCTTCGGCTACGCGAGTCGGAATATCCGGCTGGGAACGCTGGGGATGCTTCAGTTCATCGGGCCGACGCTGTCAGTTTTTCATCGGATGGAAAATGTATGGAGAGCCGATGACGACCGTGCGCCTGATGTCCTTTGTCCTGATCTGGCTGGCGATCGCGCTGTATGCCTGGGATGCGTTGCGGCGGCGGAAAAATGAGAGGCACGCGGTGCTTGCGGAGCGGGCGGCGGGCGGATAATCCTTTTCCATGTTGGATGAGATTCGCGGACTTTTGATTTTGCAGGACAGGGACAGGCGTTTGCTAACGCTGAAAAAGGAACTGGCGAAACTCCCGCAGGAGGAAGCCCGCGCGAAGGCGAAACTCGATGGCGACACCGCCGCTCTGAAGAAAGCCCACGACGAACTCAAAGCCGTCGAGCTGAAAGTGAAAAAGATCGAGATGGATGCGGAAACGCGCAGGACGACGATCAAGCGCCTTCAGACGCAGCAGTTCGAGACCAAGAAAAACGACGAATACAACGCCCTCGGCCACGAGGTGACCCGCTACAAAAAAGAGATCGACGAGCTGGAAACCAAAGAGCTTGAGGCGATGGAAGAAGTGGATGCTTTCCGGAAACGGCAGACGGAAGCCGAGGCCCGGCTCGCGAAGACAAAGGCGGTCGTAGAAGAGGATCTGGTCTCGATCAAACAACGACACGAAAAAATGGAAGAGCAGGTCGAAGGAAGTGGAAGCGGAGCGCGAGAAGCTCGTGGCGGACGTTTCCGAAGACTACCTGCCGCTCTACGAAAAGCTGATGAAATCCAAGGACGGCATGGCCATCGCGACCCTGAAAGACGGCAAGTGCACCGGCTGCCACATGAAGGTGATCGCCTCCACCGCCATCGCGGTGCAGACGCGAGAAAGAGGTGACCCAATGCGAGAACTGCGGTCGGATCCTTGCGATCGATGAGTGATGGATGCGGAGCTTGAAACGGACGTTCTGAAAGGTGTTTCGCGTTCGTTTTATCTCAGTCTGCGTCTGCTCCCGAAGCCGATGCGGCGACCGGCGGGGATCGCGTATTTGCTTGGCGCGGATCAGTGATACGATCGCGGATTCGGCTGATGTTCCTGCTGAGGAGAGACTGCGTTGTTTGGAGAAATTTTCCGAACAGGTATCCGGCGACCACGGGTTCGGGTCATGGCCGGAGTTCCTTATTGCAGGCACGCCGGATGAGCGGGAAAGGCTTCTGTTGGAAAGGGCGGGGGAGGTGCTGGATGCGCTCGATTCTCTGTCCGCACGGGAAATAGATCTGATCCGTGAAGTGGTTGGTATAATTATCAGCGGACAGCGTCTGGATCTGGAGAGATTCGGAAAAGCAACCTTCTTAAGTCCGGTCGCCTCGCAGACGATGCGGAGCTGGAAGACTACACCTGGCGTGTTGCAGGATGCGTGGGAGAATTCTGGACGAAGCTTGGCTACCTCACTCTTGGCGAGAAATTCTCCCTCCAGCCGGAAGCCGAATCTCCTGAAGCACGCGGTGGACTACGGAAAATCCCTCCAGCTCGTAAACATCCTCCGCGATCTCCCCGAGGATCTCGGATCGGGAAGATGCTATCTTCCTGTTGCCGATCCCACGGAAGAAAAGGAACTGTTGGAAGCGTTTTCCAAATGGCGGGAAATGGCGCTGGAAAGGTCGGATGCCGGTTTCTTCTATTCCGATAAACTGGAATCCCGCCGCCTCCGCACGGCCAGCGTCCTACCGGCGATGATCGCACGGGAAACTCTTGAACTCATGGAAGGAGCGGATCTCGACGCCCTACGGAAACGGATCAAAGTCCCGCGTCGCCGAGTCTATTCAATGCTTTTCTCCGCGCTGTTTTCCCCGCATGGGAGGGAATTGAAAAGAACGTGAATCCGGGCTTGCCCAGTCGCGGGCGGCTCTGTTGACTTTCGCATGGCAGAGATTTCATTGGGATTGTCGTTTGACGATGTGCTTCTTGTTCCGGCTTTGAGCTCGATATCTACCGGGCGAAGCCGACCTTTCCACCAACCTGACCGAAGGGATTTCCCTCCGGCTTCCGGTTGTTTCCGCAGCGATGGATACCGTCTCCGAGCACGATCTCGCGATCGCCCTCGCCCGTGAAGGCGGCATGGGCGTGATCCACCGGGCATGCTCTATCGAGGAGCAGGCAGCGATGGTTTCGAAGGTGAAACGCTCGGAAAGCGCGGTCATCATCAAGCCGCTCACCGTTTCCAAAATCGACACCGTCGAGCGCGTTCTCGCGATCATGGACGAGAACGGCTTCTCCGGATTCCCGGTTGTCGATGGACAGGGGAAGCTCGAAGGCATGGTCACCGGTCGCGACGTCCGCTATCTCGACCGACCTGGTGCCCTCGTTTCCGAAGTCATGACCCCACGCGAAAAAGTGGTGACCGCCCCTCCGAACACGAGCTTGGAGGAAGCCCGGCGCATCCTTTACAAAAACCGCATCGAGAAACTGCCTCTCGTCGATGACGGAGGCCATCTCGTCGGCCTTATCACAGGATCGGATATCGAGAAACGCATCACCTTCACCAGTGCCGCGAAAGACTCCAACGGCCAGCTCCGCTGCGGCGCGGCGGTCGGTGTCGGCCCCGATGTCGAGGAACGTGCGAAGGCGCTTATCGAAGCAGGAGCGGACGCGCTTTTCATCGACGCGGCCACCGGTCACACCCGGCACGTGATGGACGTCATCGAGAAACTTCGCAGCATGGGGGATCTGCCGGTGATTGCCGGAAACGTTGTCACCGAAGCGGGTGCGCGCGATCTGGTTTCCGCAGGTGCCAGCGCGCTGAAAGTAGGTGTCGGCCCCGGATCGATCTGCACCACCCGCGTCATCGCCGGAGTGGGAATGCCCCAGTTCACCGCCATCCAGAATGTTGCAGGCTACTGCCGTGAGCGTGGCGTGAAAGTCATTGCCGACGGAGGCATCCGCTACTCGGGCGATGTGGTGAAAGCCATCGCCGCCGGAGCCGATCTGGTCATGCTCGGCTCCATCCTCGCCGGAACCCGCGAAAGCCCCGGCCAAAGCGTTTACTACCAGGGCCGCCGTTTTAAAACCTATCGCGGCATGGGTTCGCTCGGAGCCATGCGCAAAGGCGCCGGCGACCGCTACTCCCAGAACAGCTCCGGCAAACTCGTCGCTGAAGGCGTCGAAGGCCGCGTGCCATACAAGGGGCCGCTCTCCGATGTCATTTTCCAGCTCATGGGCGGCCTGAAATCCGGCATGGGCTACGTCGGTGCCTCGACGCTCGCCGAACTCCGCGAGCGCGCCACCTTCACCCGCATCACCCCCGGCGGCCTTCGCGAGAGCCACGTCCACGACATCGTCATGACCGAGGAGCCAACGAATTACCAGCCGCTTGGATGAAAATTCAAAACTCAAATTTCAACTCTCAATGAAGATAAGAATTCCAACGAGTAAGGGGACGCGCGCATTCAGATCGCGTAGTAGCGGCCAAGGATAATTGAGTTTTGAATTTTGAGTTTTGAATTTTATGGATGATAGCAATCACGTCGCCGTCATCGACTTCGGCTCGCAATACACCCAACTCATTGTCCGGCGGGTGAGGGAGCTGGGCTTTTTCGCCATGCTCTACTCGCTGGAGGATTTTCCTGACATCGGGAAGCCGGGGGCGATCATTCTTTCCGGTGGGCCGAAGAGCACCAGCGAGCCGGACGCGCCGGATCTCGATTTCGAGGCGTTGAAAGCTTTCGATGTTCCCGTCCTCGGGGTGTGCTACGGCATGCAGCTTCTGAACCTGAAATTCGGCGGGACGATCGAGAAGAGCGACCGTCGCGAGTATGGCTCCGCGAATCTTTTCCCGGATATCCACAACCCTCTCTACGAGGGTATTTCCGAAAAATCCCAGGTCTGGATGAGCCACTCGGACACGGTGAAAGTGATTCCCGAGTGCGCGAAAGTCATCGGAACGAACCAGCACGGAACCCCGGTTTCACTCCAATGGGGAGAGCGATTCTTTGGAATCCAGTTTCACCCCGAAGTCACGCACAGCCACGAGGGTCTGCGGATTCTGCAAAATTTCCTCGGCCTCGCCAAAGACCTGGAGCCATTCAAGATCGATGATTTCAAACGAGAGATGATCGAACGCATCCGCGAGACCGTGGGTGACCGGCAGGTGGTCTGCGGCGTCTCCGGCGGAGTGGATAGCACGGTGCTTGCCGTACTTCTGAAAGAGGCGGGCGTGAAAGTCCGCGCCATTTTCGTGGACAACGGACTCCTGCGCAAAAACGAGGCGGAAGAGGTGCAGGCGAATTTCAAACGGATGGGCCTGGAGATCGAAACCATCGACGCAGCCGAGCGTTTCCTCGACGCCCTGGCAGGAGAGGCCGATCCCGAGAAGAAAGCGCAAAATCATCGGAAACCTGTTCATCGATGTCTTCTGGGATTCCGTTGGCGATGCCGAAATGCTCGCCCAGGGAACCCTTTATCCCGATGTGATCGAAAGCGCGTCGAACGCGAAATCCAAGGCCTCCATCATCAAGACCCACCACAACCGTGTGGCACCGATCCTGGAACTTCAGGCGGAGGGAAAAGTCCTCGAGCCACTGGCGGAGCTTTTCAAAGACGAGGTGCGCGAGCTTGGCCATTCCCTCGGGATCGCGCCGGACATCCTCGAGCGCCATCCGTTCCCTGGCCCGGGCCTTGCCGTCCGCTGCCCGGGCGAATCGTGGACAGGGAAAGGCTCGATATCATCCGCGAATGCGATGCGATTTTCATCGGGAAGCTCAAGGAGCACGGCTGGTATGACAAGGTCTGGCAGGCATACGCGGGTCTCATTCCCGTGAAAACCGTCGGAGTGAAAGGTGACGAGCGCAGCTACGAATGGGCCACGAATCTCCGGGCGGTCATTTCCGAGGACGCGATGACGGCCGAGTGGGTCGATCTCCCCGCCCAGCTTCTCCGCGAAACCAGTCAGAAAATTCTCAACGAAGTGGACGGCATCAACCGCGTCCTCTACGATATTTCCACCAAGCCGCCCGCGAGCATCGAGTGGGAGTGATTTGCGCCCGTCAAATGCCGCTTCCATGAAACCGACCACCACCCTCGCCACCTCCAACACCCCGGATGGTGAGCCGCTGATCCTTTTGGAGCACGACGGGCAGCACTACATGAAAGTCGGCGGGGTGCCGCTGATGAGCACGAACGCCTCTTCTTCAGAGCAGCAGATGGCGGATCTCGCCTGCGCGAACATGCCTGCAAAACCACGTATCCTCATCGGTGGACTTGGCTTCGGGTTCACCCTACGTCGCGTTCTCGAACTCTGTCCGCCCGATGCCATCGTCGATGTGGCCGAGCTGTTGCAGGTCGTCGTCGATTGGAACCGAGAGTTTCTAACGGATGTGAACGGCCTCCTCGTGGATGATCCGAGAGTGCGTATTCACATCCGCGACGTGGCCGAGCTGATCACCCGGGCTGCGACGGAAACGATACGATGCCATTCTCCTCGATGTGGACAACAGCCCGGATCCACTCGTCCAGAAGGGAAATGCGAAGCTCTACGACAGCGGGGGAATCGCCCGGGCGAAAGCCGCGCTCCGTTCCGGAGGGCGGGTCGTCTACTGGTCGGCGAACCAGGACAAGACCTTTGCCAGGTCACTGGGAAAGATTTTCAAAAACGTCGAGTGCATCGGTGCGAAGGCCTACCCGAAGGCGAAACGTTTCACCCACACTCTGTTCGTCGCGGACAGGGAGTGAGAATCAACTCCTGCGCCTTCTCAGTAGCAGGAGTGCCGCTGCTGAAAACGCACTGAAAATGCTCGGCTCGGGAACCGTAACAATGGAGGCCGCCGCTCCGCGGTCGGTGGTGGTGATGAGCAGTGCGCTAACCGCGGCTCCCACGGAGTTGTTCAAAGGGCTGCTGGTCACCGTCGAAGAAACCCCGGGCAGCGTGCTTCCGATCACGTTCGCCGCATAGAAGGTCTCGATCTCATCGGAGAAACGCCCGAGGGCGACGGTGTTGATCAGATCCACCCCGGATGCGAGCGCGTTCGTTCTGCTGGTTGCCGTGGAGGCTGCCATGCTGTTGGAAGGGATTCCGGAGGAGGCGACTTCGACAATCTGGGTTACGCTCTCAAATCCATTCCCAGTGTTTCCAGTCTCGGTGCCGAAGGAAACCGCGGCGGCACTCAGCGCCGCGCCCGGATCGGAATAGGAAAAAGTTCTGGGTCGTGTGGCCGCCTGGATCAGGCTGGCGAAAGTGGCCGCCTCCGATGGAGTCCCGATGGACATCCAGGGGACTCCGACAAACTGTTCGTTTGAGCCGCCGTAAAACATCAGCGAGGCGGCGATCCTTCCCGTGGCTCCGGACTGGATGGAATCCATCATCTGGGAACTGGTAAACGTAGCCGCATAACCATCCATCAGCCGGGTGAAATTCCGGTTGCTGAGTTCCGGGCGGACAATGTCCACGAGCAGGACTAGTTCGGTATCGACGGCTTCCGCCTGTATTTGTGCAGGAAAAACCAGTGCGGAAACACCTATGGCAACGGCTCTAGCAGAAGAACCTGAAAACAGGCGCGTTTGTGAAACAATTTGGGGAGTCATGGGGGTGGTTTTGTGAGGGATATGAATTTTTTAGCCACTACAATCCGTAAAGTCAATATTTCTTAAATAATTTTTAAAGTTTTGTAAATTCCTTGGTTTACCCGTTTCCGAGAACCCGACTCATAACATCAAAGACATCGAGAAATTCTGAGATCACCTCTCTCTGGAAATCTGGAGGGAAAAGCATTCCCAGCGGTAGCAACACGGCGAGGAGTGCGGGGATCTTGCCAAGCTTGCGATTCCATTTTCTCTCCCCAAGAATGAGGAGACCGTGGATGGTGAAATAGAGTGTTGGCAACCCATAGCCCGCTCCCACGGACAGGGTGATAGCCGCCTCGTGGAGGAGTCCCGATATGAAGAAGACGGCCATGATCCCGGCGCCGTCCCCGAACAGGTTTCCGAAAGGTCGTCCGACGAGGCGCTGCATCATTTGTGAATATCCCGTGTTCCAGCGTCTGCTCCAGAAATCCCCGATTCCATCGGTTTTCAACACATTCGGGAAAAGAGTCCTTACCGGGAAACCGTGGAAGCGGTGAAATCCCTTGAGCACCCGGAGCCGCCGAAGTGAAATCCGAGGCTCATGGGAAGGAACATCACGAAGATATGCCGCCATTCCATCGCCCCTACGAGCCACGCCCCGAGGGTGCTGATCGGCATGAGGAGAAAGCCCAGTCGCACGTCATCCAACCAGCTCAGTCCCTTCCGTCTGACGCGGAAACTCCCCGGATCCATCCCGAACCAGAGAAAAGCAAAAACCAGGTAGCGGGGAAGGGGAAGCGTGCGCGAACCTGCCCACTCGGCATACACCAGGCTTTTCATCGCGCCCAGGAGCACGCAACAGATCGCCACCATCCGCCAGAGTGGCTCCGCGTCTTTCATTGCGAAATCCGCCGCGACGGTCAGCGCGATAAGAACAAACCAGCCGAGTCCCCGCCTCCATGCGGTGGATCTCACCTTTGCGACCAACTGGCCGGTGGCAACTCCGGCGAGCACAAGAAATGGAATTGCTGCGGTCACCCGAGGCCTCCCAGGTTCCACCAAAGCAGAGCGCCGAAAAGGATGACAAGGCCGGTGAACAGTAAGGTCAGCAGATGCTTTGCGGCGCGGTTGAACCGCGTTGGTCTCACCTCGCTCAGATCAAATCCGAAGAGCTGCAAAGCCAGCCGCACTCCCCACCAGAAGAGCATGAACGCTGTCATCGCAATCGCCGCCGCGGATCCACCCATCAACCATTCTCCGAATCCCAGTGTAAGGACTGCGAAAAACACATGACTGCTCCACACGTAGATCGAATACGTCCAGAACAGCTCGCGCATCAGCGGGGTGAGTCCGGCGAGTTTTTCCTTCCAGCCGAGCACCTTCGGGATCCAAAAGCTGGCGATGGAGAGGAGGCACAGCGAGCAACCTCCGATGATGAGTCCGGTTTCGAGCAGTCCTTTCATTGGAAAATGGCGGCAAGGGTGAAAATCAACGAAAGGAAGACGAAGACTCCGAGGAAAAAGACGTCCCAGCCACGGTTGGCGCGCCTGGTTTCGCGATCATAGTAAGTGAGCTGCACCACCACACGGCTTCCCCAGAACACTCCGAAAAATCCGCAGACAACCCGCGCCATGCCTCCCTCCAGAAGCATCCCCGGCCAGCCTAGGCAGAGCAATGCAAGCGCGGCGATGATGGCGATGATGGCGATGATGTAGGCGCAGTGGACATGGAAAATCTGCCTTACCATCACATCGCAGGCGCTGAGGTTTTCCGCGTATACGAAGCGCCTGGCCGCCACGAAATTCGCGACCACCAGCCCGCATAAAATCAATCCGGCCACCCGGAATGCGATTTCAAAAAATTCGGTGTTCATTGTTTTTCTATCAGGTCAGGGTTCGTGCAGAATCCGTCCTCACACTCCGGAGTCTCCATCCTGTGGAGTTCCTCCCGCACCTTGCGATCCTTGCTCCGGAAGAAAACCTTGCTCAAGGCATGGCGGTTCGCGGCCAGCATGCGGCAGGCATGAATGGCGACCGGCAGCAATCCCGGCCCGGCCAGCCTCTTCGCCGCAGCCTGATGGTTCGCGCAGCTCAAGAGGCAGAGAACCCAGGCCTCGGCTCCCCGGAAAATTTCTTTCTCACCAGTCCTCACGATCATCTCCCGTGCCGGATCAAGCATCCCGATACCGGGGAAAATGCGCTCCGCGTCCGCCGCCTGGTAAGGGATGAACGCGATTCCGAAGGCGCGGGGCTGGCGGTTGATCCATTCATGGAAGCTGCAGCACATCCCACACCGGCCGTCGTAATAGACTTCGATTTCCTGGATTCCTTCTGGTAGTCTCATGGCGTTTCTTTCTTCTGTTTCAGTAAATACTGAAAATACAGAACGAGCAAGAAGTATTTACGTTGATCGGTTTTTTGGGGGCGGTCGTTGAAAGTTTTACCTGGAGGGTATTTCTTTCTCGCTCAGCAGATTGGTCTCATCCGATTTGCTCGCTTCGTCCCTGATCTGGTTGTCGATGGTATCGTCCGGCGAGAGGTCGCCATGCTCCACGCCCTTCTTTTCCGTCACGGGTTTCCTATCCACGGTGGCGGCGGATGCGCCGGAGGCCGGAGAGGCTCCCTCGCGAAGATGAACCCGGTAGATGGGTTCGGGCATCTCGATCCCGGCCTCGTCGAAGGCTTCCTTGACGAGGCGTATCGATTCGCTTTTCGATTTCAGGAAATCGTGGTTGGTCTGGTTGATCCAGCCGAAGAGACGCACCATCACCGAGCTGTCCCCGAGGCTGTCAACGATGACCATGGGAGGCGGATCGGTTAGCACCGCAGGGTTTTCCCTGAGATTTTCCATGGCGATTCGCTTCACCTCTCCGAGATCGAAATCGGTGGAAACGCCCACGTAAAAATCGAAACGGCGCAGCGGATTGCGTGTGAAGTTCAGGAGAACCGAATTCATCACCACGCCGTTGGGAATGCGGAGATGGTTTCCGTCGAGAGTCACCAGGACGGTGTCGCGTGCGGTGAGCAGAGCGACTTTTCCGGTCTGTCCGTTGATCTCCACCGTATCCCCCATCTCGAAGGGGTTGCGTGTGCTCAGGAGAACCCCGGCCAGATAGTTTTCCACGATGTTTTTGAAAGCGAAACCCAGGGCAATGCCGGCGAGGCCGGCCGCACCGATGATCGCCCCGACAATGGCCGTGGCATCGAGCAGCTCCAACGCGAAGAGAACCGCGATCAGAAAAATCACCAGCCTGACAACGCGCAGCGCGAGCTGTTTCCCCAGCGAGGAAAAGTTGAACCGATCCAGCCAGCGGCGGTTGTTTTCAAAGAGTTTTGTGAGCAGGTAGGCGGCGATCAGGAGAAGAAGTGCGGTGCCGATGAGGGGAAGTTTCACCACGAGGGTGCGACCCATTTCCTTGAGTTTTTCATAAGCTGGAGCGAACTGACTGGTGATTTCGTTCGGTTCCTTCATCCGATCCAGTGTGGTGACGACCCCGTCGGTGCGGGCGGCGAGAGAGACGGCATCGCTCCGCAGCTTTTCGGTGGCAATCTCGCCGGAGAGTTCCACCACACCGGACTGGACGGTAATCTCCACGGACTCGAAGCCACCCACCGCTTTGAAAATTTCCCGGATGCGGTTCCCGATGGCCTCGTCCGCGGTCACATCCTTCACCTCGATGGGCGCGGCGCTCCCCGTTTCCTTTTCCTGCGCACAGAGCGGAAGAGTGAGCAGCAGCAGAACGGCTGCGATCAAAAATCGAGTCATGCGGGTAGAATGGCGTCGGGCGGAAATGGACGCAATCACGGATGGTTCAGACGCAGACTTTCCCAGTTTAGCCTTGTGAGGCGAAATTTTTGATTGAAAATAACGGGATATGATAACCCTGCCGAAGACCGTAAGGAATGCCACCGGATTCCTTTTACGCTCCGGTCTGCTGGCTACAATTTTCGCCACCTGCCAACCGGCGAGCGCCCAGCACGGGGATCTGGATCCCACCTTCCAGACGGGAGCCGGTGCCAATGGCACGGTAACCACCATCCTGCCACTGAACAGCGGGAAAATTCTGATCGCGGGTTCGTTCAGTAGTTACGATGGGATCGGCCGCAAAGGCGTGGCCATCCTGAATGAAGATGGCAGTCTCGACACGTCATTCCATCCCGGCACCGGTGTGATCGGCACGGTACTTCATGCGGCGGAAGACTTTTACGGGCGAATCCTCCTCGTGGGAAATTTTTCAAGCTACAACGGAACGACTGTCGGAAAGATCGCGATGGTGAAGCCGGACGGGTCTCTGGACACGACTTTTCGGGTGGGAACCGGAAGCAACGGGCCGATTCAAGCGGTGGCCCGATCCGGTGATTCCTGGGCGATAGGGGGTAGTTTCAGCAGTTTCAATGGTGAGCTGCGGCAGAATTTCGCTCTGTTGTCGGACAACGGTGAACCGAGTTATTTCCGGAGTCCGGCGGTGAACGGGGTGGTCGAGGCAATCAACGGGACTTACGGTGGGTTCGGAAGCAGGTTCATGGTGACTGGGCGCTTCGATACCGTGGACTCGCAAGACGATCTGGATGGAGTCGCTATCATTGACGAATACGGCCAATTGGAGCGCTTTTTCCGCCCGCGGCTGTTTGAGGGGGGCGTTCGGAAGGTCGGGCTCGCGAAAGCCGGGGCAGTTATTCCCGCCAGTTTTGGAGGCGAACAATATGCATTCATCGCCGGTGAATTTACAAGAATCGGAGACGAACCGCACGCATACCTGAGTATCGTCGGGATAGACGGGGAACCGGATCCGTTTTTCAGCATCTACCCGAATGGAGCCGTCCTCTCCATCGCTGTCGGCGAGAACGGGGATGACGCTTTGATCGCGGGTCGGTTCACGGAAGTGAACGGCATTCCGATGAGGGGGGTGGCGAGATTGGTAAAAAAATCGATCTACCGGAGCTTTTCCGGATACTCGGACAAATGGGAGATCGATCCGGGCTTCGGAGGAGCGGACGGTCCGGATATTGCGGTGAGAAGCGTATCGGAGGATGCGGCGGGACGCTGTCTGATCAGCGGGGACTTCACCCAGGTGAGCGGCACTCCCGTCAGTCGTTTCACGAGACTTCTCTCCGAGGTGGGGCTGTCACTGCCGGGAGTTCCGCCAGATCTGGCAGCAGAGGCTCTGTCCGGAAATGCAATCAGGCTGACCTGGGGCGACTCTTCGAACGTGAAGAACTACCGGTTGGAACGCAGTCCGGACGGAGCTTCGGGTTGGGAGCAGGTATCCTCCTTTTCCACAAGCCACATCGTCACGGGTCTCTTGCCGGAGACGGAATACCACTTCCGTGTCCGGGCGGGAAACGCAAACGGATTCAGCGAGTTTTCGGATATCACGGCGGCCACCACCACGGCAATCTGGACGGGGGCGGGCAGTCCCGTTCCGGGAACGGCCGGCGTGAGTTTCACGGGCGGTTCGCTCGAAAGCATGGCGGTTCAGCCGGATGGGAAGATCCTCATATCCGGCTATTATACGACCGTCCTCGGAGCCCAGAGAAAATACATGGCGCGCCTCAATGCCGACCGCACTCTCGATGCCTCGTTCGACACGGGAAATCTTCTCACCTCATCCGCCAAGGAAATCGCCCTGGCTCCCGACGGCAGGATCTACGTGGTCAGCAATAGCTTCAGCTCCGTACTGGGATGGAGTGAATACGGGATTCTCCGGCTCAATCCGGACGGGACACACGACGCCACGTTCACTCCTCCGAAGAGCCGCTACCAGATCAACTGTGTGGAAATCGATGCGCTGGGAAGAGTCCTCCTCGGGCTGAATACGGAGAACTTCGGAGGCAGGCCTACCGGGGCGCTGGTGAGACTGGAGCAGGACGGCTCCATCGATCCCAACCTCGCTCTTTACGTGGACAGCTCGGTCAATGCGGTCGGCTTCCATCCTGATCAGCGTATTGTCGCCGGAGGGTCTTTCTACGAAATCAACGATATTGTCCGGCGAGGAATCATGCGCTGCGATCCGCTCGGGGTAGTCGATCCGGCGCTCGGAAACTCGACCTATGTCGGTTCGATCAACGCGCTGGAGGCTCTTCCCGACGGCAGCATCGTGATCGCCGGTTCGTTCACTTCCGTTTTTGGCGAACCCAGATCACGCCTCGCGAAGCTGAATCCAGATGGCTCTCTCGACGGATCCTTCATTCCCCCGGAAATCAGTTCGACGGTATCGGAGCTGGAAAGACTCCCTGACGGAAAATTTCTGATCGCAGGCGGTTTCACCACGGTAGCCGGAAAGTATATGCGTGGCGTCGCCCGGCTTGAAGCCGACGGGGCAATCGACCGGGATTTCCGTATTGGAGTCGGCGCGAGCGGCACGGTTCGAAGCATTTCCCTCACCTCCGACGGGAGCATCATCGTGGCAGGATCGTTCAACACGTTTGGTTCCGAAAAAACCAGCTACTTGGCTTTTCTGCAAGGTGAAATGCCCGTATTGCCACCAGTTTCCCCGGTTCTTGCGGGAGCCGGTGTAGGCATCGGGCACGCGGATCTTTCGTGGAACGGCCAGGAGGCGGCATTCGGTTATTTCATCGAAAGCAGCGCGAATGGAACGGACGGGTGGACGGAGGTCGCCAGACTTCGGAGGGACTCGGTTTTTTATCGGGCCGGGGATTTGGTTCCCGGTGAGACGCGTTTTTTCCGCATCCGCGCCTCGAACGGATTCGGTGCCTCGACCTTTTCGGATACGGTTTCCACGAAAGCATGGACAAGATTCCAGGCGTGGAACGTGGAAAAGGGATTCGCCTTCGATACGGCGGCCGGAGCGGATGACGATGGAGACGGGATGGGTCAGCTCATGGAATACGGGCTGGGTCTCGATCCGGAGAAATCAGATTCGGAAGGTGCCCTGAGCACCCAGATGATAGGCGGAAACCTCGTTCTGACTTACTACGAGTCCCGCCCGGAACTGATCTACAAGGTGGAAGTTTCCGACGATCTTAGCAAATGGTCCACGGAGGGAGTCTCCGTTTTCCACGGGAATTTCAGCATGGGTTGGGCGCCGGTGGTGGAGCCTAGCAGGTTCCTGCGTTTGCACGTTTCGGAGGAGTGACGCGGGAGGAAACTATCCGTCGGACGGTTCGGCTTCCGTCATACGGCGGACTCGCTCGGTTTTCCATGCCTGCCAGATGCGGAGGAGGAGGTAGGCGCAGATGATGAGGGTGGCGAGTTCGAGGGCGGGGGCGTTGCCGCGCGGGCGGTCTCCGGAGAAAAAACCGGCAATGCCGGGAAGGTTCATGATGCCGCGCCCTATGCCGAGGAGCGCGAGGACGCCTGCTCCGATGATCCCGTGCCATTGCATTTTCAGACTGAAGAGGCCGCAGATCAGAAGCCCGCCGCCGAGGGTGAGGCAGCCGAGCAGAAAGGCCATGCCGGCGTCCTTTTCCAACTGACCGACGCCGATGATTCCCAGGCCGATGATGGCTGCGGCGGCGAGAAAGACGGAGAAGCGGATCATGGGCATTCTAGCGGAGCATCCAGCTTATGTGCGGGGTGTAAAGATCCGGCTCGAGGAGGAAGGAATCGTGGCCTTTGTCCGAGTGGACGGTGATGTGCATGGTCTCGACTCCCGCGCTTTCCAGAAGTCTCACGAGTTCCGACTGTTCTTCGGGGTAGAAGCAGAAATCCGAATCGATGGAGAAGACGAGCCAGTTCTGTCCTGCGGCCTTGGATCGCCCGAAGAGTTCTTCCGGGCTTTCCGCATCGCCTTCGAAGAGGCCGTCGAAACGGGACCACATGTCAATGATGCGGAGATATGTGTTCGCATCGAAGCGGCGGACGAATTTTTTCCCCTGATGGAGCATGTAGCTCTGGAACTGGTCGCGGGCCCGGTACCACGCGAGCACGTCCTCCGCCTGTATGATGTCCTGGCGGGCGCGGTTCTCGATGGAGTCCAGATGGACGAAGGTCTTGTGGGAAATCATCCGCGCGAGGGCGAGCCCGTAGGTGGGAGGTTTTTTCCCGTAGAAATCGCCCGCGTTGAAATTCGGATCGTTCTCGATGGCGAGGATCTGCTCGAAGAGGATGAGGCGGTTGAGAACCGTGGTTTTGAATCCGGCGGCGATGTTGATCACGTTGCGGACGCGGTGGGGCAGGCGGGTGGCGAAGGTAAGGGAAACCAGTCCGCCAACGGACGGACCGACGGTCGCGTGCAAGGTGCCGATTCCTAGGGAATCCAGGAGGAGGGCCACCGCATTGACCTGATCGGCGGCGGAGACGGAGGGGAAATCCGATCCCCATTGCCTACCGGTTTCGGGATTGACGGAGGCCGGGCCGGTGGAGCCGTAGCAGCCGCCGAGATAGTTCGGGCAGATGACGAAGTAGCGGTCGGTATCGATGGCTTTCCCCGGGCCAATCATGTTTTCCCACCAGCCCGCATGAAGCTCGGGCTGCCAGAGATCGCCGATTCCGGGGATGGCGGGGTTGTGGCCGGCGGCGTGATGGGAGCCGGAAAGGGCGTGAAAAAGCAGAACCGCGTTCGATCCGTCCGCGTTGAGTTCCCCCCAGGTTTCATACGCTAGGGTGAGCGATGGCAGGCTGGAGCCATCGCGGAGAGGGAAAGCGGCTTCGCTTGTGAAAAATTGAGTGCTGGTGTCAGCGGGCATGGAAGGGACTGTGGATTTTCCACTCCAAACATCAACGAAGAAGACGCGTCCGGACGGACTTCAGATATCGAGGAGCTTGAGCTGCCAGTTCATCAGGACATCCGCGGGGGCGGATTCGTTGGAGGCAATGGATTCGATCACGGAGCGGGAGGCGATGAGCGAGCCGTCGATGCCCAGCTCCGAGGAAACCGCGTTGCGCCTGGCGATGATGGAATCCACGCGGTCGTCGAAATCCCGGTCGCGCTTGCGGCGTTTGGTGACCGGGCGGGCAGGCCATTCGGATTTCGGGAGGGCTTTGGTTTCCGCGAGCATTTCACGGAAACGCTTCACCCTGTCGCTGCGGTAATGGTTGGGAAGATCCACTTTTTTCCCCGAGGCCAGGAGCATGCTCCACTCGATGAGAACGCGGTTCGGAGCGACCATGAAGGACGGCTTGTCCCAGGATTCGGCTTCCTTGTCGCGCCAGTTCCAGAGAGCGCGCAGGTAGGCAAGGCCGTGCGGATCGAGTTTCCCCGAGCCGTTGATGCGCCACTGCTCGTCTTTGGAATCGTCCCGCTCCGCGACTTTTTCCCGGGCTGCCTCGCAGCTTTCCGTGAACCATTCGTAGCGGCCTTTCTCCTTGAGCCGGGTGACTATGATGTCACCCATTTCCAGGAGGTAGCGGACGTCGTTCAGGGCATAGTCGATCATTTTGTCGGAAAGCGGGCGCTTTCCCCAGTCGGCCTTTTGGGAGGATTTCGAGAGAACGATATCAAAATAATGTTCGACGAGATTTCCCAGACCGAATTTCTCCACCCCGAGAAGGCGCGCGCCAATCTGGGTATCGTAAACGGTTTCCGGGAGGCTGCCGAATTCCCTCTTGAGCATGGTCATATCGTAATCGGCGCCATGCATCCACACGGTCGCGTCGCGGAGGTATTCGTCCAGCGGACTGAGATCATCAATGGAAAGGGGATCGATCAGCACGCACTCGCCCCCCGCGGTAAACTGGATGAGACAGAGCGATTCCCGATAACGGTGCAAACTGTCGGCTTCGGTATCAATGGCACATATTTTTCCACCGTTGAGGGTTTTGCAGCTTTCGAGAAACTGTAGGAGTTGCGAAGTGGAGCTGATCATAGGTTCTCTGGGAGAGAGCGGGCGTATGGAAATGCAATCCGGATGCCGTGACAATGTAAATTTGTTAGGGGATCGACTGCAATTTCCATCGAGCAATTAGCTAATCATTTCCAATAAAACCTCGGATTCAGGGCAAAAAAAGGCCGCCGGGGCACCCACCCCGACGGCCAAGCTGAACAACTTCAACACACCCGAAGGTATAATGAGGCTGACAACTGCTGTTCACCCTTCATGAAAACACGGCTTGCGCGCGGTCTTCACGGGATAAGACCCCCGGGTGGGGTGAACGTTCAAAGTTTTCTGAACTTTTTCCGAGCTGTCGGAATCGTGCCTATTTTGAGAGACCCGGGCGTATCTTCACGTTGCGGAACGAGCACGCGTCCTGGTGATCGGTCAGCATGATGTGACCTTCGATTTTCTTTCCGAAATCCTTAACTCCCTTGAACTTGCTTTTATCAATGGCAGCAAGAAGTTCGGGGCTTTCGAGATCGTATTCCAACACGGGTGAGCCGTTGACCCAATGCTCCACCCGTTTGCCCTGGACGATGATCCGGGAGCGGTTCCATTCGCCCACTGGTTTGAGGAGCTTGTCGGCGGCGGGCGGGAAGATATCGTAGAGCGATCCGGTCTGGCGAACCGGATCCTTTTTTGAGTCGGGGTGGCCGTTGTCATCAAGGATCTGGAACTCGGGGCCGGGAGCGTTCGGCCTGTCTTCCGTTACAAGATATTTGATACCGTTGTTGCCTTTTTCAGAAATTCTCCATTCCCAAACAAGTGTGAAGTCCTTGTATTTCTTTTTCGTGATGATATTTCCGCCAGGGCTGCCCGCGATTTTTTTCAAAACTCCTTCCTCGACTTTCCATCCGGCCATCGGCCTTACGTCCGAGCCGTAGGCACGCCAGTTGATCAGGTCGTGCCCATTGAAAAGCATTTGCCAGCCGTCGGCTTTCTCCTCCGGCGTGAGGGTGTTGATATCGCCTCCCATGAGAGGAAGGGTCAGGAGAAACGTGAGGAGAATTTTCATGTCGCCAGGATTCTGGAAGGTGAGCTGAAAAAGTCCATTGCCGATTAGCGGATACCAAGGACTTTAGGGGCGGAGGAGTTTCCGAAACGGTCGAGCGCGGATACGGCGATCGCGTCCGCGCGGGGGATGGAAACGGATTTCGCTCCGGCAGGGACGATGGCGACCGTTCGCCACGTGTTGCCGTTGCGCGCCTGAACCGCGACTTTCGCAGCGGATTCTTCCGTTTTCCACCGAACCGATGTCTTGTCTCCTTCCACGACGGCTCCGGCTCCGGGCACGGCGGGGACGCTTTTGCTGATCCACGGCATGGGCGGGACGGCCACGGGCTGGGTATAGACATTGGAAAGCCGGGTTGAGATTCCTCCCTGGTTTTTCATGAGGCCTTTCATGCTCCAATGAACGTGGCCGACCCAGTTCCGCCCGATTTTCCTGGAAAGGTCGATCTGGTTGATGATCTCGGAGGCCGGGCGCCCCGGATCTTCCGATGACTGGATGCGAGTGGTGGCGATGCCGGGCCAGACGGGGCGGGATCCCTGGCCGCGCCACCATTCAAGCAGGGCGGAGTAGCTTTGTTTCTGGGGGGAGATGCGCCAGTAGAGCTGAGGCGCGAGGTAGTCCACCCAGCCTTTTTCCAACCATTTCCGCGAATCCCCGGCGAGATCCTCATAGGAGTCCACGCCCGCCTCGATACCGCGCGGGACGCCGGGTCTCCATATGCCGAAGGGGCTGATGCCGACCCTGACCCAGGGCTTCTGCTTTTTCACGGAGGAGTAGAGTTGGCTGACGAAGGCATCGACCACGGCGCGGCGCTGGGAGGGGGATTTGCCATCGTTGAACTTCAGCCCGGCACTGGGGTAGGGGTAGAAATAGTCGTCCAGATGGACGCCATCGATATCGTAGCGGCGAACGACATCGAGGATGACGTCAAGGGCGTGCGAGCGGGTCTCCGGGTGCGAAGGGTCGCACCAGAGCATGGTTCCGAATCGTTTTATGATGTGGGGCTTGGTGCGGCTGATGTGGTTCCCGCCGCAGGAGTGGGATGTATTGGAAAGGGCGCGGAATGGGTTGAACCAGGCGTGGACTTCGATCCCGCGGGCGTGTGCCTGCTGGATCCAGTAGGCGAGAGGATCGTAGCCGGGGGATTTGCCCATGGTTCCCGTGAGCCAGGGAGACCACGGTTCCAGTTTGGATGCGTAGAGGGCATCGGCGTGCGGCCTGACCTGTAGGATCACGGCGTTCATCTTCAGCGCTGCCAGCTTGTCCAGGATGGCCCGGGCCTCCGCCTGTTGGGTGGATGCCGCGAGGTCCGACTTTGAGGGCCAGTCGATATTGTAAATGGTTGCGACCCATGCGGCGCGGAATTCGCGGGTGATGCGCGGAGGTTTCTCGCTAACGGGAGCATAGGATTGAGCGCCAAGTGAACCGGCCAGCAGAAGGCAGAGCGGAAAAAGCCAGAATTTCATAACCGGAAGATGGAATTTCAGCGGCCCCTCCGCAAGTGCGGATAGGTGCTCAGATTTCCATGTTCTGATAAATCTCCAGGGATTCCCGAAGCGAGGCCATGGCATATTTCATCAGCAGCCATAGAGCCCAGGTAAGGAGGAGGATCGCGGCAGTGATTCCGATCTTCCACTTCATGGGAAGCTTGGGGCGTGCCCAGACAAGTGGCAGGGCCAGCGGGCCGACGCTGAGGAGCATGACCACGATGAAGGTCGTGCGGAAATACCAGGGAAACGTGTTGGCCTGGTTTTGCGGAACTGGCGGAGGATTCCGTAGGTGCCGGGTGGAGTCATTGAGAAACTCCGAGCAGTGTTTGCACTTGATGGCTTCGTCCTGGATTTCTTCAGCGCAGAAAGGGCATTTTTTCATAGGGCTTCCGAATGAGAATGGCCGGGCGTCTGAAAAAGGCAAGGGGCGGAACCCTTTGGCTCCGCCCCGACAAATTTCCGGTTGATTCCGAGCACAACGGGGGAAGCGATTGCACTCGGTCTTACAAAGCTATCCTGCCATGTTTTCGTGATCTGTATATTACGGGATCACGTAACAATCATTTCCAAGAGATGGCCTACTCCAGACCTTTGAGAATCTGTGTGCGCAGCTCGACGAAATCGAGCGCGTCGCCATGGCTCCAGAGGATGTTTCCTTCGGGTGAGATGATGACGGTGAGGGGTAGTGCGCCGGTCCACTTCGGGTAAATGGCCTCTGCGAGTTTGTCCGCGTTGTCCCCGGCCCAGATGTAGTTGTTCGAGGTGCGGCCCTCGGATTCCATGGACTTGCGGGTGCGCTCCGAGAGGGCGGCGTGGCGGGATTCGAGAAATTTCTTCGCCTTCGCCCTGTCTTCCATCGGATCCATGGAGATGAAGATAAAATCAACATTGCGGTTCTGGAAGCGGCGGTAGGTCTCGACGAGATCCGGGAATTCCGCGACGCACGGGCCGCAGGTGGTGGACCAGAAGTTGATCACGCGGACGTTGCCGGATTTGTTTGCACGGAGCTGTTTTGCGATGGTCTCGTTTAGATCGTCGAGCGTGACGGGCTTGGCCTCCCACGCTTCCTGATCCTCGGCGACGCTGTCGCCCTTGAACAGCCATTTGGTGGAGCAGCCGAAGGAACGGGTGACCGGTTCCTCGATTTCCTTGCCTGCGAGGATCGCATCAAAAGCATCGCGGACGTAGGATTTTTCGACCGGCGCGGAGGAACGGCCGGCATCGTCCATACGGCCGGTGTAGCGTAGCTTGCGGTCGGCATCGAAAATGAAGACGTGTGGAGTGGACTGCGCTCCGCATGCGGTGGCGAATTTCTGGTTTTCCCCGTCGTAAAGGTAGGGAAAGGTCGCAACCGTAGCTTTCTGCGAAAGGTTTCATTTCCTCAAAGGAATCGTTGTAGGGCGAGTAACCCAGCTCGTCCGGGCGGAGGCTGGCGGGATTGTTCGCGTTCACCGCGATGATCGCCACGCCCTTGTCCTTGTAGTCCTGATGGATTTCTTCGGTGCGGGCTGCGGCTGCGACGGAATCCGGGCAGTGGTTGCAGGTGAAGATCACGCACAGGATTTTCGCATCCGCGTAGTCCTTTTCGGTGTGGGTTTTCCCATCGATGCCCGGGAGGGAGAACGACGGGAGATCGGAGCCGATGGCGAGAACCGGCGGGACTTCCTGTGCTGCGAGAGCGATTCCGCCAAACAAGGCCAGAACGGCAGTTGTGACTTTTTTCATGTTGCGCCTATACGAAGCGTGGATGCGGATGCTTTCAAGGCGGATAATTTGCTTCGCGAACGATTCCGTAGGCTTCAGGTTGGCGGATGGATGAAACGCAGGCAGCCGTTCGCGAGATCGGGATCGAAAGACATCGCGATGGCGAAATCGAGTGTGTCCCGGACCGGGTGGTGGTGGAGGAGCCTCTGGAAGTGCGGCTGGACGGCCATCCGGTGGTGGTGCTGATGCGGACTCCTGGAGCGGATGCCGATCTTGTGGCAGGATTTCTTGTGACGGAGGGAATCCTGAAATCGCTCGGGCAGATACGGAAAATGGAGGCGGACGGGAACCGCATGCTGGTTTTTCTGGCCGAGGGGGAGCGGGTGGATCTTGGTAAGTTTTCGCGGAATATGTACGCAGGATCGTCCTGTGGATTATGCGGGAAGGCCACCTTGGAAGCGATTTTCCAGGAGTTTCCAAAGCTCGAAACGACGCGGGCGCCAACCACGAAAGTAATGATCTCCGCTCCCGCCATGCTCCGCTCCCGCCAGAAGGATTTTTCGACGACCGGGGGGCTGCATGCCGCGGGTTTGTTTGGTTTCGACGGAAGGCTTCTCGCCCTGCGCGAGGATATCGGAAGGCATAACGCGGTCGATAAGGTGATCGGGCACGCGTTGACCGGGGATATGTTGTTTTCGGATTGCTGGCTCCTGGTTTCGGGAAGGGTTTCCTTTGAAATTATGCAGAAAGCCCTGGCGGTGGGGATTCCCTGCGTGGCTGCGATCTCGGCGCCGAGTTCCCTGGCGGTGGAGTTTGCGAAAGCATCCGGCCAGGCTCTCTTCGGGTTTCTAAGGCCTCCCACATTTAACCGCTATGCATGAAATCATTTTATGTTTGTTGAATATTTCTCTCGCATCGTCATGGGGAATTGGTTAAGGAAAGCGAAACGTATTTCCACCTTCCGATGCCACCTTCAACCGAATACACCCATCCGATCAACGTCCGTTCCAAACAAATGGACATGCCGACACGCGCAAGAAGAGACGACGACTACGACGACAAGATCAAAAGCGCGCAACTCGAACTGGAACGCATCCAGCAACAGCGTGAGGAGCTGGAACGTAAGAAACTGGAGCTCGAGGAGCTTACCAGCCGCAAGCGTGCTTTTCTTTCCCAGCAGGTGGAACTCACTGAAAAGCTCTCCTCGTCCATCACCCTGATCGACCGCGAACTCTATGAACTTCGCGAGGAAACCGACCATCTCGAGCAGTGCCGCAGTTGCTTCGCGGAGCACCTGGACAAGATCCAGAAGCACGATCCTGAGAAATGGACTCGCGAGAATCTTCACGAAAAACTCGACAAGGCGACCATCGTCACGGATCTCGCGGCGGATGAATACGATCAGGCGGCCGCATACTTTGAGGGAACCCGCTCGGGTGCGATCTTCGGTCGCGCCGCGAAGGGCGGTCGTCGTAGGGTCAAGGCTCGTGCGGGCGAATCCGAATTCAAAGTCCAGTTCATGAACGGACTGGCGTTCAACCTGCCTGTCGTCGCTCTCGGCGGCCTGGCCCTAATCGCCTACCTAACCAAGTAAGACCATGGCCAAACTGAAACAGGCAAGTCTCTTTGAAGAGGACGCGGAACTCATCGAACTGCGCAGAACGGAACGGAAACTGGAGGAAGCCCACCGTGAATTTGTAAAACTCCCGGCAAAGCTTGCCATGGAGAAAAAGGAGCGCGACTCCACCATGCCTCCGATGGCGGAGATCACGGAGCGCCAGCAAATCAACCGTTTCGAGCAAAGCCTCAGCCGTGGCCAGATCGAAAACGTCCTCCGCACCCAGCGCCACAGTCTGGCGATGATGATGCTCCTCGCGACCGCGACCCTGCTGATGCTCTTCTGGGCATACAAGATCATGGTCGGGTAGAAACGGCTCCGCCGCCTCTCGAAGGCTCCTGAAAAATGAAAACGGCACCCGCGTGAAACGGATGCCGTTTTGGAAAAGTCGATTCAATCAGCAAAAACTGAGCCTACCACTCGCGCAGGCTGAGTGAGATTTGCGCCAGGGCGGCACCGTCCATCTCACGGGAGAACCTCGGGCCGTCACCATAGTTGCCGCGGACTTCGATTTCGTTGGCGAAGGTGTAGCCGACACCCGCGCTGAGCCAGAGTTCGCCGGCGATGCGATGGTGGGTGTTCAGTCCGAGCCAGTAGGAATCCAGTTCGATGGTGCGGGAATCCCCGGCGGCATCGCGGATATTCCAGTTTCCACCTCCCGGCGTGCCATCCAGGCTCAGATACCAGCATTCGTTCACATCGTAGCGGACGAGGATGTTGGGGCCGAAGACCGCTGCGGTGAACTTTTCACAGGGAGTCCAGATGAAGTTGATACCTGGGAAAAACTCCTCGTTGCCGTTCAGATTGGTCGCCACGAAGCCCGCGCCGACAGTGAAGCTATCGTTCACCCGGTAACACACACCGAGGGCGACGTCGAAAGTGAAATCCGCGCCATCGATGCCCTGATAGTCGCTGGCCATCTCCGCACGCGTCCACCCGATCCCGAACCATGGTGAATTGCTGAAATCCTGGATGAAAATCGCCGAAAGGGATGCCGAGTGAAGATCCTCGTCCTGGATGGGGAACGCTCCGGTGTCTTTGAAATCGAGTTCAGTGACTCCGTAGGAAAAGATAGGGATGAGCGTGAGTTCCGAGGTGAGGGAGATTGGTTCGGAAAGAAACGCCGAGAGGTCGTAAGCTCTGATCGAGAGGTCGCCGGGGTTCCCGTCGAGATCCATGTCACCCGTCTGGGTGAAGGTGGTGGTAATGGCGTCAAAGGCCGGGAGCGCGTCCCGCATTGCCTCCTGGGCATGGGAGTTGGCGGAAAGAAATAGTGCGGCGCCTAAAGCGGGAACGAGTGCGTTTCTGGACATGCTTTAGAGATAGCCGCCCTTTTTCAGGAAGCAAGCGAATCAACAAGTGATTTCCCGGGGCGACGAACGGCTCACATTTCGGTGAACTCGAAAGCGTAGAGCCTCTTCTGACCGCTGAAAGTTCCGTTGGCGTGGTCGTCGGTGGTGAATTTGAGGTTTACGATCTTGTTTTCATCAAGGGTCAGCGTCGCGTCGGATGGACTGCTCCTCGTCCATTTCCATTCGCCGGCTTCCGTCGTTGCCTGTGAAACGTCCGCCGGGGTGCACTTTTCTGTGTAGGTTCCATCGGCGGCGAAGCGGTATTCGTGAGTGCCTTCCAGATCGCTGAAATCCATGCGGTATCCTGCGACGGATGCGGGAGCCAGGATGCCCACTCCCGGCAGGACTCCGGAGCAGGAACAAATGATGGCCGCAGGTATGGTGAGCGGGATCATGGAAAAACAATTCATACGGGGAATATCGCTGAAGATCCCCCGGGTGGCCATTTCAAATTCTCCTGCCGGGACGGCGGAGCCGGCTTGCAGCGGAGTATCCGGTGGTGTCAGGTTCACCGCATGGATTTATCGAATTTTGAGAACATGGATCCGCACCTGCTGGTGGGATTGGTAAATACGGAACTCAGGAACAATTCCGAATCTCTCGACGATCTGGTAAAAACTCACGGTCTGTCCGAGGAGCGTCTGGTCAAACGGCTCGCGGGAGCGGGTTATGAATACCGGAAGGAGCAGCGGCAATTCCGTTGAGACGCAACCATGCTTCCAAGAAGTCTGATTGGATCGGCGAGGACTCCGTGATTTCCAAAAAAAACGCCCGCCCCCTTTCAACAAGGGAGCGGGCGCGGAATTTTTTTCGGAAGCAGGTTCCGTTCGGGTGATTACCAGCGTCCGCCGTCGCGACCACCGTCACGTCCGCCGCCACGGTTTCCACCGCCGCCTTTGTAGCCGCCGCCGCCACGGTTTCCACCGCCGCCGCCGCCGTATCCGCCGCGGCTTCCACCGCCGCCGCCGCCATATCCACCACCACCGCCGCCGGAGCGGGGTTCACGTGGTTCGGATGCGTTCACGCGCAGGGCGCGTCCTTGGAAATCCTGTTCGTTGACGGCTTCGATGGCAGCGTTGAGCTGTGCCTGGTCGCCAAGGGTTACGAAAGCAAAGCCTTTTGACTGGCCTGTTTCACGATCGGTGATGATCTTGACCCGTTCGACGGGGCCGAATTCTGCGAAGAGATCCGAGACTTCTTCTTCAGTTGCGGAGTAGGGCAGGTTGCCCACGTAAATGTCCATTTTCTATTATTTCGAGTGACGCCAATTTTCTTAAAGCAATTCCTCCAACCCTGGCGTCACGGATCAAACAAAGAGCGAACAAACCATTTCTTAATTCGATCGAACCACCATCAAGCTGCCGCTGGTGATACTTAGCAAGGATAAAATTTCGTCGGGAAAATCACGATAAAGCCCGACGCGTGCTTTCATTCGATGGGAGAATAAAATTTTATAACGGGTTTCTCTGATGCCAACCGATGACGTAATCACCTCGGAGAAGGTCAAAGACTTTGATAGTAGCCAACTGATATTCAATAGAACCGAGCACATCTCGGGGGTAGGTTAGCCGAAAATAATCGCAGTGGAGACACCTCGGATCAAGTTCTGTTCAAAAAAATTAGTTAATTTATCTTGATTATTTTTAAAGAATCGGCATCCTCCGCAGCGTGATGGGCAGCCTCTCCCTAAAAATCCCCAGTCCGATCCGCATCGGATTCGTCTCCGCGGCTTGTTTCGTGATTCTGGGCTCCACGATGCTCCATGCCGAGACCTCGATGGCAAACCCGATCGGCAAGGTGGCGCGGCTTCTGAACCCTCGTCTGGTAAAGGTCGAGAGCCGGGTGGAATTCCTACGGCAGCAGTTGTTGTCTCTCGCGGTTCATCAGGAATATGTTCTGAAAACGGACATCGGCTGCCGTGGCGCACGCGTACGGCGCGATGATCCGGATCCAACGGTCGTGATCGATCTGGGGAAGGAGTTCCCTATCGAGGCGATCTACCTTGTGCCCCTGCAAGAGGAGTATTCGGCGAGGAAGAGCCTGTTTCCGAAACGTTTCACCATCGAGTTCTCGGAATACGAGGATTTCCGCGAGCGCCGCGTGCTCTATACATCCGGCGAGCGCTTTTTCCCGGAAACGGGCGGCATGCCGGTGAAATTCACCGGCCAGGGTGCTATTGCACGGTTCGTGAAACTCACGGTCAACCAGGGGCATCTGCGGGGCGAGAGCGAGATATACGGGCTTTCCGAACTGGTGGTCATCTCCGACGCATACCCGGTTTCTTTCGGCTGCGAAGTTTCCGCGACAGGCACTTTGAATGTGGATGGCATGTGGTCCCCGGCCGCCCTCACGGACGGTCGGATGCCGCTTGGTGTCTGGCAGGGCGGGGACTGGGCGAAAAAGGATCAGCACGGAGATCTCGTCAAGGTTGACTCGCCGGACACGGAGATCGCCTGGTCAATGGATTTCAAGGGGCAAAAATCACTGGATCTCCTCATTCTCTTCCCGTTCGATGTCCGCGACGCGCTGGAAGCCGGAATACTTCCCGAGAAGCTGGAGATCCAGACAAGAAACGGCAACGATGCCGATTTCACGACGGTTGGCAGTTGGGAAAATCCCATGGTGGGAACGAACCACAACACTCCCTTGCTGTTCAAATTGAACGGCCTTGCTGCGACGGAAATCCGTGTCCGCGGGTTCCAGGCGCGCGCGGCAGGGGATGAATACCTCTACGGAATTTCAGAAATCCAGGTTTGGTCGGACCGGGTGAATATCGCGGAAGGACTGAAGGTTGACCGTGGTCTGGAGGGTCGTCCGGCTCAAATCGATTCTCTCACGGACGGCTACGGCAGCGAGCGGCAGGTGGTATCGGTCGGCTCATGGCTGAACCAGCTCCACGATCGCTGGAGAGTGCAGGCTGAAATTGAAGCACTCCAGCCCATGCGCATGCAGATGGCGGCGGAGAGCGAACTCAACGCCACGTGGGGCTCCGCGATGATGCTGGGACTCACCTTTCTCATTCCGGTTTTCATCGTCGAGCGCCGCCGTCTCATCTCCCGGAACCAGGTGAACCAGCTTCGCAAAAGGATTGCTTCCGATCTCCATGACGACATTGGCAGCAACCTGGGCAGCATTTCGCTCATTGCACGCACAGCCAGGAAAGATCTCGTCAGGCTGCACGGCCCAAAGGAGGTGGGCGCGGATCTCGGGGAGGTGGAAAGCATTGCCCGCGAAAGCTCGCTGGCGATGCGTGACATCGTCTGGCTTTTGGAACGGAAACAGGACTCCATCGGTGACCTCGTCCACCGCATGCGCGAGACCGCGAGCCGGCTTCTGCGCGGGTTCGACTACTCGATCGAATGCGAGTCATCGAAAAGCGCGGCGAAACTCTCTCTGGATGCCAAGCGCCACCTTTTCCTTTTCTACAAGGAGGCCGTTCACAATATCCTCAAGCACTCGAAGGCCACCAAGGTTTCCATCCGCCTGTGGGATCAGGGTGATAAGCTCGCACTCGAAGTCATCGACAACGGCCGGGGGCTCCCGATCGTCGTGGAAGACGGCAAGGAAACGCCGAGACTTGTTCGCAAGCTGGAGGAGCGTGCACGGGTCCTGGAAGGGAAGCTCGACATGAAGTCTGAAAAGGGCCAGGGTACGACCGTTCTCTTAACGGTTAAGCGATCCCTTCTGATAGCAGCACCCCAACTGAAATGAGCGACGCGAAAAAAATTTCAACGATCTGGATTCTCGAAGACCATCAGGTTTTCGCGAAACAGATACGCCGCATGATCAACGGAGAGGACGATCTGGACTGTCCCTACCATTTCTCTTCGCCCGACGAATTTTTTGAAAAGCTGCAATATTCCAAGGAAAGACCGGATATCCTTCTGTTGGATCTCGGGCTGCCACGTATGGACGGTCTGCAGGTTCTTGTGAAGGTCAGGGAGCTGTTGCCTGATCTCAAAGTCCTGATACTCTCGGCTTTCGATGATCGCGAACGCGTTTACCGCGCAATCTGTAACGGGGCGTCCGGCTATCTTTTGAAAACCGCGGATCCCGATGAAATTCTCGCTGGTATCCAGGATGTGATCCACGGCGCAGCCGCTCTCAGCAGCGCGATTGCGACCATGATTCTGAACGGCTTTTCCAAACACGGTCCGGTTCAGCAAACCGAGGCGCTCACCGCCCGGGAAGAGGAGGTGCTCAAGTTTCTGGTCAAAGGATTTATCAAAAAGGAAATCGCCGACCAGCTTTCCATCTCCACCCACACCGTGGACATGCACCTCCGTTCCGTTTACCGGAAACTGCACGTCCGCAGCCAAACGGAAGCGGTCTCCAAGGCCATCCGGCAAGGGATCGTCTGATCGGTTCGCGTTTGAGCGCTTTCCAAAAACCGCGGGTCGGTGTAAACCACCCACCATGCGAACCGCGCTGCTGATCTGGCTTCCCATGCTTTCCGTTTCCAACGCGGGCAGCCTGCTGGACTATTCCTACGGCAAGCTGGAAGAGATGCGGGGAAACGACGAGAAGGCGCGGGAATTCTACTCGAAAGCCCACGCCACGGATCCTTCGGCCCTGCCGTTGGTAAGAATCGTTTCCCGGCAGATGCTCGAGGACGGTGACCGGGCGGGCGCGCTGAAAGCCTACCGGGATGCCATCGCCGCCCGTCCGGACGACGATTCCATTCTGGTGGAATATGGCGATTTTCTGGGGAATCTGGGCAAGGGCGATGCGCTCGCGGATCGCCTCAGGGAGGAAGCTTACTCGAAATATCTGGAATCACATCCCGGCACCTTCGTAGCGGTGGAACGAATGATCCGTTTCCTCCGCGAGAAGGGAGAGGACGACCGCGCCCGCGTGCTTCTGGAAACCCTCGGCAACGAATCGCCCGAGGCGGTTCTCTACTATGTGTCTAGTACCAAAAGCCTCTACGACAGTCGTGACGAGGAGGCGGGAAAGCGGATCGACGCGCGATTCGAGTGTGCGGTGAAAGAGCATCCGGAATGGGGGGGCATCGCGAGGAAGGCCAGCGACCATTTCCGTGAAACGGGAAGATTGGACGCGGCCATCGGCATCCTGGCGCGGCACCTGGAGGCACGGCCACCTCGCTCGATCTGAAAATCAGGCAAGGCATCCTCATGTTTTCCGCGAAACGCTTTGAAGAGGGGGTCGCCATTCTTGAAGAGGTCTTGGATGTGCATCCGAAAAAGGCATTGGCGCACGAGTCCCTTGCGAAGCACTACCGCCGCGAGGGCAAGACGGAGAAGGCGCGGACACATGCGGCGGAACTGCTGAAAATCCGTGGCGGAAGCCCGGAGGATTTTCTCGAGTTGGCGCGGGAGTTGGAGGACGCCGGGGAAATCCGCGCGGCTCGGCTTCTGTTGGAAAAGGCGGCGTTCTATCACCATGAGGACGCGGGCCTTCTCATGAAGCTCGCCATCGTGACAGCGAAAGATCCCGAGGCGAAAGACCGGGCGGCCAGGCTCTTCAAGGAGGCGGAGGCCTTGCTACTGAGCGAAGGCGGAAAGATGGATCCGGGATTCCTCCTGGAGTCCGCGAAGGAACTCGTGGCGCAAGGCCAGACCAAGGCCGCCGAAGACCGCTTGAGAACTGCCATCAGGAGTTTTCCGAAAGACGCGAAAAAGGATTCCGCTGCCGCCATGCGCGCCCTTGCCGGAATATGGATCTCCGAAGGCCGGAACCGGGACGCCGCCGGGGCTTTGCTAAAACGCGCGGAGGCGATGGAGAAATGACCTTCGGATCGTTTTCTGTGGGCACTCCGGCAGGAAGACGTAGGTTCCCGCAATGAGCGAAGTCCTGCAAGGCGGCGGAATCTGGATTGTGACTGGGGGACTCATGCTCGCGGGTCTGGTCGGGTGTGTCGTACCCATACTCCCCGGACACCTTCTCATCCTTGCGGGCGCCGTGGCTTACCGCATCATGAAAGGCGCTGACGCCGGGCTCGCCTGGTGGGGATTTGCGGTTCTCGTACTCCTGTTGGCCATCTCCCAGGCATTCGAGTTCATGAGCGGCTCAATCGGTTCGAGATGGTTCGGGGGCAGCAAGTGGGGTGCGGTCGGGGCGCTGGTGGGCGGTATTGCCGGACTCTTCTTTTTTCCCATCGGTCTTCTTGTCGGGCCTCTCGCGGGAGCCTTCGGTTTCGAAATGCTTTTTGCAAAAAAGAAAACCCGAGAATCCGCGGTATCCGGAGTAGGCAGCGTCGTCGGCACCATCGCCGGAATGGGCTTCAAAATCGCCGTCGGTATCCTGATGGTCGTCTGGTTTTTCCTAGATGTGCTCGCATTTTGAGCCGAAAGACCCCGCTCCTGCCTACCGGTTTGTGGAATATGTCCAAACGCGGACGGTTGACAGACGGGGCGGGGCGTGGATGCTCCTCTTCCCATGAAAGTCCGGACTCTTACTACGCCTCTGATGATGGCCGCCACGCTGGCCGCCTTGCCAACCCTGGTTCATTCGGAGGAAACTCCGGACGCCGATGCCTCCGCAGCCGCCGAACCGGCAGCCGCCCAACAAGAAAAGACAATGCCCGAAACACCTGCCGATGTAGCCGCCGTTCCCGCCGATGCCGCCAAGACCGAAACCGGTCTGGCCTCGAAAGTCCTTAAAGCCGGAACCGGCGACAAGAAGCCAACCGCCGCCGATACGGTGACCGTCCACTACTCCGGCTGGACCACGGACGGGAAAATGTTCGACAGCTCCGTGGAGCGGGGCGAGCCGACCAGCTTCCCGCTGGGCGGCGTGATCGCCGGCTGGACGGAAGGTCTCCAGCTTATGGTCGCCGGAGAGAAGCGTCGCTTCTGGATTCCGGAAGACCTCGCTTACGGCCCGGCCGTTCCGGGCAGCGGCCGCCCCGGTGGCATGCTGGTTTTCGACGTGGAACTCATCGCCATCAAAGAGGCTCCCAAGCCGCCGGAAGATACCGAGAAAACCGAGTCCGGTGTCGCTTACAAGGTGATCAAGGAAGGCAAAGGCGAGACGCCCGGCGCCGGTCAGGTCATCACGTTCCATTTCACTGCCGAGACCATGGAAGGTCAGACGGTGCAGGACAGCCGCGCGGAGCAAAGCCCGCCTAGCGTCCCTCTCGACAAGCTGCCGCCCGCTCTTGCCGGGCTTTTCACCGAAATGAAGACCGGTGAGCGTCGCAAATGCTGGTTGCCCGAGGCACAGGCTCCCGGCGGCTTCATTGTCGCGGATCTCGAACTCATCTCCTTCAAGGAAGCACCACCGGCACCTGCGGTTCCCGAAAACGTCGCTGCCGCCCCGGACGATGCGGAGAAAACCGAAAGTGGAATCGCCCACAAGCTGCTTGCCGAGGGCACGGGCAAGGAAAAACCCAAGGCCACCGATACGGTGAAAGTCCACTACTCCGGATGGACGACCGATGGCAAGATGTTCGACAGCTCGGTCACCCGGGGCGAGCCGACCGAGTTTCCGCTGAACGGCGTGATCAAAGGCTGGACCGAAGGTGTCCAGCTCATGGTTGTCGGCGAGAAGCGCCGCTTCTGGATTCCTGAGGATCTTGCCTACGGGCCGGTCGTCCCCGGAAGCAGCCGCCCGGGCGGTATGCTCGTCTTCGATATCGAGCTTCTCGAGATCGTTAAATAGTCAGCTTCCCCCCAATGTCACTGTCCAGAAAAGGCTACAAGGTTATGAACCACCGTGATGTCCAGTACCGGTGGCAGATGAAGCACCGCGCCGGAGTCAACGAGGTTTCAATCTATACGAATGCCGCTGTCGGCGGGCGTGAACTCATCGCCGAGCTGCCGCGTGTCGTGAGCCTGGATCTGGTCATGGATGCCGCCGATTTCGGAAACGCCAACGACTGGAATCCGAACGAGGCCGGGTTGCCACTCCGGTGCAGGCACACGAGGAGAGGTTTCGTTCTTGCCGACTAAACGCACCTCTTGGTGTTCAGGTTTCTTCGCGCGGAATCTCTTTCTCGATACCGAATTCTTTCTGCAGCAAAAGATCCAGCTCGGTCTCGCTTGGTTTCAGGCACTCGGAGTCCCCGAGTTTGATGATCTGGCTCTTCTTCGCCGTTTCACCGATCGCTAGAAAGACGTCTTTTCCTCCGGGAAGTCCCGAATACATTGTTGCCACCACTTTTCCCAGAAACCGACCGTCCCCGCGCTCGCTGGTCATCATTTCACCGGATTCCGAGGTGAAACCGTCGAAATTCGAGCGGATCGCAGTATCGATATATTGCTGGATCTCCTCGGTGGTCATGAATTGCTTGCCGGGGCGGTTCACCCGAGGCCAAGGCGTTGTGTGGCCACGAATGCTGCCTCCTTGTGGAAGGCGGCATTTTCCGGTTTCTTGATATCGACGTCGTGAACGGGTATCATCTCTTTCATCCGGGCTTTTCCCTGCTCCGATGCGAGAAGTTCGGGGAAGCATTTCCTGATGACCTCAAGGACAATGTGGACGGATACCGAGGCACCGGGGGAAGCTCCGAGGAGCGCTGAAATGGAGCGGTCGGCATTGGTGATAACTTCGGTGCCGTAGTGGACGATCCCGGCTTCGCCGTCGGTTTTTTTGATCGCCTGGACGCGGATGCCGGCATCGATGAGCTTCCAGTCTTTTGCCTCGGCTGCGGGGTAGAAGACGTGGAGGACTTTCATCCGATCCGCCATGCTCTGGGTGCCCTGCTGGACAAGGTACTTTACGAGATCGAGGTTGTGGATGCCGATCTTGATGAGTGTGGCGAGGTTGTCCGGCTTTACGGAGAGCGGGAGGTCAAGGAAGCTTCCTTTCTTGTGAAGAAACTTCGTCGTCCATGCCGCGAAGGGGCCGAAGAGGAGGGTCTTTTTCCCATCGAGGATCCGCGTGTCCAGATGGGGAACGGCCATTGTGGGGGCGGCGTCAAGAGCCTGGCCATAGACTTTTGCTTCGTGGCGGGCGACGATTTCCGGGTTTTCGCAGATGAGCCATTGGCCGCCGATAGGGAAACCGCCTAGGCCTTTTGCTTCAGGAATCCCGCTTTTTTGGAGGAGGGGGAGACTGCCGCCACCGGCACCGACGAAGACGAACTTCGCCGAGTTGGAGCGGGTCTCGCCGGTCGTGCCGTTTTTAATTTCGATGTCCCATCCCTTGGCGGTTTTTGTGAGATTCGTGACACGATGGGAGGTGGCGATTCCGCAATCCGGCTGGCTTTCCAGCCATGCGAGGAGTTTGCGGGAAATGTTTCCGAAATTCACGTCCGTGCCGGAATCCATTTTTGTGGCGGCGATGGGCACGCTGCCACGCTGCTCGGTGAGCAGGGGAGCCCAGCCGGAGATCGTTTCCGGATCGGTGCTGTATTCCATTTCCGAGAAGAAATGGTGGGCGGACATGGATTTGTGCCGTTCTTTCAGGAAATCCACCTGTTCCTCGCCATGGACGAAGCTGATATGCGGGACCGGGTTGATGAACTCGGCAGGACTGTCCACCATTCCCTCGGCAACCGCGTAGCCCCAGAACTGCCTGGAGTATTCGAACTGCTCGAAAATTTTGATGACGTTGGAGGGATCGACCGACCCGTCCGGTTCACGCTTGGGGGTGTAGCTGAGTTCGCAAATTCCGGCGTGGCCGGTTCCGGCGTTGTTCCAGCCGTTCGAACTCTCCTCCGCGATGTCCGCGGTGGCTTCATAAACCTGGATTTTCAGGGACGGGTCAAGGCGCTTGAGGAGCGCCCCGAGATTGGCGGACATGACCCCGCTGCCGATAAGAACAACATCCGGGTGTTCGACGTGGGAAGAGAAATTCATCTATGGTGATTCCGAAAAATTCGGCTCCGCGACTCTACCCGTGCGCGTCTTCGCCGGTAAAGGCGTATTTCCCGGAGTTACTCCGAAAATGACCCTTATTCCGCTTTCGGCTCGGCCTTGGCTAGAACCTCGACCTTTACCGGAACGACGCCGCGTTTCACGAAGCCGAGCTTTTCGGCGGTGCCGATGGTGACGTCGATCACGCGTCCTTTCTTGAACGGCCCGCGGTCGTTGATGGTGACGACTTCGGATTTGTTGTTCTCCATGTTGATCACGCGCACCTTGGTGCCCATTGGCAGGGTCTTGTGGGCTGCGGTCGGAGCGTTGTTACAGAGCACCTGGCCGCTTGCAGTCTCGGTGCCGTAGTTGGTCTTGATGGAGTACCAGGAGGCCTTGCCAAGCTCGACAGTCTTCACCTTGTAAGGGGATTTCGGTGTGGCCGCCGTTTTGGTGTTGGCCGTGCCGATATCGGCGCAACCTGGAATGAGGACGAGACTTACGAGAGCCATCATCGCGGACTTGTGTTTCCGTGTGTGTTTCTTCATGCGTTTTATCCCCTTCGGGGCTCGCACCCCATAGGGACGGATTCCGAGCGAGGCAAGGAAAAAATCACATGAAGTTTATTTCGTATTTCCGGATCGGAAGTGCCGTTCCGATCATCCCACCGGATGCCAGGTTGTCTTGAGTTCCACGAAATCGCGGATGTGGTAAAGCCCCTGTGCGGATTCCGAAAACCAGTCATAAGGCTTCTCCGCAGGGATGAATTTGGTTCGCTTGACGGATTCCGCCGCGCCCGCCTGCAGGGTTTTTCTCTCTTCCGGTGTGGCGAACGCGGAGACGGCGCGGATGTGCTCGTGGGTGGCGAAGGTGGGAAGGATGTCCGCGTTTTTGCCTGTGATCAGATTGATGACGCCGCCGGGCAGATCGCAGGTGGCGAGCATTTCTCCCAGGAGAATGGCGGGGTAAGGCTTGGATTCCGATGCAAGGGCGACAACCGCGTTACCACTGGCGATGACGGGAAGGATCATTGTAACCAATGCGAGAAGCGGAGCTTCCTCGGGAGCTGCCACCGCGACGATTCCCATGGGCTCGGTAACGGAAAAGTTGAAATGCGCGGTGGCGACGGGATTGACGCTGCCAAGGAGCGATTCGTATTTATCCGTCCAACCGGCATAGTGGACGATGCGGTCGATGGCTGCCGAGACTTCGGCGGTCGCCTGTTTCTTTTCCGAGGCATCCGCGGGGAAGTGGGCGGCGACGAGTTCATCGGCGCGGGCTTCCAGCATTTCCGCCATGCGGTAGAGGATCTGGCCGCGGTTGTAGCCGGAGCGCTTCGCCCACCCCGACCCGGCTTTCGCGGCAGCCTCGACGGCATTGCGGACATCCTTCCGGGTGCACAACGGGACATTTCCGAAGAACTCTCCGCTGGCATCGTTCACCGCATAGGTTCGGTTGCTCTCGGATCGGATGAAGGAGCCGCCGACGTAGCATTTCGGCGTTTTTGTTACGGTGAGGCGGGGCATTGTCGGTAAACCTTAAACATTAAATTTCAAACTGCAAGGAAGAGGACGCGGCGTCTCCCGCAGGTGATTTATTTTGACGGATTACCAGGGTTTCGGTAGTAAATAAGGGCAGCCATGAAATGTCCGCGATGTGTGCAGCGAATCCACCGGGCGGCTGCGGTCTGCCCGCATTGCGGATTCTCGCTGGCGGATGCGGACGGGATGTTTGGCGACGGCGAAGTAAAGCTCAAGAGCCTGACGGATGCTGCCGGACTTTTCCGCAGGCGGGAGCGCGACAGGATCGAGGATGCGGTCGAGGCTTTCGGAGTCTCGTTTCCGCAGATGTTCCTGGCGGTTTACACCGGGAGCCTGGGTGAAACGGGAAATCTCAGGCAGTTCGGTTTCTGGTTGCTGAACCGTGGGGTCTTTGAGGACGTGGATGTGACCAAGCCCAACGAGGGAGGCATACTCATCGTGATCGATCCGGACTCGAAGGCGGCGGGGATCAGTTTCGGCTACCTGCTGGATCCGTTTTTCGAAGAGAGGGATACCTTCGAGTGCCTGACGCGGGCACATTCCCACTGGTTGGAAGGGAGATACTGCGACGGGCTTTTAAAAGCGCTGAACCAGATCCATTCGCTTCTCCGGAAACGTTGCCGTCAGGTTCGGCGTGATCCGGAAAGATACGAGCGAAAGGTGGCGACCCCGGTGGCGGTGGATGATCTGGTGAAAAAAATTCGGGGCGGAGCCGCCGTTTCAGTAAGGGAACAGGCCAGGCAGGAGAGCGGGGGGGCGGAATTGTGAAAAAGCGGTTGCTCGTGATTTTCATCGTCGGCGGCCTCCTCCATGCCAACGTGGAGCCGCCTCTGCCCGAATGGAATGTGGAAGACCGCGCGGCCATGCTGGAGAACGGCTGGATGGCGGGTGGATCCCTGCTAACCTACGAGCCGTTGCCGGAAGAACAAAAGGCGGAGGAGACGCCTCTGGCCGTGGACGAGCCGACGCAGGAGGAACTCGCGGACGCGGAGCCCGACGACAATGTCGTGGATGAGGAATACCTGGTCGCGTATTTTGAAGAGAAACCCGAACATTACCTAGTCGATCCGCAGTCGCTTCTCGGGACGAAGGAGAAAAAGGATCTGGAGGCTTTTCTGACCTACCATGCGAGCGATTCGTCCATCGATATGTATATCTACGTGTTCGGCGGGGATCAGCACATTCCCGGCGATGTGCGGGAGGAGGAGGTGGTCGAGCGGCTGTATTCCGTGGGGAAACCTGCGGTGGTCGCCTATTACTACCTCGGCGCGCCGCAGCGCTCGGACGTTTACCTCAGCCCGGTCATTACCGACGCGGTTTCCGCCGCGGAGCAGCGGCGGGCTTTGGAAAGCTCGGTAATCCAGGCGTTTTCCAGCGTGAATCTCGCCGATCAGTTGGAGGCCTTCCTCGTGCAGATGTCGATTCGGATCTATTGGATGGAGCGGATGACGGAGGGAACCGCCGAGGAGACCAGGGAGGTGTTTCCCGATGAAGCCGCGGGCTTTCGCAATCGGAAGGTGGAGGCGGATAAAGCGGTCTCATTGCCGGGCTGGACGGGACTGGCAGGGGGGTTGTTCGCCTCGGTATGCGGCGGAGTGATTCTTGGCTGGAGCTGTCTGATGTGGTGGAAAAACCGGGCTCGTTTCCGTTTCCCTGACTTCGAGGTGGAGCCCCGGCTCGGGGGCAGCCACGCGGCCGGGATAGGCGCGGTGATCTCATTTTCCAGCACGGCCGTCCCCCCGGCACGACAGCGTGCCCAGGTGCCCGACTACATGCGGCGTGCGTGAATACCGATAACCTGGGAGATGAAGACATGCGGGGTGGATAATTGAATGAGGAAGGCAGGAAAGCAGGAAGGAATGGGGATTTTCATTTTAGATTTGGATCTTTTCAGGGCGGTTGTTCCTGCCTTCTTCCCTTCCTCATTCAAAAATTTTCCAGGAGAGGTTTGATATACTCGTGCGAATCACGTTTTGTGAAAAGCGAATGTCTTTCGGTTCCAGTTCTTTCGCACCAAAGGTGCACCGCTATCCCAGCCCGGGGCAAAGTGAAACGTCGCCCCGGGTGAAAACATCCTAAGAATCAAAAGGGCTGAAAGTCCGTTCCATCATGTGTGATTTGTCCCGGCGGATGGAACGGACTTTCAGCCCTCTCCATTTCTTCCGCTCTATTCCCAGGGCTTTCGTTGCACTTCGCCCTGGACTGTGATGGAACAGGCCGTTGGCCTTGACGACCGGCACGTCGAATTCACAAATCCTGATGCGCGGCAGTATAGCGGAATACGGGAACTCGATCCGTTCGCCAATTGGGAATTGCTGAAAACCTGCAAGGGCGCGAGGGTCTGCGCGCATGAATAAGCCGGGTATTTCTGTGGAGGCCAGCGAGCGGGGGGAGGAGATCCGGCTCGGCGGCAAACTCGGGGAAAGGACTCTCACCATGCAGGTGCTGACCCTGGCGATGTGGCCCCTGCTGGAGCAGATTCTCTCCTTTTTCGTGGGGATGACGGACATTCTCATCGCCGGGCGGATGGCGGAGGGGGCTGAGCGGGTGGCGATTCTCGATGCCCTTGGTCTGGGTGGTTACGTCGGCTGGTTCATTTATATTTTCCAGGGAGCCGTGGCCACCGGGGTGATGGCTCTCGTTTCCCGGGCGACTGGCGCGGGCGATGACGGACTCGCGAACCGGGGCCTGGGGCAGGGTGTCTGGCTGGGTGCGCTGGCGGGTTGCGCGGCTCTGGTGATTCTTCAGATCGGCGCGCCATTTATTATCATGTGGATGGGTCTTTCCCCTGCGGCAGCGGTGCATGCGGAAAGCTACATCCGGGTGCTCGCATGGTCGGGGCCGGTCGCGGGGGCGATGTTTTCGGTGAACGCCGCGCTGCGAGGCTCCGGCGATACGAAAACGCCGTTTTTCGCGATGCTGGTCGTGAACGTGGTGAACATGGGCGTGAGTGTTCTGCTCGTGTTCGGCCCGGAGCCGTTCGGCGGGCACGGTGTCGCGGGGATCGCGCTGGGGACGGTGATCGGTTGGATCGCGGGGCTTTTCACAGTGGTTCTATTGCTGACTTTGAAAAAGCGCGAGGGGCTGAAATGGTCGCGGGAAGGTCTTCGTTTCCACTCGCACACACTCATGCGGATCTGGCGGGTGGGTGTTCCGCAGGCGCTGGAGATCGCCGGCATGTGGGCGATCCATTCCTACGGACTCCGGGTGATTTCCAATCTGAACAGCGAAGGCGCGCTCGGCGCCCATTTCATCGCCATCCGGCTGGAGTCGATGAGCTTCCTGCCGGGTTTTGCAATCGCGGCGGCGGCGGCCGCACTGACCGGGCAATACCTGGGTGCCGGATCGAAGGAGATGGCAGTCAAAGCGGTTCGGTTCTCATGGAAACTTGCCGTGGGTCTGATGGTCTTCATGGGAATTTGTTTTGTCGTCGGCAGGGAATGGCTCATCGGGCTGATGGCTCCCGGCAGTGAGCTTCATGCGGATCTTGCCGGGCCGCTGCTGGTGGTGTGCGCGCTGACCCAGCCGTTTTTCGCCACGTGTATCATCCTGAAAACGACCATGCGCGGAGCGGGCGCGACGAAGCTGGTGATGCGTTGGGCGTTCAGCAGCATGCTTTTCTATCGGGTCGGAGTCCTCTGGGTTCTCTCACAAATGGATTGGGTGACGCTGACCGGTGTGTGGATCGTGCTGGCCTTCGACCTCATCACCCAGGCGATCGTTTTTGTCCGGCTGCACTTCAAGGGGCGCTGGCTGGATGCGCACGTCTGAAGCGTGCGGCCACATGGGTGGGACGGTGCGCCGTCGCTGTTCTGGCGGAAGCTGCGGGTAAAGGAAGCGGCAACATCACTTCGTCGGCTACGAGGAAATTTTCGAGAATCCGAAAAAAACTATTGGACGTGCTTAATTTCGGAGAGGATAGCTAAAGATCAATCTCCGCATGTTGCGGTTTTTGCCCCCCAAACAACAATCCCCCTGAATTATGAAGCTCCCCCTGAGTCTGGCTTTGGTCGGCACCCTTGTCTTGTCCGTCCCTCTTGCAACCGCGCAATCCTCCAGCCTGTATGCGCTGCTGGATGAAGGCGCGGGTCAATACACCCTCGCATCCTTCCGGTCGAACCAACCGACCGGCCAGTTGAATTCAGCCGTTTCCGGACTTGCCTCCGGCGAAGTCCTGCTGGGTCTGGACTTCCGTCCGGCCACCGGCGCCCTGTACGCGATCGGCGAATCCCGGAATGTTTACACAATCAGCTTTTCAGGAGCCGCGACGAGCATCGGTTCCTTCAGCGAACGGGTGCCGGGCAAAAAGTTCGGATTTGATTTCAACCCTGCGTTCATGAATGGAACCTTCGCCCGGATCGTGAGCAACCTGGACGACAACCGCGTTATCAGCGGGGCGGATGGCAGTTACCTGGAGCCCGTGGAAAAGTCGGATCTGTTTTACGCCGATGGCGACCCTGCCTTTGGATACGATCCGGATATCAATCACATCGCCTACACCAACAGCGTCGCGGGTGCTGCCTCCACCCAGCAGTATGGAATCGACACGAACATGAACTCCCTCGTCACGGTGGCCAACAACGCCGGCACTCTCCAAACGGTCGGTTCGCTCGGGGTCAACGCGAGCGGTGACGGCGGGTTTGACATCGATGGAACGAACGGACTCGCCTTCGCGGGTTTCCAGATCTCGCCAGGTGTGTCGAACATCTACCAAGTCGATCTCACGAGCGGATCGGCCACTTTTGCCAGGGGCATCAACGGGAATATTGTCGGATTAACGGCAGTTCCCGAACCTTCCGGCTTGTTGCTGACCGCGCTGTCTGGCCTGGGTCTCTTGGCTCGCCGCCGCCGGTAGGTTGCGACTGCGCGCACTTGCACCAAAGCCCCTGTAAAAGGTCGGCTCACCCCCAGCGCAACAGCGTTGAGGGTGGGTCTTCGTCCGGCTGCCCTTCAATGGGCGCTAACTGGATGCGTACGTTTGATTGCGCGAGAAAGGCAGGGATGGCTTTCAAAGCCGTCCGGGAAAAGGTTAGGCACGATCACGGGAAAAGTGGAACCCTCCCGCCTTCCAAGCCATATGAATACAAGCCATCGGATCGTATGAATCCGGGCGACGGATCAATCATATCCTCAAACGGACGGCGCGGGACCCTACTAGCTTATGCCATTCAACACCCTGAGATCCACCCGCTGGTCGAAATTCATCTCCAGCAGAAACACCGTGGTGCGGCCAACATCCGTCAAGCCGATCACGTGCGCCGATTCGATTTTGAAATGCTCCTCCCACACGTGCTGGCGTGGATGGAAAAGGCTCACCAGCGCATCACCGTCGGGATCGCGGTTCGTCAGGTTCGGTCCCTTGAACAGATTGCAATGATGACAGGCCAAGGCCAGGTTCGATGGATCGTCCGTCCCGCGATGCTGCCGCGCAATGATGTGCTCCACGTGATACGAGTGGAAAGGCTCCCACTCCTGGCGCATCCCGCAATATTCACAGGCTCCCTGCGCCCGTGAGAAGACCATCTTCCGAACCGACTCCGGCAAAGCCATCAGGCTGCCGAATTAAGTTTCAGACGAGCTTTCGACTGCAGGAGACCGAGGAAATTCCCGAACGAAATGGCGCTGTGATACTCATGCCGCTCTTCTTCCGTGAGCAAACCCTCGTTCGCACGCTCCGCTAGATAAGCCATTCTCTCGGCCGCTTCCTCCGGCGCGCGCAATTCCACCAAGGCGCTGAGCGCATTCGCATCGAAGGTATCAGCAACCGCAGCAAGCATGGTTTCCATGGCATTCATGTCGCGAGGATAGTTCCACTGACGCACCCCTGCAATTCCGTTTTTCAGCAGCGCCCCGCCCCCCTCACGAACCCCGCCTCCCGCAACACCGCCAGCACCCCCTCCGCATCCGGCAGCTCCTTGTACTTCAGCGAGGAAACCCGGAACACCGAACCCGACCGGTTCGCCAGCCGCACAACCATCGCCCGCGCCTCCACCCCCAGCCCCCGGAAATCCTCAATGAATTTCCTCTCCTCCCCCCCGAACAAACCCGCACAATTCCCCTCCAGAAACGCCAGCATCTCCTCGAAGTGGTCGAGGTAATAGAAAGGTCGGAGGATGGGAAAACTTCTGGCCACAGCGCTTGGGGAGAGCCTTAACCCCATCCCCGGAAAGTTCAAGCGAACAGTTCGAAGTTGCCGCCGCGCCGTTCAGAATGCCGAAGCTAAGCCGTCTCTAAAGCCTTAACCGAAACCACGTGATCGACCAGCACCTGGCCGATTACCCTGCCTAAAGTAACCGGCACTGCATTTCCTATTAAACGACCTAAAGTCGCAAAACTTACTGGAACATTCTCAGGGAGAAATGAATAAGTTTGGGGAAAGCCCTGTAGCATTGCTGCTTCTCTCAAACTAATCGCTCGGTCTTGGTCCGGGTGCCCGAACCTACCGTTTCCATAGCCAAAGCATTGAGTAGTGATAGTTGGAGAAGGCTCATCCCACTCCATGCGTCCATAAACTGCGGGGTAAGTAGCCCCTGATTTGCGCGTATGACACTTAGCTTTTAGCTCCTCCGGCCAATCGCGCCAAGTTCCTCCAGGAGCTGAAGCTTTAATACGGCGCATATTTACTTCGTTTAGAGCGCTAGAACGATGAATCCGATCCCCGGGAAATGATTCACCTGCAGTGATCGGAGGGAGTTTTCCAATTATAGACCTAACGGTTCCTTCCTTGTAGTTGAACTGGGGCAGTTTGATCGACCCAAGCTTTGATGCCACAAGCACAAGACGTTTTCTCGTTTGAGGGAGCCCGATTTTACGGCAATCAACCACTTGAGCATCATAACTATAACCGTCCAAGCAACTTAAGAGATGCTGATAAACTGGAGCTCGAAGTAAGGGAGGTACGTTTTCCATCGTCACGAGATCTGGCTGCACCTCCTTAATGAGTTGTCCAAAACGTTCGACCAATTTCCAATCATCTTTATTACCCCGATCTTGGCGGGCTTTACCTGCTCGCTTTGCTTTTTGTGAGTAAGTAGAGAAAGGCTGGCAAGGTGCACACCCCGCGAGAAGCGTAATACTTCCAGGAACAAAGCTTTTCTTGATGGTTTCAGGTTCAAGCTCCGACACGTCAGCGAGTAAAAATTCCGCATCATTGTTTGCTTCGAATGGGTGTTTCGACGCCGAATCAATATCTACGCCCATACAAACATCAATATTCGCTTGCGAAAGTCCGTGGGTTAGACCGCCGACTCCACAAAATAAATCAACCCCAGAAATATGAACATCCTTAATCATGTCGAAGGTACAAGATGAGCGTTTTCCTCAACGTGCTTCTGAAACGAATCTACCGTATATGTGAGGTAATCTAATGTTATTGATGCAAGATCGCGGATATCTGTGAGAATAAGATCATCGGCACCATCTTCAAAGGATCGTCTTCCATGAGCTATTGCATTTCTGCGATCTGCCAGGAACTCCAGAGGGGTCATATCACCGTATTTGGAAGTTGAGGCGATCTTAGCCCACATTTCTGGAGGCATCTGGAAGGCAACATTCATGCGCCGACTAAATTCTGCAATCGCTTTATCATCCCATGTTCCCGGAGGTTTTTTAAGTTTCTGCTGACCCATCGTTGTTTGAGTAAGAAGCATCCTCGATTTTTGGAAAACTGTGGCTAGCCTCCTATTTTCATCACCTTCTTTGGTACGATTCACGACAGATTCACGTAGCCATTCTTTCAAAGAATGCTCCGTCCAATTCCGTGGATCGGAAGAACCGAGCGCTCTTCCTAGCAACTTGAGAGTCTGGCTCATGATTGCCTCTTCAATATTGTAAAGATGAACAATTAAACCTGATTTGATCGTATTGATGTGACGAACGGACAGACTGATATTCCCTAAAACCGAATCCAACATCATCCGATCTTCAAGTGCTACTGCGAGGTCGAAGTGAGCGTTAAACTCCTCGCGGCGAATTTCTAAGTCGTTTCTTAGAGTTGTCATAAGCCCAACAATATTGATCGAACTATATTGATTCGCCCCTCAAGCTTACTTCGAACGTTTGCACCATCCGAGACGACAACCTTATCAAAATCCTTATCTTCCATCTGCCCAGCCACCTCATTGGCGTTGACGTCCAAACCAGGGCTCTCACGGAGCGCCAACGCTGTTCCGACTGCGATTGCCTCAAATCGAACACGCGGGACGGTATTTGCACGAGCCGTTTTGCGGAAGCCGTTTGGGAATATCTTAGGAACTTCCCGTAGCACCCTATCAAACTCCGTTTGCATTGTAGCGATCACCTCAGGATTTTTTGTAGCCTCGTCGTTTGCAGCTTTAAGGTAATCGTAGAGGAATTTTTTGGGACGATCCCGGTAGTTTGGGAATCGTCCATCGGAAGTTTCCCAGCGATTTAGGTAGGCAAAAAAGCGAGTTACTAGTTCCTCACGCTCCCGCTGATCGACCGTTTTTTGAGACATTGGCGTAGCCGCAATAAATTCCGGACTCTCCGCGAGTTTTCGGATGAGTTCGGTCACCGGACCTGGTAGCGAGCCACGACGAATTTCCGCTTCGTTGGCAACGGTTCCAGACTTATTTATCCGTGCAAACATCTCTGCTCTAGTTGAGGGATCAGTATTTGTGTCGAGAACGATTGTCCGAATAGTCACGTCTTCTAATTTGTTCCGCCGATCTTCAGTTAGATCGGAAAACGAGAATCCGTTGAGTTCAGGAACGAGAACAAGATCCGAAAGTCTCAATCCCTCCCGGAGGAACGCACGTATGGCTCGCATTCTCTGGGAACCGTCTACGATTTCCATGCGACCATCGGGCATCTGGTAGAAAAACAGGAAGGGCACGGGCAACCCAATGAGAAGAGATTCTAAAAATTCTGATTGCTGTTGCGGCTTCCACGCGAGCTTTCGCTGATATTCCGGGATGAAGAAGCGACCATTCGCATCATCCTTGAAGCGTTCGACGTATACGGAGATAGGATATTCTACGACAGTAAATTTCACCTGACGGGAAACGCTGGAAATCGCCGCTTCTCCTAAAGCGCTTTCCTCCTCTGTTGGTGTTTTCTTCTTAGACATTCAGGTAACGGAACGGGTGACTTTTCAGATACGGTAAGCGGTTTAGCCTCTAAATGGCCTCCTGAAGGAGTTTTAAAGAGTCGCCGAGCTGATTTAAGCCGCTAGAGCGCTGTTTTCCGGCTCCACGCGGTCACATTACCGTTTCGATCTCAACTTGGCAATTATTTCGGCTCTATGAACCAAAGGGCAAGCGAAACGTGGCGAGGATGCCACCGGAGGAATCCGAAGTCCGGCACTGCCCTGATGAGCCAGAAGCCGGGGAGGAGCGCGGAGGAGCGGGCGGACCCGTGGTGTCCGGGTGTCGCTCGCTTTCCAGGCTCTCCCCCGGGTGGCGGGCGGGTTTCAGACGACAGGCGGCTCGGGTGGCGGGGTGTCGTCGTTGCGGCGGCGGCCGGTGCGGTGGATGCGTGAGGCGGTGGACCACTCGGCGAGGACTTCGGGGTCGGTGCGGAATTTGTTGCGGACGGAGGAGTTGAGATCGATTTCCCGGCGCGTGGAATTTCCGGGTGGAACAAAAACGAAAAAAGTTTACCATGTCCCCATCATGGAGCTCGAAGAGATTGCGACCGAAGCCTCGAAACTATCCGAGGAGCAACGCGCCTCCCTCGCCTCAAGGTTGCTCCATGGGTTGGAAAGCCCCGTTTACGAAGTATCGGACGAGGAAGTGCGCCAAAGGATGGACGAAGCTGAAAAAGACCCTTCGGTATGGCTCACCTTTGACCAACTCGTTTCCGGTCTGAAGCGTGGTGGAAACTAGATTCCACCGCCGCGTCCAGGTGGATCTCAACGAGATCCTCGGGAAATATGATTCCATCTCGGAACAGCTTGCGGATGATTTTTTCGCGGAGTTCCGTATCGGGATCGAGAAGGCATGTGCGAACCCGAAGTTTTTCCATTTCGATGCGGGCGGTTTGAGGCGCTGCAATCTGGAGCGGTTTCCCTACCACTTCCTATACGATGTCCAGACGGACCACATCCGCGTCTGGGTTCTTCGGCACGACCATAGAAATCCCATATTCGGGACGAAGCGCTTTTAGAAACAATGAATCCGAAACCGGGGCATCCCGGTGGCTACGCAAGCATCTTACGTAGCCACTCTTCATCTTGGGGTTAGCCCACGGGCGGCTCGGGTGGCGGGGTGTCGTCGTTGCGCCTGCGGCCGGTGCGGTGGATGCGGGAGGCGGTGGACCACTCGGCGAGGACTTCGGGGTCGGTGCGGAATTTGTTGCGGACGGAGGAGTTGAGATCCGCGATGAGTTCGCGCGCCTGGCGGATCTGGGTGCGGGCGAGGGCGGTTTCCCCGGCGTCGCCGGTGCGGTCGTCGGTCTGCTCGCCTTTCTTGTCCTCGATGGCATCGACATCCGCCTGGAGATCCGCGACGAAGTTGACGGGCATGGAGTAGGCGGTGAACTTGGCGACGGTGGCGGGATCCGCGAGGAGGACGAGGAAGGCTTCCGCCGTGGAGATGGTCTCGCGCTGGGTATTGTCCCCAAGGCGGAAGGAGGTATCGAAGCCGGGCTCCTTTTTCCCGATGCGGGGGGCGGTATAGGTCACCCGTCCACGTGCGATCACGTTGCTTGTATTCATCCTGCTGGGAAGGCGGGAGGGTTCCACTTTCACGATGGATCGTGCGGCACATTTTTCCGGACGGCTTGGAAAGCCATCCCTGCCGATTTGTGACGCCTAGCGTTTTTCCGCGTCATCGGGTGTCTCCTCCTGCGGCGCTTCAATGGGCGCTTCCGGTTCCGGCTCCACGGGCTTCGGGGAGAGAAGCTCAATCACCTCGTTCTGGATTTCCTCCACCTGGGCGAGTGGGATGTTCGGGTCTTTCACGATATAGACCTCACCGGTTTTGCGGTGCTCGTAGATGCGGAGGGTGCCCCCGGTGGTCGGCTGCGTGTCGGTTTCCCGGAGGAGTTTCTGCCGCTCGAGCATGACGGCGAGGATGTAGCGGGTGTTCTCCGTGTGCTCCTGGTCTTCCTCGACGAGGGAGCGGAGGAGATCCTCGGCGCTTTGTTTGGTGACGGGTTGGGCGGTTTCGTTCGCGGGTGGCGGGGTGAAGACGGTGCGCCAGTGGGAGAAATAATCGTCCTCCCCGGTGGCTTCGTTTTCCCGCTCCGTCCATGCCTTGTCGGAGAAATCCCTGCGGAGGTATCCGCTTGATTCCGGATCGGGAAAAAGTGCGGTGACGATCTTCTGCCCTTCGGTGAATTTTTCTGCCGGTGGCGGAGCATTCGCGGCTGCGGGTGCGGAGGTGCCAGGCTTCGTTGAGTGCCATGTGTGTTTTTTGAAATCAGGTTTGAGGGACGATGAGCCGTTTGACCGACTGGTAGATGGGTCGCCCGGTGATGCGGCGGTGGAAAAGATAGAAGCCGATGAGGGTGAAGACGATGTTCGGCAGCCATGCGGCAAGCAGCGGCGGGACGATGGCGGCTTCACCCAGCGCAAGGGTGATGCTGGATACGAAAAGCATCAGCACGGAAAGGACGACGGCGAGAAAGATCCCGCTGCCCGCGCCGCGCCTGGAAAAGTGAATGGAGAGCGGTGCTGCCAGAAGAACGGTGACGATGCAGGTGATGGGCAGCGCCCAGCGGTAGTGCCACTGGGTGAGGTAGGCGGGGCGGTTCGAGGTGGGCTGGTCCGCCATGGGTGAGCCGAGCCACGTGCTCAGCTCCGGGACGCCTAGATACTCCACGTCCAGGCCGGGCTTGATGATCTGGGAGGGGGTTTCCTTCCATTTCGTGCGGACAACGGGTTCGTTCATTTGCTCGAACGCCGGCGCCTCGCCTCCGGTGAAACGTGCGAAGAGAGGATTTTCGAAAATCCATTCCCGGGAGTCCCGATCCCAGACGGCGGAGGGGGAGGACATCCGGGTCTTTAACGTCCGGTCGGGATTGATCGTGGTAATCTCGACGTTCTGAAGGGGTTCGCCTTTTTCGAAATTTTTCGGGAAAGCCCCGACCATCCACAGGCGGCGTGAGTCGGGATCCCGGTAGAGGACGTTCTTGGCTTCGACGACGGGTTTGTTGTTGGCGCGTGCCGTGAGCTCGTCGCGCCTGCCCTCCGCATGGGGCGCCCAGTGATAGTTCAGACCCAGCAGCAGCACGCTGCTCCAGACCCCGGCGAAAATGAGCGGAGCGGTGACACGGACGACTCCCGTGCCGCTCTGGATCATGGCGACGATCTCGTTGCTTTTGGAAAATTTTCCCAATCCGTAGATCAGCGAGAGCAGGAGAGTGTATGGCAGGAGAACAAGCAGGATGGCCGGAGCCCGGTAAACGTAGAAGGTCAGGAGAGACACCACCTTGTTCTCACTGTCCTCGAAATCGGCAAGGTTGTCGCTGAGATCGATCAGAAGCCAGATGGCGAAAAGCGCTCCAAGGCAGATGAGAAAGATCCCGATGAACTGGCGGGAGACATAGCGGTCAAAGGTGGTGCCCAGGCTGTAGGCGATCCCGGCGATGCCCGGCATCATGCAGATGAACGCCAGAATGTAGGGGCGGATGCTGTTGGAGAAAACATGCGAGTCGGGAAATCCGCTGAACTGCTCTTTCACCGCCGCCTGCTCGAACGGGACGATGATCGCCGCAGCGAGCCGCCCCGAATAGGACGAGTAACAGGGGGGGGAGCCAGCGCGGAACTTTCGACATGGGACGGGCGGAAGGGTGGGCGGGGAGCGGGCGGGTTGTCGAGTTATTGATTCGCAGGGGCGTCCTCGTAGATCATGTGTTTCAACTGGAGCTGGCGGGCGCGGGTGGCGGCCTCCTCGGCGCGCGGGCCCTGAAAAGAGGCGATTTTTCCCGCGATCGAGATGGCAGCCTGCCAGCGGCTCGCGTTCTCCAGTAGGGCGAGCGCGCGGAACCCGCTGCGCTCGAACCATTCCCACTCCGGCGGCGGCGGATCGGTGGGGCGGTCGAGAACGGAGAAATAGGCGGAAAGCGCGTCTCCGAGGCGGGTCTTGGTCGGATCCTGCGGATCGGGAAGTTTTTCCAGGGTCAGCCCGCGCAGATACTGGAGGCGGAAATACTGGGCAGGGTTGCTGGCCGTGAGGCCGAGAAGCTCGTCGTACACTTTCAGCGCCTCCTCAAGGCTGCCGGGAACCGTTTCGCCACGGGCGTAGATGGCTTCCGCCAGCATGAGGCCGGTCGGGAGCCGGGAGGGATCGTCCGGCGCGGCGGAATGTATATGCCTCACGAAGGGACTCGATGGCCACCGGAAGGCGGTTCAGATCAATGTTCAGCCGGGCTTTCTCCAGGCGGGCGAGGGCGCGGAGCGGGCCGTCGATCTCGATGGCCTTGTCGAAAATGGCCAGCGCCTCCTCGCGCGACTGGTCGGTGGCGCCGAGAGCCGCGGATCTGGCGGCGAGAAGAAGTGCGGCCTGGCTCCGCTGTGTTCCCGGCTCGGAGGACGCGAGTTTTTCCAAGACCAGGCGGGCTTCGTTGTAGTTGCCGGATTCAAAAAGGGATTTCCCCATCACCAGGGCGGCCTCGGACGCGGCGGAGGTTTCCGGGTAGGTGGCGATGATTGCTTTCGCCTGCTCGACGGTCTGTTCCCTCTCACCGGAGAGCTCGGAAAGCCGCAGTTCGGCCAGGCGGAGGCGGGGCGTCGTGTCGGTCGGCAGGGTCTGGTCGGATGCCTTGAGCGTATCGAGCTGGGCGCGGGCCAGGGAAAGATCCGGCGGAAAGGTTTTCAGAGCGGCTTCGGTGATGGCGAGCCGCGCCTCCGCCGCGCGCGGATGATCGGGATTGGAGGTAAGAAACGCGTCGAGCGCCGAGATGGCCTCCGCAGGAGAGCTGGCAAGCAGCGCTTTCTCCAGCTCCAGATCGGTTGCGAGCTTCGCGGAGTTTTCCGGATTCTCGTTTTGGATCAAAATGGTTGCGGAAGGATCGGCGGAGAGGCGGGCGAGGGCGGAGTTATAAAGGGCGGCATCCCCGTTCTCGCCGTTCAGGAGGGTGGCGGCTTCCTCGAAAAGGGACGCGGCCAGGGAGTTGTCGCCCCTTTCAAACGCGATCCGTGCATTTAGGAATGCGGCCTCTCCTTTTATAAGAGGGGATTTCGCGGTGAGCCGGAGCGTGTCGAGTATGTCGAAAGCCTGTGCCGTTTTTCCTTCCTCCATTTTCCAGCGGGCGAGCGTCATCAGGCTGCGCGGTGTGAGGAAATGCATCGGAGCGACCATTCGTATGCGCCGGAGCAGAAGCTCGGCCTGTTTCCTGGCTTCAGCGGTATCAATGCGGTGCAGGCCCAGGGCGCGAGCGTAGAGTGAAAATACCGCGAGATCCGGAATGGTTCCGCCGGCCGGCGGCCATTCGATGGCCGCGTATCCGGCATCGGTGTAGAGGTATTCGATGCTTGCGGGAGGTGCTTTTGGCAGCCACTCGGCAAGGCGCTGGAGGGTCGGGTGCTCCGTCGTGAGAATTTCCGCAGGGAGCCAAATTACGATGCGGTCGAACATCGGTTCAAGCAGGGGCGTTTCAGGATTCGCCTGGATGAAAGTGAGTAGAAAGCTGGTCGCGTCGGTCGTGTTGCCGAGGCCTGCCAGCGCGTCAGCCCGGCCGATCGCCGCCAGATTGAAACGCGAAAGGGACTGTTTGCCGGGATTCGCAAGAATCGCGGTGAACGCCGCTTCCGCCTCCCCGTAACGATCCTCCGCAAGCATGAGCTGTGCGTCCAGGAATGATACGAACGGAGTGAGATTTTCAGGTATTCCGGCGAGGGAGGAAAAAAGTTCCCGCGCCTTCACAGGCTCGTTCCGGTCGAGAAGGATTTCGATGCGGTGGAGCTTGGATCGCACGGCTGCCGGAGTGCCGGCGGGTTCGGCAAGCAAGGCGAGTGTTTCCATGGAGGCTTCCGGTTGGCCGAGGGAAAGCTGGAGGCTGGCGGCAGTGAGTCCGGCGTCTTCGCGGAAAGGTTCCGACGGATCCCCGGCGATGGGGAGAAGCGTTTCCACCGCATCCGAGTAGCGACCCAGCCCGGCCAGCGCCTGGCCCGTCCAGAAAGGCGCGTCCGAATGCTCCCGCACGCCTGTTTTTTCCAAAATGGCCAGAGCCTTCGCGGGTTCGTTCGCGCGAACCAGCCCCTCGGCAAGGAGAATCAGGATTTCCGAACGTTCGGCTGGATCGAGTTCCGGAATATCGGCGGCCCGTTCCAAACGGAGGATCGCGACATCCCAGAGGCCGTTTCCCATCGCACGTTTCGCGGATGCGGCGGCGGTTCCTGCCGTTTCCCGGGCGTCGAGTGCCTGGAGGATCGTCAGAAAAAGAATGGCTGGCAGCAATTTCACCAGCGGCAGGATGGCGCAGAGTCCGGAGCCGGGAAAGAAATAAGATGGCGGGCGTGAAAGTTCATGCCGGGGAGCGGGAGAATCATCCGAGACCCATCGCCTTGCGCATGTGGGGGAGGGGATCCGTGCCCGGGAACCAGTGCTCGAAAGCGATGGCGCCCTGGTGGATGAGGAGGCTGAGTCCGTTTCCGGTGCGGCATCCGGCTTTGCGGGCGGAGGCGAGAAAGGGTGTTTCCGGAGGCTGATAGATCGTATCGTAGGCGCGGTGGCGGGCGAGGAAACAGGCGTCCGGAATGACGGGTGGATCGGTAGGTTTGAGCCCAAGGGAAGTGGTCTGTATGAGCAGATCCGCATCGTGGCAGGCTTCCACGAACCCGGGATCGGCGAAGTCCAGGGTGAAGATGTCCGTTTCCGGGGAAATGCGTTCCAGTCTTCTTGCGAGGGCTACGATTTTGTCGAGGCTGCGGTTCACAAGGGTCAGTTGCCCGGGTTTTGCAAGGGCGCACTGGGTCGCGATCGCCTGACCCGCCCCACCGCCCGCGCCGAGGATGAGGGTGTGGGTTTTCCCAAGATCCATGCCGAATTCCCCGCGGATCGCCTCCGTGATGCCGGGCGCGTCGGTATTGTAGCCCCGGCTTCCGGTTTCTCCGAAAACGACGGTGTTCACAGCCCCGAGAACGCGCGCCTCCTCGGAGACCTCGTCGCAGTTTTCCATCGCCTCGAACTTGTGGGGCACGGTCACGTTGCAGCCGATGAAACCCAGCTCCTTCATCTTATCGAACGCCCGGCGGAGATGGCCGGGTTCCACCTCAAGGCGGATGTATTCGCAGTCCAATCCGAAGGCGTCGAGCGCCGGTTGATGAAGCTCCGGGGAGGCGGAATGGGCAACGGGGTAACCGAGAACGGCAAGCTTTGCGGGCTTGTCTCCGCTGGCCGCCTGTTCGAGGGTGGAGATGGTGTGAACTTGATTCATTGGATGGAGGTATTCAGGAAAGCGGGTTGAGTGAGCCTATGCAGTCGCGCAACTGGCGGGCGAGCCACTGGCCGGGAGCGGTGGCTTTTTTCCCGATGAAGCCGTAGTTGAGCACGCTGCCGGCCTGGGCGCAGAGTAGTCGCGACACGGGCGCGAGCACACCCATACCCATCGTGGAAAGAGGAATTCCCTGGTCACTGATTTGGAAATTCGCCAGCGCGGTGAGATCGTCCATCGTCTGCAAACGCGCGGCCGCCTTGAACGCGCTGGCACCGGCTTCCTTCGCGATCCGGGCGTTTGCCGCGAGTTTCTCGCGTGAAGGAAGCTTTTCAAAATCATGAAAGGAGGCGATCCAGGGCACTCCCCGGCGAGCGGATCTCCGCAACCAGTCCCGCCATGGTTGCCGCGTTTCCCGCCTCGATATCGATGAGCGAGGCGTCCGGCAGAGCAGCTCTGACAAGAGTCTCCCGCGTGGCCGCATCCAGATCGAAAGGCGACCCCTCTGCGGCGCAACGAGCGGTGAAAAGAAGTGGAAACGGGAGCAGATGTCGCCACAGCTCCCTGCCGCTTTCGGAAAATTCGGCATGAAATAGATCCAGCCGGATCTCGGCGATGTCACACTCCCCGGCGAGTGATCCGGGACTTGCCGCCGCCAGCGATTCCGCGTCGCCAAAGCTGCCAACTACTAGGGATGTAGGATTTGGAAAGGCGAATCGCGGGGCGGGCATGCCCCTAGTGATGTGTCGCCCGGCGGATTTCGTCAACCGCTTGTGCGGGTTGCCGCGCCGCCCGCCCGAAAAAGTTGCGATCTTTCATCCTTTTATCTGGCCAACCCGACCCCCGGTTCCCTAGTTTGTAATGAAATCCAAACCACATGAGAAATATCCGACTCACCATCCTCTCCGCGTTCACTTGCGCCGCACTCGGCGTCCTGGCGGGCAACACGGCGTCCGCACAGGCTTACAAGGTCGAAGGCTCCAAGCTGGAGTTCGACGATCTGCTTTCACCTCAGTTTGACGGCGGGAAACAGAAAGCTTTCAAGCCGAAGGACTGGCTGGAGATCGAAACCTCGTTCACCGTCCAGATGAGGCCGGAGCCTCCGTCGAAAACAGCGGAACGCATTCTGGTGAAGTGGTATGTGGCCGTCGAACATCCGGACAAACGTGGAGCGTTTCTCCTGCTTACCAAGGACGTCACCCACGTGAACATCCCGCTCAACGAGGAGATCTACTCATCGGTCTATCTTTCGCCCGCGTCCATTATCCGCCTCACAGGTTCCGATCGTGGTGGGAAGAAGGCGGTGGAACTCGTCGGTTATGAGATTCTCATAAATGGCGAGAAAGTCGCCCAGGGAACCAACAAGAGAGAGCCGGGCTGGTGGAACACCGCCTCGGACAAGATTTCACGCAGCGAAACGGTGCCCCTTCTGAACAAAATGGAGACCCCCTTCGCCAACCACTGGTGGGATCGCTATGCCGAGATTCTCGTCGAGCGCCGCTAGACGGAGTCCGTCCGACCTACTTTCCCCTTGTTAGACCGTTTTTCAAAAGTTTCACTGATCGCCCCACACCATGGCAGATACCCAGACCACCGTCGCACTTAACATTGGCTCTCAACGCATCGGAATGGCCGTCTTCGAAACATCGAAGAGCGGAGGCCTCGTCCTCAAGGGATACGAGACGGAAACGATTATCGCGGATCCTGCGATGGACGCCTCGCGCGAAGCCCAGATTCGCGTGGCCCTGGAGGATCTCGTCGCCAAGCTGAAGGTTCCCAAGGCGAAGGTCAGGTACGCGATCTCGGGACAGGCGGTTTTCCTGCGCTTCGTAAAACTTCCTCCCATCCAGGATGATAACATCGAGCAGCTCGTAACCTTCGAGGCCCAGCAGCACGTCCCTTTCCCCATCAACGAGGTCGTCTGGGACTACGAACTGATCGAGGGCGGCGATGACAAGGAGGTCGTGATCGTCGCAATCAAGGGTGACGCCCTCGATGAGATCAACGATACGGTGAACGAGTCGGGCATGACCACCGCCGAGGTCGATGTCGCCCCGATGGCTCTGTTCAACGCCTTCCGCGCGGCATACGGTACTCCGGAAGAACCCACTCTCATCATCGATGTCGGTGCGAAGATAAGCAATCTTCTCTACGTCGAGGGAAAACGCTTTTTCACCCGCAGTGTTGCCATTGGCGGTGCCTCCATCAGTGCCGCGATTGCCAAGGAGTATAACATTTCCTTCCCGGATGCCGAGCATCAGAAAATCACCAACGGTCTCGTCGCGCTGGGCGGGGGTCACACGGAGACCATGGACGAGTCCCTGGCCGCCTTGGCAATGGTCATTCGGAACGCCCTGACCCGTCTCCCCGCGGAGATCGCCCGCACCACCAATTACTACCGCAGTCAGCACGGCGGAAGCGCGCCCACGAGAGTCCTTCTCGCAGGCGGGGGTGCGAACCTCCCCTACACCCTGGAGTTCTTTCACGAGAAGCTCAATATGCCCGTGGAGTATTTCAACCCTCTTACCAACGTCTCCATCGCAAAAGGAATGGATACGGAAATGCTTCAGCGAGAAGCGCACACCATGGGGGAACTCATCGGCCTCGGTCTTCGTGGAACTGGAAAATCGACGATCAATATCGATCTTGTTCCCGCTGCCGTGGAGGTGACCCGTGCCGCCGACCGCCGCAAACCGTTTCTCATCGCCGCTGCGGCTCTGCTCGTCGTCGGCTTCGGGATCTGGGCGGTGTTCCAGAACCAGGCCGCCGCCGCAGCAGCCGAGCGTGCCCGCACCGTGGCTGAAACACAGGAAACCCTGACCCCGGTGGAGTCACAGATCCGCGGCCTTCTTCAAAAAGAAGCCGAGCTTTCCGCGATAGCGGACGCCTATACCGAGCTGGAATCAGACCACGCGTTTTGGTTTGACCTGCTCGGCGAGCTTCGCGGCGCTTTCGCCAGTGATTCCGTCTGGATGGTGGAAATGAGTCCACTTTATTCCTACGATCCTCTTGCCAAGGAAAAGGGTGAGGGCGTCCCGGTCGTTAGCGACGGATTCGAAACGGCCGGTGGCACCAGCGCCATCGAAAGCCCTCCGTCCGGTCCTGTCGAGAATACCGGCAGAAGGAATAACCGGAACCAACAGGCGGCTCCTCCCGCCCCGGCCGCAAATGCGATCCTGATCAGAGGCTTTTGGCGCGAAAATCCACGCAGCCAGAACATCGTCTCGGATCTCCTGAAGCGCCTTCGGGAAAACACCAGATCCTCCTTCAGTTTTAGTGTTCCGGGTCAGAACGGGAGTCCTGTGCAACTCAGCGACGATCAGATTCTGCAGGTCACCATGAGTGGGGAGGAGGGCGACCTCGGGTTTCCTTTCCAGCTTACCCTCCCGCTTGCAAGGCCTGTTGTTGTAAAATAGTTCCCAAACCCACTTTCCCGAAAATCCCTTTATGAATTGGATCAAAGCCAACCCTTTCGTCGCCGCCCTGGCGGGCATCACCCTGGTTATCTGCGGAGCTCTTTACTTTTACGGCTCCAAGGGTGCGACGGACTACGAGGAGGCAAAAGGCTCGTTCGACGATTCCTATCAGGCCGTTCAAAGTTCCGAAAGAAGCCCGCTCTATCCGAAGCCCGAGCTACGGGATGGCAAACGGAAAGCTCTGACGGAATTCGGACAGTCCATTGATGATCTTAGAACCCTGTTTGACGGCTATCGACCCGGTGAGCTGGAAAACGTCTCTCCACAGGACTTCACCGTGGCTCTGAAGGCGGCGAACAAGGAAGTCACCGAGGCGTTGGAAGCAGCGGGTGCCGAGGTTCCCGAAAATTTTCTTCTCGGCTTCGAGCGGTATGCCAACCAGTTCGCCACGGAACAGGCGACCGGCGTGCTGAACTACCAGCTCGATGGGATCAAATATGCCATGATGAGGCTCGCCGAAAGCCGCCCTTCGGAGCTTCTGAGCGTCTTCCGCGAGCCGGTGGCCGAGGAAAACAATGAGCAACCTGCTATCGGGCCGATGATGCTGGCCCGCCGCTTCGGCTACGAAGTCGCCTTCAAGGGATCGGAGGCATCCGTGCGCGGATTTCTCAGCACGCTCGGGCAGACCGAACCTCACTATTTCATCGTTCGCTCCATGAAAGTGGAAAACGAACGCGACCAGCCGCCTACCGTTTCAGATGCGCAATTTGAGAAATCCTCCGCCCTGGCTCCCGCAGCACCGGTACTGGACAATCCCTTCGGTGGCGCGTTCGTTCTTCCGGGTGCCGAAGAACCTGACGCCCCGGAAGAGGAGGTGGAGGAAGCCGTTGCGGAAGAGGCGCCCGATCCGGTTGATTCCTCCCGTATCCTTGCACAGGTGTTGGGCAGCGAGGAAGTGACCGTGTTCGTTCGCTTCGATCTGGTGATGTTCCTTCCCGCCAAAGAACTCCCGACTCCTTAGGTTCCCATTTCTTCAACCCAAATTTTACCCATGTCCTGGATCTCAGAAAACTACGAAAAAGCAGCGATCGGCGTAGGTGCCGTCGCGGCGATAGGCTTGGCCTGGTTCGGCTGGCAAAAGGTCGGCTCCGTTGACGAGGATTTCATCGGCGTTCCGACCGGCCCTACCTCCCGGAACAGCGATCCGTCAGTCCCGGGGTCGGATCGTGTTGCCACCGCAACGTCTTCGTTTCAATTGAAGCGTGAATGGACGAAGGGTGACGACAACGGGCGCCCCGTGGATCTCTTCACCGGGGTTCCGCTCTTTGTGAATAAGAACAATCTCAGCAACCCGGTTGATTTGGTGGATCCGAATGTCGAGGACGTTCATCCTCCGATCCCGAACCAGTGGTGGATCGACAACCGCATCGACCCGGGCTTTGGCGATTCACCCCAGCGTGATGCCGATGAAGACGGCTTCTCCAATCTCGAGGAATTCACCGCGAAGACCGATCCCAGCGATAACCGTGACTACCCTCCTCTGATCACCAAGCTCACCTACGCTGGTGACGAGGCGATCCAATGGGTTCTCCGCCCGGGCTACCCGGGGGCGAACGGTGGCTTTACCTTCGAATACAACGACAGTCTCCGCCGGGCGGCCAAGGTGGGCGCTGCCGATCCGGTGGCTCCTGGCGAGCTTTTCTTCGAGGAGGGAGCGGTCAAAAATCGCTTCAAGTTCATCGGCTCCGAGAAACGGAAAGAGCTCAACGAGAGACTCAAGGTGGAGGTTGATGTGACAATTGTCTCGGTCGAAGACCAGAAACCAAACAAGATGGGTATGGTGTATGAGATTCCCGCTCAGTTCAGAAAAGGCGATGCGGAAAAATTTGCGAGATATGACCGAACCGCCGTTCTCACTCTTGAGGCACTGGGACTTGATGGACAGGAGATCAAAGTCGAGGAATACACATCCTTCGCACTGCCGCCCGATGCCAAGGACAAGTCTTTCAAACTCAAGGAGGTAAGTCCCGAGGCGATCATCGTGGAGCACACCGATGCCGATGGTAAGACTGAAACCTATACCATCCTGAAGGGCGCGACCGGCCCCGAAGCCCCCTGATTTTCTCCCTATCCCGAACTTTTCCGAAAAAGCTCTTTCCAAATCCTTCAATATTCTACAAAACCACACCGTTCTTATGCAAAAAACGCCAATGTATCGCCACTGTCGCACCGCTGTCTCGCTGATGGCGGTCGCCGCAACCATGCCGCTAACCGTATCAACCGCAAATGCCCAGTATTCCGGCGTTGCACAACGTGAAATCATTCGTCGCCAGGCGGCCGTTTCGGATGCGGACAAACTCTTCCTTGAGGGACGTGAAGCCTACGCGAAGGCCGATTTCCAACAGGCAGTGGACAAGTTCCGCGCCGCGCTGAGCGTCTTGCCCGAAGCTTCGACACTTTCCGACCGCCGCCAGAGCTACACCGAGCATCTCGGTGACGCCAGCGTCGCCCTTGCCCAGCAATTCCGCAAGGTCGGCAAATACGATGAAGCCCGCGTTCTCCTTGACGGTGTGCTTGCACCGGAGATCGACCCGAATAATTTCGTCGCCAAACAAGAACTTGGCTACCTCGACGATCCGATCCGCACGAATCCCGCTCTCGACTACGAGCATACCAAAAACATCGATGAGGTTCGCCGCACGCTCTACATGGCGCAAGGTAACTTCGATCTCGGTAAGTTCGATGCCGCCAAGCAAAACTACGAGGACGTCCTCCGTGTGGATCCCTACAACTCCGCTGCCCGCCGTGGGATGGAGAAGATCGCATCGACGAAAAGCGATTACTACCGCGCCGCTTACGATCAGACCCGTGCGGAACTTCTGATGCAGGTTGACCGGGCATGGGAACTTTCCGTCCCCGCCGCACTTCCTTCGGACTTCGATCTCGGCCCGGCCCCGACAGAGGTGACTCCGGCGGTGTCGCATACATTACGGAAAAGCTTCGAAGAATCGTTATTCCGCGTATCGACTTTGAGGACACCACCGTTGAAGAGGCGATCGACTTTCTTCGCCTCCGCTCGGTCGAACTCGATACCCTTGAACTGGATCCTGACAAGAAGGGCGTGAACTTTGTTATCCGCCGTCCCCGTAACACCGCGGTTGGCGGTTCCGATGGCCTTGACGCCGCGGCCGGAGACGGAGGTCTCCTCGGTGGTGGCGATCCGGGTGCCATGCGCATCAATGAACTCCGCCTCCGCAACGTGCCTCTGGCGGTTGCACTCAAATACATCGGCGATGCAACCAAGCTCCGCTACAAGGTTGACGATTTTGCCGTCACGCTCGTTCCACAGACCGAGACCGGCGAGGATCTGTTCACGCGCACTTTCCGGGTTCCACCGGACTTTGCAGCTTCCCTCAATGCGGGCGGCGGCGACGCCGGTGGTGCTGTTGACGATCCGTTCGCCGATGCCGGCGGTGGCGGCAGCGCGGGCGCTCTGGCAGCACGCCCACCGATCATCGAGCTTCTCAAGAATGCGGGTATCCTCTTCAACGATGGGACTTCTGCGACTCTCGGTGCATCCGGCAGCCTGCTTGTGACCAATACCCCGTCCGAACTTGATAAGATCGAGCAACTGGTTGACACCTTTATCGGCCAGGAGCCAAAGCAGGTGAAAATCACCACGAAATTCGTTGAGATTTCCCAGGAGAATAACGATGAACTCGGCTTCGACTGGATCGTTTCGCCCTTCGGGCTGAACGATGACAATCTCTTCGCCAGTGGAGGAACCATTGGTAATTCTGGCTCCAGAACGTCTGCTGATTTTGTGACCGGTGTCGGTAATATTCCCGGATTAGGTGCAACCGGAAACGTCAGCAATATCGTAACCGGGGGACTCCGGAGCGGAGACCAGGCCATCAACCGGAACAACATCGATTCGATTCTGAACAATCCGAACCGAACCGCCCAGACGGCGAACGTAGCTCCTGGTATCCTCGGGCTTACCGGGATCTTCTCCGATGGTCGCGTGCAGGTAATCATGCGGGGTCTCGCCCAGAAAAAGGGAATCGATCTGATGACCGCACCTTCCGTGACGGCTCGATCGGGACAAAAGGCAACCATCGAAGTCATTCGCGAATTTATCTACCCCACGGAATACGAGCCACCCGAGCTTCCGCAAAGCGTGGGTAGCACGAACCAGCCGGGGGGGTATTCTTGACCTCGACGGCTCCATCACCGGCTCGTCGGCTCCGTCAACCTTCCCTGTCACTCCCGCGACGCCCACCGCATTTGAGACAAAGAACACGGGTGTCACTCTTGAGATCGAGCCGACAATTGGTGAGAACGATTTTGTGATCGATCTTCGATTTCTTCCAGAAATCGTTGAGTTCGAGGGATTCATCAACTATGGAAGCCCGATTCAATCGTCCGGTCAGAATGTCCTTGGCGAACCTATCACCACGATTATTACGGAGAACCGCATTGAGATGCCAGTCTTCTCCAAGCGTAGCGTCAACACCTCGCTGACCATTTACGACGGCTACACCGTCGCCGTGGGCGGCCTGATGCGTGAGGACGTGCAGAACGTGGAGGACAAGGTGCCTATCCTCGGAGATATTCCTATCATCGGTCGTTTGTTCCAGACGAAGGGTGAAAACCGGATCAAGAGCAACCTGATCATCTTCGTTACCGCGCAGATCATCGACGCTACCGGTCGTCCGCTTCGCGGCTCCGATTCCGGCGGATCGGTTCCGGTTACCACCGGCGGCGACGATTTTGGCGGCGGGGTTCTTCCTCCGATAGAAGGCGGTCTTTAAACGAGTTCGTCTGAACCTTCAGTAAAGGGGGCGGGGAAATGATTCCCTACCCCCTTTTTCGTGGACTGATCGCACGGTTGTGGGAAGTTTGCCCATGGGAAAACGCGCGCTTGTAATTGTTCTGGATTCCGTTGGCTGCGGCCACGCGCCGGATGCCGGGGCATATGGAGACGAAGGAGCAAATACTCTGGGGCATCTTTTTGCGGTGATCGAGGATCTCAGGTTGCCAAATATGGAATCCCTTGGTCTTCACGAATTGCTCGGGGGAGAGGTAGAGGAAAAACATCCAGCGCTCACATTCTCGGGGCGGCTGACCGAAACCTCAGCAGGCAAGGATACCACCACGGGACACTGGGAGCTGATGGGTTTCCCGGTGACCGAACCCTTTCCGACCTTTGAGCGGTTTCCCGCCGATCTCGTCGCGGAGCTTGAAGAACTTGGAGGGACGAAGCTCATTGGAAACAAGGTGGCCTCCGGCACCGAGATTCTGACCGAACTGGGTGAGGAGCACGTCCGGACAGGTCATCCGATTCTTTACACAAGCGCGGACAGCGTCCTGCAGATCGCCGCACACGAGGAGGTTTTCGGACTGAGACCGGCTACATGATCTTTGCCGGAGCGCGCGGGAATTGCTTGATCGAAAGGGTGTGAAAATCGGAAGGGTGATCGCGCGCCCTTTTCTCGGAACGACTTCCGCTGACTTCAAGCGAACCGGGAACCGGCACGATTACTCACTGTTCCCCGGTGAGACGGTGATGAACCGGCTGCAGGCGAAAGGAGTTGAAGTGATAGGAGTGGGGAAAATCGCTGATATTTTTGCCGGTTCCGGAATCTCCGAATCGCACCCGACCGCGAGCAACGCGGAGGGAATGGAGATGATCGGAAATATCTGGGAAAGCCGGACAGAAACTTCTCGGTTTGTTTTTGCGAATCTCGTGGATTTCGATTCGCTGTACGGGCACCGCAGGGATCCGGCGGGATATGCCGCGTGCTTGCGGGAGTTTGATTTCTGGCTCGGTGACTTTCTCGAAAAGATCGAGTCCGACGATCTCGCTAATCATCACCGCGGATCACGGCAACGACCCCTACCACCCGGGAACCGACCACACCCGAGAGCAGGTGCCATGTCTGGTGATGGGGAAAGGTTCGCATCCAGGATTCCGAACCCAGGTTTTTCTCCGATGTCGGCCGGCTGGTGGAACGGTATTTCGATTGAATTCCAGCTTGCAAAATTTTCTGTGTCTGGAAAATCTTGACCCGTCGGTTCGGTAGATTGCGGAGCGGCGCACTTCGTCCGGTCTTTTTCGCCATGGTCTCGGGAAGTGTTGTTTGTAATGGCGTTATTATAAGAAAAAACAAAATGGACATTTACGTGGGCAACCTGCCCTACTCCGCCACCGAAGAGGAAGTTACAGACCTCTTCGCCGCTTACGGCCCAGTTGAACGGGCGAAGGTCATTACCGACCGTGAAACAGGTCGATCCAAGGGATTTGCCTTCGTGACCCTTGGCGACCAAAGCCAATTGAACGCGGCTGTCGAGGCTCTCGACGGTCAGGACTTTCAGGGACGCGCGCTTCGCGTGAACGCGTCAGAACCGAAGGAACCCCGTTCCGGTGGCGACCGCCGCGGTGGTGGCGGTGGCTACGGCGGCGGCGAACGTCGCGGTGGAGGTGGCGGCTATGGCGGCGGTGATCGTGATCGCCGTGGTGGTGGCGGTGGCGGTGGCGGTTACGGCGGGGATCGCCGTGGTGGCGGCGGTGGCTACAAAGGCGGCGGTGGCTACAAGGGTGGCGGCCGTGACAACGACGACTGGTGATTGCTAAAATATCCTAAAATTCTTCCACACCCGCTTCCATTTCGGTTGCGGGTGTTTTCGTTTCTAAGAGCGGAGATACACCCGCTGCACGCGGGGGGTGATCCCGGTGAAAATCTCCCAGGTGATGGTGTCCGCGAAAGTTGCGACCTCCTCCACCGGAATGTTTTTCCCGAAGAGTTCGACCTCGTCGCCTGCGGAGATATCGCTGTCATCGGGGAGCGCGGCCATGACCTGATCCATCGTGACGCGGCCGATCAGTTTCTGGCGTTCTCCCCGAATGAAAACCTCCGCCCCTTTTCCTGAAACGTGTCTCGGGTAGCCGTCTCCGTAGCCTATGCCTATCGTGGCCACGCGGGTGGGCTTCGTGGTCACGAAAGACCGTCCGTAGGACACGCTTGCTCCCGCCGGAAGAGTCCGCACAAGTGTAACCCGTGATTTCAGCGACATCACACAGTGCAGTTGTTCCTGGTGGGAAGGTATCGGTGATACCCCGTAAAGCATCAGTCCCGGCCGAGCGAGGTTGCAGCTTCCATGGGGAAAACCGAGGATGCCTCCGCTGTTGGAAAGATGCCGCCATTGGAATTTTTTCGCGCCGCCGAGCGATTCGACGGCGCCCTCGAACGCGCTGATCTGCTGCCGGGTGAATGCCTCGTCCTCATCCGATGAGGACAAGTGGGAGGCGATGCCTTCGAAGGCCAGTGATTGGAGACCCTCCATTTGTGCGGTTTTCTCCGGCAGTTCTCCGGGAAGGAAACCTCCACGTCCCATCCCGGTATCGACGGCGAGGTGAACCGCGAGTTTCACCCCGCGCCTCTTTGCGATTTTGTTGAAAGCCCCGGCTTCCTCTACGGTAGAAATACACGGGGTGACACCTCGGGCCACGATTTCCTCGCGCTCGCCGTCCCAGCTCGCGCCGAGCAGGTAAATGGGTGTGGAGACACCGGCTTCGCGGATGCGCCGCGCCTCTCCGATGTTGGCCACTCCGAGGAAGGCGATTCCGTTCTCCTCGAGGGTTCTGGAAATTTCCTCAAGGCCGTGTCCGTAGGCTCCGGCCTTGACGACCGCCATGATTCGGCACCCGGATTTTTCCCGTGCGAAGGAGAGGTTCTTCACCAGATTGGGGAGATTGATCTCCACCCATGCCCTGGGTTGCGATACGGGAATTTCGGGCTGACTCACGGCATCAGGCTAGTGGAGCGGTACGGCTGCGCAAGACGGAGTACGGGGAAAATCCGACGAGATGATCCTTGCTTGCGCCCGCCATGGCCGATTCCCTTGGACATGCGGTTTCTGCTTCCAGCCATTCTCGTCTCCTTATCGATCCCTGCGCTTTTCGCGGATGACAAGGATCTGACGGAGATCCGGGGGCTTGCCTGGCCGGCGCTTTCTCCGGACGGGAAAACCCTTGCGTTCGAGTGGCTGAACGATATCTGGCTGGCACCTGCCGAGGGTGGGGAAGCTCTTCGAATCGTAAAACATGCGGCTCGTGAGGCCTATCCGAAGTTCACCCCGGACGGGCAGCGGATCCTATTTTGTTCCGAGCGGACTGGTTCCGCGCAGATTTACTCGGTGAATCCGGATGGGAGCGAAATGCGAAAACACAGCGACCATTCGGAGGGCTATGTGCTGGAGGATATTTCCCCGGACGGAGGCGTTGCGATCGCGCGTGGCGAGAGGGGGAGCTCGGGTTACAGGCCGTTCCGGCCGCTTCTGGTGAATTTGCGCGAAGTAACAAGGGAACTGCAGATGTTCGACGCGACGGCGCACTCGATTGCGGTCTCTCCGGATGGCAGGCGGTATCTTTTCTGCCAGGGAGGCGAGCAGCTTTACCGCAAGGGATACCGGGGATCCCGGGCGTCACAGATCCACTTGTGGGATGGCGAAAAAGAAGAGTTCACGCCGCTCATCGTCGAGAGGTGGGAGGCGAGATCCCCCTTGTGGAGGGCGGATGGGAAAGGCTTTCACTATGTGGCGAACGTGGGCGGCGCGTTCAACGTTTGGACAAGGGATCTGGAGACTGGCGCGGACACACAGGAGACCTTTTTCGACGATGAGGCGGTCGTGATCCCCGCACTCTCGGGAGACGGGAAGGTGATGGTTTTCAGGGCAGGGCAGACGGTTTACCGGTTTGAACCCGGCTCGGGAAAAGCCCCGGCGGAGATTAGGTTCCATGTGAAAGGAAAGGAGTTCTCCAAGAAGCTGGTTAGGCGCGAAAAAGTCACCGGGACTTCAGCGGTGACCTTCGGGAAAGGGGAGAGGATCGTATTCTCGGCTGCGGGGGATCTTTGGACAATGCTGCGAGGTGAGGAGCCTGTTAGATTGACTGCGACGGATACCCTGGACGAGCGGGAACCGCAGTTTTCCCGAGACGGGATGTCTCTCTTTTTTCTGAAAGACAACGGGCTGGAGATGGAGGTGTGCCACGCGGATTTCGCCGATGGAAAGTTGGGCGAAGTTTCAACCATTCCCTCCGGAACCAGAGCGAAACGCTCGCTGCGAATCAGCCCGGAAGGCAGGTGGCTGTCATGGATCGAGTCCACCGGAGACCTTGTGACCGCCCCTGCATCCGGGGATGGCGAGGCGAAGGTGGTCACCCACGGGTGGGATCCGCCGACCTATGACTGGTCGCCGGACGGGGAATGGCTTGTCGTGGGAAAAAAGGATCTGCACGCCAACCGGGATATCTGGGTGGTGCGGGCGGACGCCTCGGAAAAACCACGGAACCTGACCCGGCATCCGGCCTTCGAGGGATCGCCAAAATGGTCACCGGACGGAAAGACGATCGTTTTCGTGGCGCGGAGGGATGAGAACGAACTTTCAAGGCTTTGGGCGATTGACGTCAGAGGTTTGGGGAAGCGCGACTTCTCGGAAATCGCAACATCGGCGGAACCCGTGGACACCGATGTGAGCGAACCGATTCGAGTAATGTGGACGGCGGATTCCGAGTCGCTGCTGTTCCAGAGCCGGGATGTGAAGGACAGGGCCGTGTATTCGCTGTCTCTCAAAACCGGAGAGGTGGATGAGTTCGCTGGTTTTCGTGGGATCGCCCTCGGGACGGATGAAATCGGGCGCTCGTTCTGGCGTGTGAACAGGCAACCGGCGGTGTTTCACGGGGGCGTCTTGGACAGGTTTGAGTTCTCGTTTTCCGTGGAGCAAGACCGGAGCGACAGGCTGAGGCTAGGCTTCCGGCGGATCTGGAGGACGCTCTCGGAGCGTTTCTATGACGAGAAGATGAACGGAAACGACTGGGATGCGGTGCTTGCCAAATACGAGGAGGCGGCGGTTGAGGCTCGCGAGTCGCGGCAGTTTGACCGGGTGGTCGCGCAGTTGCTGGGGGAGTTGAACGCCTCCCACCTGACGTTCAAATCGAAGAAATGGGGATTGAGAGGAGACAGGACGATAATAAAGAAGGCGACCGCGCATCCAGGCCTGATTTTCAAGGGTAGCTGGAATGGCCCCTGGTCGTGGAGCGCGTGATCGAAGGCGCTCCGGTATCACGGGTGAAAGGTGCGCCGGTGAAGGGCGAAACGGTGCTGCGTATCGGCGGCAGGGAAGTGGATGCGAAGACGGATCTTTCAAAATTTTTCAACGGGGCAACCAATGTCCGTTTTCCATTCGTTGTGGCCGGGGTGGATGGCAGGAAGCGGACGATGGAGCTCCTTCCGGTTGGTTATGACGAGATCAGAAAAATTGACAGGGAGGCGAAAAGAGCGGAGGCCGACCGCAGGGCGGAGAAAAAGGGTTTCGCCTATCTGCCGTTCCGCAAAATGAAAACGGGCGATCTCCGGGATCTCTCCGTGGAAATTTACCGGGCGTCACTTGATGCGCGGGGTCTGATCCTGGATCTTCGCGACAACGCGGGCGGGCGCGTGGCGGACGAACTCCTGGTGCTTTTCTGTCAGCCGGAGCATACCTTCACCGTGCCGAGGGACGGGCCGAGAGGCTACCCTACGGATCGACGGGTCAGCCCGTCGTGGGACAAGCCAATGGTTGTGCTGTGTAACGGGAACACGTTCTCGAACGCGGAAATTTTTTGTCATGCCTTTAAGAGGCTGGGGCGGGGGAAACTGATCGGGATGCCGACCAATGGCGGAGTCATCTCGGCGGTTGGAATCACCATCCCGGAGGTCGGCGAGTTGCAGATTCCGTTTCGTGGCTGGTTCCACGTCGATACCGGTCTCGATCTGGAACTGAACGGAGCGGTGCCGGATATTCTGGTTCCGTTCCATCCGGCTGCCCAGGTGGAGGGCGAAGATCCGCAACTGGATGCTGCGATCCGGGAGCTGGAGTCGGAGGTTTCCAGCGAAGGTCCTGAGAAGAAACCGATTCTGAAAAGCGAGCGTTGATCGGTTTACTCGGCGAGATGTTTGAGCGCCTCTTTGATCGCGGGGATGATCAGCGGGAGGCATTCGGCGATTGCTTTCGGGTTTCCAGGAAGGTTTATCACAAGGGTTTTACCACGGGTGCCTGCCGTGGATCGGGAGAGGATGGACGTGGGCGCCACGGAAAACGTCTGGGTTCGCATAATCTCGCCGAATCCGGGAAACTCCCGTTCGATGACCGCTTTCGTGGCCTCCGGTGTGACATCACGCTGGGATGAGACCGGTGCCTCCCGTGGTGACGACAAGCTGGCAGGATTCCTCATCACACAGGCGGATGAGCAGAGCCTCGATATCCGGCAGGTCGTCGGGCATTACATGCCGGTGCCATTCCGCTCTGAGGCCAGCCTCGGAAACAATACGTTCGATCTCCGGCCCGCTGAGGTCTTCGTATTTCCCGGCACTTGCACGGTCGCTCAGGGTGACGCGCGCGAATTTCATGACTTGGTTTTCTCCAGGAGTTTGACTTCCCCGATCACCATGCCCTTGTCCACCGCCTTGCACATGTCGTAGATGGTAAGTGCCGCGATGGAGACCGCGGTGAGTGCCTCCATTTCGATGCCCGTCTTCGCGGATGTCGAAACGGTGGAGCGGATCGCGACTCCGTTTTCCCGGATCTCGAAATCCACGTCCGCCTTGTCGATGGGGAGACCATGGCAAAGCGGGATGAGGCGGTCGGTGATTTTCGCGGCCTGGATGGCCGCAATGCGGGCGACTGTCAGTACATCGCCCTTTGGCAGGTTCCTGTCCCGCAATGCTTCGATGGTAGCCGGCGCGCATGCGATGAACCCGCTGGCGATGGCCGTGCGGCGTTGCACGGGTTTGGCTCCGACATCCACCATGCGGGCGGTTCCTTCTGAGTCTAGGTGGGAAAATTCTGGCATAAGTCTGCGCAAAACTAGGACGCGGGGTGGGGGAGGTCTAGCAACATCGTGCGGTGGTTGCCGCCGGGATCAACCCGGATCAGGGCGTTGGTTTCTGTTAGGGAAAACGTGTCCCCGGAGGTTGACCACCTGAGTGCCCGGACGACAAGGCTTCCGTTAGATGAGGAAACGGTGGCTGGCCAGAAGGTTTCGCGCGGGTTTGGTCTGATCAGATCGGGATTGCTGATTTTCAGATCCAGGAAGTCCCATCGTGGTGCGAGTCCGCACATCAGCTCGCTGGCCAGCCGGATACCCACGTGAAAGCAGACGAAATGGGAAACCGGGTTTCCCGGAATAACGAACGCGATCTGTTTTCCGCGAGTGGCAAAGGTGAGGGGTTTTCCCGGACGTAGGTTCACCTTGTCGAAGACGATGGTGAAACCGGAGGCGCGCAGAACGTCGGAGCCGTGGTCGTGATCTCCCACGCTGGCTCCGCCGGAAATGAGCAGAAGATCCCAGTCTCCCTTCGTGGATTCGGCCATGGCCGTGGGGTCGTCGGCGAGTCTTGAAGATTCGACGGAAAGCCCGAGCGGTGCGAGCAGCCCCGCGAGGAGGCTGGAGTTCGTATCCCGGATTTTTCCCGGTGCGGGACGTTCACCCGGTGCGACGAGTTCGTCCCCCGTCGCGATGTGTTTGACGGCCGGGTTGCCGATGACGAAGGGTTTCACGCAACCTATCTGGGCAAGTATCGCCATCTCGGTAGCTCCGATTCGAGTGCCCTTTTTTAGAACGACATCACCGGCTCTGGCTTCCGATGATTTCCTCCGGATGAAGAGCGGTTCGGAAAAATGGCCGATGCGCACTGAATCACCTTCGCGCGTGCATTCCTCCTGCGTCACCACGCGGCCTCCTCCTTCAGGAAGAATCGCTCCGGTGAAAATTCTCATCGCCTCTCCTTCTAAAAGCGCGCGGGTCGGAATCTCCCCGGCGGGGATTTCGCCTGCGATGGCGAACTCTCCCGGTGTGGCGTCCGCTCTCACGACATAGCCGTCCATCATGGAGCGATCCGCGGAGGGATAGTCCGCATCCGACAGGACATCCACCGCGAGAACGCGGCCAAGTGAGGCATCAAGACCGACCTCGTGGGCCGCCAGTGCCGCTACCCGTGAGGCGATCTTCTGCCGCGCGTCTTCCAAAGTGATCACGGGAAGAGTGGAGCATCCCCGGCTGATATGGTCAACGAGGGTGCGATTTTTATCCGTGGATAAGACCGCCGGAGGCTCTGGACTGCTGCGGTTCTTATCCGCAGCTTTCGGCCTGACGCACATGACAGGACCTAAACCATTCTTACGGCTATTCAAACCGCGACGCCAAAGCTGGGAATAAAGAATCCCGGCAGTCCAAAGCCTGCAGCGCTAAGAAAAACACCGATAAGAACCACACCCGGTCAACCAAGCCGGATTGACCCTGCCCTCGGTGTGGTGATAGCTTCCCGCATGAAAGTAGCTTTTTACGACACGAAGTCTTACGACCGGACGTTTTTCGGAGCGGCGGTTAAGGAGAAGGATATGGAAATCGTTTTCCATGATTTCAGACTGGCCGCGGCGAACGCCCTCTCGGTGGAAGGCTGCGAGGCTGTCTGTGTTTTCGTGAACGACAAGGTGGATCGCGCATGTCTGGAGGTGCTCTCGGAAAACGGAGTCAAGCTGGTCGCGCTGCGTTGCGCCGGTTTCAACAACGTGGATCTTGATGCGGCGAAGGAGCTTGGGATAAGCGTCGTGCGTGTTCCCGCCTATTCGCCACACGCGGTTGCCGAACATGCCGTCGCGCTCCTGCTGACCTTGAACCGAAAAATCCACCGCGCCTACAACCGGGTTCGCGAGCTGAACTTTTCCCTCGGCGGGCTGGTCGGCTTCGATCTCCATGGTAAGACAATCGGAATCATGGGAACGGGAAAAATCGGAAGGTGCGCGGCGCAGATTTTCCGGGGCTTCGGCTGCAAGGTGCTGGCTTACGATCCTTTTCCGCAGGAGGAGTGGGCGCGGGAAAACGGGGTGGAATATACGGATATCGACCGGATTCTCTCTGACTCCGATGTGGTGAGCCTGCACATGCCGCTGACCGAGGAGACCTTTCATATCCTGGATGCGGACTCAATCTCTCAGATGAAGCGGGGGGCGTATCTCCTGAATACCAGCCGGGGCAAGCTGGTGGAGAGCAAGGCGGTGATCGCCGCTCTGAAGACGGGCCAACTTGGCGGCGTGGCGCTGGACGTGTACGAAGAGGAGGAGGGCGTGTTTTTTGAAGACCATTCCGATGTGGCTTTGCAGGACGATGTCCTCTCGCGCCTGCTGACGTTTCCGAATGTCCTGGTGACCTCCCATCAGGCATTTCTTACGGAGGAGGCGCTCGGAGCGATCGCGGGAACGACGGTGGACAGTATCGAGCGCTTTGCGAACGGCGAAGACATTGATGAAGCGAGGGTGGTGATATGACACTGAAACTGCTGGCGTTCGCACAGGCGCGGGAGACGTTCGGTTTCTCGGAGAAAATGATTGAGACCGCAGCCGACCGGACGCCCCGCGAGGTGATGGAGAGCGTCGCTCCGGGAATTTCCCTGGAAGGTCTGCGGGTGGCGGTTGATTGCGATTTTGCCGATTGGGACAAGCCCATGGGCGAAGCGGCTGAAATGGCGCTGCTGCCGCCGGTGTCAGGAGGATGATATGAAGATTGAGATCGAATTTACTGAAAACGTGATCCTGGTTCCGGCTCTTCAATTGCCTTCCAGAGAGATCGGTGCCGTGGTGGAGTTCCAGGGGCTGGTGCGGGAGATGGAGGGGGAGGATGCGTTGGAAGGACTTTTTTATGAAGCATATCCTGAGATGGCTCGGAAGGTTCTCGATGGCCACTTGCGGGAGTTGGGGGGGATTCACGGGTGCGCGGCCGTGCAGTTCGTCCATAGACTGGGATGGGTGCCTGTCGGGGAAGCCTCCCTGTATATCCGGGTGCTGAGTTCGCACCGGGCGGAGGGGCTAAAGTTTCTCGCGGAGTCGATTGACCGCCTCAAGCAGGACGTTCCGATCTGGAAGCGGTTGTGAGGGGTCACTCAATCCGGCGCGATGCCGAGAAATTCCGGGAGTGAGCCACGTACTCCGGCCAGGCGCGGGTTCGCCTCCCAGCGCTCTTTTTTTCCCACGATGCGGGCGAGGATGCGCTTCAGGCTGTCTTTCGGATCGCGGACTTCCGGGCGGACGGTGCGGAGCCGGTCGCGCTCAGCGGCGGGGCGGAAAGACCAGGAGAACATGAATTCGGAATCGACCATGCCCGGCTTCGCATCGTAGGTGCGTGTCTCGCCGAAGCGGAGATCGGCCAGCCAGACACCCTTCGCATGGGGGCGTGCGATCCACCAGCCACGCGAGAACCACTGGAGGGTTTTGATTTCCCGCTGGTTCGCGAAAGGCTCGATGGCTTCCTTTTGCTTCGGGTAGATCGTCCAGCGTACCGGCGCGGACCGGTCGTCGAACACCGAATGGTAGCCGACCCAGAGTTCGTCCCCGCGATCGACGACGGATCGCCAGAGCAGGGAGTTGAAGGCGGTGGGAGCCTCCATGCGGCGGATGTGGGTGACGTCCCGGCGGGCGAGATCCGTATCGAACGCGGCGGAGGCGAGAAATTTCATCCCAATGGTGAAGGCGACGTAGGCGGTGCTCAGACCAAGCCCCCAGCAGCGGATGCGGACTCGCTTCTTCCACTGCTTCTTCGTGCGGTAAAATGCGAGCCAGACCAGGGAAACGAGCAGCGGCAGGGTGTAGAGAGGATCGATGATGAACATGTGGTTGAACGCCACGCGCGTTTCCGAGAAAGGCCACAGGACGGAGGTGCCATACACGGTGAAGCAGTCGATCAGCACGTGGGTGAACCACACGAGAAAGATGAAAGTCCCGGCCGGCCGGAGAGATTTTCTGTTTCTTCCAGAGCTTCGCCAGCGGCCTTGCGAGCAGGAAGCTGGCCAGCACCATGAGCAGCAGCGAGTGGGATGCTCCCCGGTGGAACTCCAGTTTGCGAGCCGTGTCCAGCAATGGGGAGGCGATGACGTCGAGATCGGGCAGCGTCCCGAAAATGGCACCCCAGAGGATCGCACTGTTGCCGAGTTTTTTTCCGAGGACGGCTTCGCCTACCGCGGCTCCGAGGGTGGCCTGTGTTAGAGAATCCAAGATGTCGAATTTTTTAAAGAAGAGCCGGATTTGATTGGAATCAGCGCTCGTCGCCGTCGGGATTGAGAAGGACTCCGAATTCCTGCCAGAGGAGCCGGGTGATGTTTGTTTCCAGGGCGGTGAGCGGCTCGCCCATGACCTCCGGAGCCGGGGTGTAGGCAGTGGATTTTGAAAGGTGGCTACGGACGAGGTTGAAAACGGTTTTCAGGAGATCGTTCCGCAGAGCGTCCGGATCGTTGGTTGTGAAAGAGAGGACATCGGTCGAGGGCGCGTCTTCACCCCCGCCCGTGATCCACGCGGCGACAGGAGTCGGGGCGTCCTCGGTTTGGATGGAGCGGCCGATATTCAGCTTGTGGGAAAACTTCAGCAGGCCGGAAGAGGCGTTTCCAAGATCGACGGAGATCTTGTCGAGGATGGCCGGTAGGATTTCAGAGAATTTCTCGCCCGTGCCCACATGTATAGTGATGGGAAGGGCAGTGGTGGGATCGGTGTTCCAGAGGGGAAGGGTCGGTTTCAGGAGTTCGATGGCTGATGTGGCTGTCTGAATCTGCTCGGGGTTCGATTGGGAAAGATCCAGGACGCGCTCGTAGGCGAGAAGGGCGCGCTGGAAGGCACCCCTGTTTTCCAAAGCGGCTGCCAGGGCGAGAAGTTTGGCCGCACCATCCGGGGCGCGATCCGAATAGGTGTCGAGAACAGGCGGCGAGGTGAGATCACCGAAATCGACGGGGACGATCAGCTCCGCTGGCTCGGGGAGTGTGGGATCGGGTTGCGGGAGTGGCACGCGAACCGAGATGGCATCGTCCTGCATGGTGGAAACGGGCAGGGCCGCCAGTGCTTCCGAGCGTATCTCCTGCAGCCTCGCCTCGGACGGGGGAGCCAGGAAATCCATGTCCCGTGTGCCGACCCACCAGATCACGAAAATCGTGAGAAGGCAGGCGGGGATGGCAACGAGGAAGGGAATTCGCATGGGGTGGTCTGTGGGGAAAGTAGATGTGAAACCGCGGATGGAAACAAAGAAAAACCCCGCTGGCCTGTGGCCGACGGGGTTTTGAAAAAAAGCTGATTTGGAATTATCCGGCGCTCTTGACGAGGAGCGCGCGTTTTCCGACCCGCTCGCGGAGGTAGTGAAGCTTGGCGCGGCGAACCTTGCCTTTGTTGGTCACTTCGATCTTGGCGATACGTGGTGTGTGAACCGGGAACACGCGCTCGACACCCTCTCCGTAGGAAATTTTACGAACGGTGAATGCGGCGTTGATGCCGGATCCGCCTTTGGCGATCACGAGACCGGCGAAGATCTGGACGCGCTCTTTACCGCCTTCAACCACGCGGCAGTGGACTTTCACTGTATCGCCCACATTGAAAGGAGTGACGTCCTCTTTGAGCTGCTCTTGTTCGATTTTCTTGATGATGTCCATGGTCGTGGTTGCGGAAAAGTGTGTTGGGACGCGCTCCGGAGGGTTGTCCGAATGCGCGGGGCGGAATGGCTAGAGGATCGGATGGAGAAAGGCAAGAGGGAATTTGTCCGAAGCCTCACTTTTTGTAAACCGCATCAGGATCGAAGGACAGCTCGCTCTGGGTGAACTTCAGCGCCGCCGGGCTGCCGGGGACGATACTGCGGTAGAAACAGGAGTCCCGGCCGGTGTGACAGGCTCCCGCGCCGATCTGCTCCACCACGAGAACAAGAGCGTCCTGATCGCAGTCGGTGCGGATCTCGACGATTTTCTGCGTGTGGCCGGATGTTTTCCCTTTGTGCCAGATTTCGGAGCGGGAACGGGGCGAGTAAACGGCCTCGCCAACTTCAAGGGTGAGCCGCAGGGATTCCGCGTTCATGTAGGCCAGCATGAGCGGCTCTTTGGTCGCGGAGTCGATGGCCATGGCCGGGATCAGGCCGTCGGAATCGAATTTCGGGGCGAAGTCCGTGGATTCCTCGATCTGGACTTTGTCCTTGCGTTCGGAAAATGGAGTTGCGGTCGGCATGGGCGCGGACGGTAGGTTCCGGACGGGGGATTTCAAGAAATACCCCGTCGGAGCCGGATCATTCAAGAAGACTGCTCCGTGTGAACAGCGGGATGACGTGAATGCCGCGGGCTTCAATTGCCTGGCGTCCGCCTTCCTCCCGGTCAACAAGGACGATGCAGAATTTCACGTGGCCGCCTTCCTTTTCGATGGCGTCGACGGCTTTCAGGGTTGAGCCGCCGGTGGTGATGACATCATCGACCACGATCACGTTCTGGTCGGCGGCGAAGTTTCCCTCGATCTGTTTTCCCGCTCCGTGGCCTTTCGGTTCCTTGCGGACGGTGAAGACCTGGAGCGCTTCCTCCGGGTGGGTGCGGGCGGAGGCCATGCCGATGGCGAGGGAAATGGGATCGGCTCCGAGTGTCATGCCGCCGATGGCCTGGATGGAGAGGTTTTCCGAATGGATTTTCGAGCGGACCGCGTGCCAGCCGAGATCGCCGATGAGAGCCGCGCCAAAGGGATCGAGGGCGGTGACGCGGCAGTCGATGTAGAGATCCGACTGTTTTCCGGATGCGAGGGTGAAAGTGCCCGTACGGACGGATTTTCTCAGAAGAAGGGCTTTCAGGTCGGCGGTGGTTTGGAGCATGGGGGAAGGATGAACATCGAACATCGAACGTCCAACATCGAACTTTGAATGGCCGAACTTTTTCCGCATCCTCCGCTTGCCACGCGGGTCGGGTGGCCTAGGATTCGGCCAGAGAACGAATGAAAATCTGGTTAGACGGCAAATTGGTGAATGAGGACGAGGCGAAGATTTCGGTGTTTGACCACGGTCTTCTATATGGCGACGGAATTTTCGAGGGGATCCGCTTCTACAATGGAAGGGTGTTCCGTCTGGAGGAGCACATTCACCGTCTTTATGATTCCGCGAAAGCCATCCTTCTGAACATGCCCTGGACGCAGGAGGAAGTATGCAAAGCAACCTGCGAAACGGTGGCGGCGAACGGCCTGACCGACGGCTACATCCGCCTGGTGGTCACCCGCGGGGCGGGGGAGCTGGGGCTGAATCCGTATCTCTGCCCGAAGCCTTCGATGTTCATCATCGCATCCACGATCAAACTGTATCCCGAGGAACATTACCGGAACGGCCTGGCGATCATCACCTGTGCCACGCGCCGCCCGGCACCAGGCGCGCTGATGCCCCAGGTGAAAAGTCTGAACTATCTCAACAACATCATGGCCAAGGTCGAGGCGATCCAGGGAGGCGCGCTGGAGGCCGTGATGCTCAACGAGCAGGGCTACGTGGCGGAGTGCACGGGCGACAATCTTTTCCTGATCAAGAAGGGCGAGCTTCACACGCCGCTGATTTCAGACGGTGCTTTGGACGGGATCACACGTGCGGTGATCCTGGAGATCGCGGAGAAGCTGGGGGTGAAAGTGGTGGAGCGCTCGCTCACCCGCTACGATATTTTCATCGCTGACGAGTGTTTCCTGACAGGCACGGCGGCGGAGGTGATCCCCGTGGTTTCCCTCGACAGGCGTGTGATCGGGGATGGCAAACCGGGCGAGCTTACGAAACGCTTTCTCGAAGAGTTTCACGAACTGGCGATGAACACCGGGACTCCGTTTGCATGATGTGCTAGGCTTATATTTGAAATGAAGTGCGACTATTGCGACAGCAAGGCGACCGTGTTCCTGACACAGCTCGCGGAGGGGCAGATGAAGAAAGTCTGCCTCTGCGACAGTTGTGCGAAAGAGCGTGGCGTGACCGATCCGACAGGGTTTTCCCTGGCGGACATGCTGTTGGGGAACTTTGAGAAACCTCTTGGCGGTGCCTCCGTCCAGCGCAAGGAACAGATGGCGGGCGGGGCGAAAGTCTGTCCGCAGTGCGGGTTCACTTTCGATGATCTACAAAAAGTCCGCCGCTTCGGATGTGGGAACTGCTACCAGGTTTTCTCCGATGAACTCGCTCCGATGCTGCGGGGAATGCACAAGGGCGCCAGCCATGTGGGAAAGGTGCCGGAGGGCTTGATGGAAATTCATTTCCGCCAGCAGAAGCTGGACGAACTGCGCACGCAAACTGGAGAAGGCGATCACCTCCGAAAGCTACGAGGAGGCGGCGGATCTGCGCGACGAGATTCATGCGCTTACTGAAACGGAGGTGGGGAAATGATGCGTTTCTCCACTCTCGTCCGCCACCCTGCGGACTGGATGACGGGAGGTGCTTCCGAGCAATCGGCCGTGATCACTTCCCGCATCCGTCTGGCGAGAAATTTGCGCGGCCACTCGTTTCCGGGTTGGGCGAAAAAAAGCGAGCGAGCCGAGGCATTGAAGATCCTGCGCCCGGCTGTCGAGGGACTGCCGGCGATGAAGGATGCGTTTTCCAGGGAACTTGGAGAGCTGAACTCCGTCCAAAAACAGGTGCTGGTGGAGAGGCATCTCATTTCCCGCGAACACGCCGCCCGTGGCGATGGCTCCGGTGCGGTCATCGAGAGGCGGCAGAGTTTTTCCATCATGCTCAACGAGGAGGATCATCTCCGCATGCAATCGATCCGCTCCGGCCTGAAGCTCACGGAGGCCTACCAGGCTCTTTCGGAACTGGACAGCATGCTTGAGCAAGAGGTGGACTACGCGTTTGATCCGGCTCTGGGCTACCTGACAACCTGCCCGACAAATCTCGGAACCGGCCTCCGCGCCTCTGCGATGTTGCATCTTCCCGCGCTGGTGCTGAGCGATCAGATCGGCCCGTTCTCCAGGCGGTCAACAAGATCGGCCTCGCTGTGCGCGGTCTCTACGGCGAAGGCACCGAATCCCTCGGAAACCTCTACCAGATTTCCAACCAGTCCACTCTCGGCGAGAGCGAGGAAACCATCATCAACCGCCTTGAGCGGGTGATCTCACAGGTCGCCACCCACGAGGAAAACGCCCGCGCCAAGCTCATGGAGGACGATCCCGATATGGTCGCCGACAAGATCGGACGCGCATACGGGGTGCTGCGCCATGCCCACATCATCGATTCCAAAGAGGCGCTGAACCATCTCTCCCTTCTTCGCCTCGGTGGAAACATCGGATTTTTCCCTGCCGAATCAGTCAATTTGTGCGATACTCTGCTGATGGATATTCAGCAGGCACACTTGCAGCTCCACGCGGGAACCAAGCTCTCGCCGGAGGCGCGCGATGCCATCCGTGCGGAAATCGTCCGCTCCCGTTTGCAATCGCTCGATTCCCCTGATATTCGTATTTCCAAAGATAATGAAACCGACCGCTTTCCCGAAGGCGGCAACAACGACGACGCATGAATAATTTCACACCAAGAGCACAACAGGTCCTCGCCCTGGCCCGCAAGGAGGCCGACCGTTTCAACCACGCCTACGTCGGCACGGAGCACCTTCTGCTGGGACTCATCAAGCTCGGCCAGGGGGTGGCGGTAAACGTCCTGGAGCGCATGGGACTGGAACTGGAGTCCGTCCGCATGGAAGTGGAAAAGGAGGTCGGATCCGGCCCGCCGCAGAAGGCCGCGGGCAACATCCCCTACACCCCGCGTGTGAAAAAAGTCCTCGCCCTCGCCAACAAGGAGGCCAAGGCGCTCAACCATTCTTACGTTGGCACCGAGCATCTCCTGCTCGGACTTCTTCGCGAAGGCGAAGGCGTCGCCGCACGCGTCCTCAAGCGCCTCGACGTGGACATCCAGCGCACACGAAACGAAATTCTTGCAGAGATAGATCCGAATTTCTCACCCGAGGACATGGATGATGATGACGACGATGATGATGACGATCTCGGTGTCTTTGAGGATGAAAGCAGCCCACAGCAGGCCGGAAGTGATTCCGGGGAGAAAACCAAAACACCCGCGTTGAAGGCTTTCGGAAGGGATCTTACCAAGCTCGCCAAAGAGGGAGCTCTCGATCCCGTGATCGGCCGGGAAGACGAGATCGAACGCGTGATCCAGATCCTTTGCCGCCGCACGAAAAACAATCCCGTCCTCATCGGCGAGGCGGGTGTGGGCAAGACGGCCATCGTGGAAGGTCTGGCTCAGGAAATCGTTACCGGAAATGTTCCGGAGCTTCTTCGTGACAGGAAAGTAATCACCCTGGACCTCGCCCTCATGGTCGCCGGAACGAAATACCGGGGTCAGTTCGAGGAGCGTATCAAAGCGGTCATGGATGAGATCCGAAAAGTGAAGAACGTGATTCTTTTCATCGACGAGCTTCACACGATCGTCGGTGCGGGTTCTGCGGAGGGTGCAATGGATGCCTCGAACATCATCAAGCCCGCCCTCAGCCGTTCCGAGTTGCAATGCGTAGGGGCGACTACACTCAACGAGTACCGCAAATACATCGAAAAGGACTCCGCTCTCGAGCGCCGTTTCCAGCAGGTGAAAGTCGAAGAGCCTTCCGAGGCGGATGCGATCCTGATCCTCCAAGGACTTCAGGACAAATACGAAGCCCACCACAAGGCGGCGTTCACCGAGGAAGCCATCGAGGCCTCCGTGAAACTTACCTCCCGCTATCTGACCGCGCGTTTTCTGCCTGACAAAGCCATCGACGTTCTCGACGAGGCCGGCGCCCGTGCCCGCATCGGCACGATGACCCGCCCGCCCACCATCAAGGAGGCAGAGGAAAGAATCGAGACCATCAACAAGGAGAAGGTCGCCGCCATCGCCGAACAGGATTTTGAAAAAGCCGCCGCACTTCGCGATGATGAGAAGACCGCCAAGAAGGAACTTGAGGACACGCTCAAGGAATGGCGCGCTTCCTCCGAGGAGAAAATCGTCGTGGTCGATGACGAGGACATCATGGCCGTCGTTTCCAAATGGACCGGCGTCCCGCTCCAGCGCATGGAGCAAAAGGAAACCGAAAAACTCCTCAAGATGGAGGACGAGCTGAAAGGCCGTGTCATCGGCCAGAACGAGGCGGTCGTCGCCATCTCAAAAGCCCTCCGTCGCTCCCGTGCCGATCTGAAAGATCCGAAGCGCCCCATCGGCTCCTTCCTTTTCCTCGGTCCCACCGGTGTCGGGAAAACCTACCTCGCCCGCAACCTTGCGGAGTTCATGTTCGGCGATGCCGAAGCGCTCATCCAGATCGACATGTCCGAATACATGGAGAAATTCACCGCCAGCCGCCTCATCGGTTCGCCTCCGGGCTACGTCGGTTACGAAGAAGGCGGCCAGCTCTCCGAAGCAGTCCGCCGCAGGCCATACTCGGTCGTCCTTTTCGACGAGGTCGAAAAGGCTCACCCGGATGTGATGAACCTTCTTCTTCAGATTCTGGAAGACGGCACCGTCACGGATTCGCTGGGTAGAAAAATCGATTTCCGCAACACGATCATCATCATGACCTCAAACGTCGGGGCATCCACGATCAAACGTCAGTCCACCCTCGGCTTCGGAGCCATGAACGAGGACGAAGCCGACTTTGAGGGGATGAAGGAGAAAATCATGGAGGAGTCCAAACGCTACTTCAAACCGGAGTTCCTAAACCGTCTGGACGATCTCGTCGTCTTCCACATGCTGGAGAAGAAAGACCTCAATCAGATCGTGGATCTGGAGGTTTCCAAACTCGTCAAGCGCCTCAAGGAAAAGGAAATCGATCTCGCCCTCGCCGAGGACGCCCGGGAGCTTCTGTCCGAAAAAGGCTTCGATCCGAACTACGGTGCGCGCCCGATGCGTCGCGCGGTGGAGCGTTTCCTCGAAGACCCGCTAGCCGAAGCACTCCTTCGCGGAACCGTGAAAACCGGCGACATCGTCAGGGTCACCCGTAAACCGGAAACCGAAGAACTCGTTTTCGATTCATCGCGCCCGGACGAAGAGCCGGAACCTGACGTGGAAGCTGCGGCGGTCGAGTGATCTTCAAGGTTATGAAATTCACCGCAAACGCAGACTACGAGGAGAGAAACACCCAGGCGATCCGGCTCACTGCCGGGCAGGAAGTGACAAGCGGCCCAGCCGACCGGACATGGCCGGGCTGGATCTGGGCGTGCGATGCCAACGGGCGAAACGGCTATGTGCCTGCGGAAATTCTGGAACCGCTTGGCGAGGATCGCTGGGCGGCGCTGGAAAATTTCGATCCCACGGTTCTGAAGATCACACGGGGTGACAAGATCACTTCGGTCAAACAGATCCACGGATGGCACTGGTGCGAAAACGAAACCGGCGACGAAGGCTGGGTGGCAGGGTACCTGCTACGGCCAGACGAAGCGTAGTTTCAGGCAATGAGGGGCGTGCCCTATGGCCGCCCAACAACCCCAGCACCCAACCCGGCAAATTTCCTCCGTCTCATCCGGCGGCCATAGGGCACGCTGCTCCCTGTTCTGGCGTGACACCCGGGAAGCAGATTCCTAGCCTCCCCGCATGGCAACACTCCTAGTTCTAGCCGCCGGTATGGGCAGCCGTTACGGCGGTTTGAAGCAACTCGATCCCATGGGGCCGAACGGCGAGACCGTTCTCGACTACTCCGTTTTCGATGCGATCCGCGCCGGCTTCGACCGCGTCATTTTCGTGATCCGCGAGGATTTCGCCGAAGCTTTTCGCGAGGGGATCGGCTCGCGTTTCTCCGATCGCATCACCGTCGAATACGCGTTTCAGAAACTCGACGATCTCCCGAGCCCCCACGTTCCGTCACCTTCCCGGACAAAACCGTGGGGAACCACGCACGCGATCCGCGCAGCCCGCCATCTGACCACTGATCCCTTCGCTGTGATCAATGCCGATGATTTCTACGGACGCGACGCATATGCCAAGGCCGCCGAATTCATGACCCGCATCCCGCCGGGGAATTGCGGGATGATCGGCTACCCGCTGAAAAACACGCTTTCCGACCACGGGCAGGTGAACCGGGGTGTCTGCGAGGTCTCTGAGGAATCCGTCCTCTCATCGGTGGAGGAATATCTGAAAATCGGTCGGGAACCCAATGGCAAGGTCACCGGGGAGGGCTTGGATGGCGAGCGCCGTGAAATTTCCGAGGCCGCACCGGTCTCGATGAATTTCTGGATCTTCACCCCGGAATTCATGGATGACCTGGAAGACGAATTTCTCGAATTTATCAAAGAGAACAGCGGCAAGGAGACCGGGGAATCGTATATCCCCACCGTTGTTGACTCGCTGATCCGACAGGGGAAGACCACCTGCAAAGTATTGGAAACCAGTTCATCGTGGTTCGGGGTTACCTATCCGGAGGACAAGGAACTCGTGGTGGCTTCGATACGCGGACTCATCGCGGCAGGGGATTACCCGCAGTCGCTTGGCGGTTGATAAAAATCGGGCGTGGACGGTTGAACCCGCCCACGCCCGGTGGTTTGCACATTCCCCCCAAAGATTTCCAGGTCTCCCGGGTCGCGCATTACTTCCCCCCGGAGATATTGCGCGAATCACTGAAAAACGCTGGAAAATGGAAATGTCACCCCTGATAATCAGTTTTCACTGAAAATTCCGAGGTGCGAACAATTAAATATCATTAAATTTCCAGGTTAGCAAGGGATAAGCTGGAAAACTTTTTAGAAATTCCATCCGTACAAACCAAGGGCGCCGGAGTCCTTTGTTCCGGCGCCCTTGGGCCCTTTGGGGGGCTAATGTGCTATCCCTTACACAAAGAAGACCTTATCCGGTTTCCCGCATTTTACAATACCGCGATCGCGTAGGGTCACTCATCAGCACAAATCCGCTCCAGATCCACCCCGAAAAAGTCTTTCATCACGGCTCTGTAAACCTCGTGCTTGAACACGGGCAACCAGTCGAGATCGAATTCGCCGGGTTCGATCCAGCGGTATGCGCAGAACTCCGGGGGTGATTGATGGACGTTGATAGCCGGGGCGCCCTTTTTCAGTTTGCAAAGAAAGTAGGTTTGCTCCTGTCCGTGGTTTCCATGCTTTTTGATTTTCTTTGCACGCACGTCAGGAGGATAGAGATAGCGGTAACCATCACGTTTCTCGAGCACCTCGTAGTGTTCGCGTTTCAGTCCCACCTCTTCGGAGACCTCCCGGAAAAGGCCTTCCTCCATGCTTTCCCCGTCATCAACACCTCCTTGCGGGAACTGCCACGCACCGGGCATGGTGGAACGTTCGCAGATGAGAAGGTTGCCATCTTCGTTGACGATGAGTGCCGCGACGTTGGGTCGGTAACGAACCATTGGGGAGAGTATGTATGCGGGTTAGGCATCGTTCAATACTTAAGTTAGCTGTAGTATTCTGCGAACTCGCCAAGGCGGGGCTTTGGTGGCATGAACTTTCCATCATGAAAACCACGATCCTGACCCTGTTGTTTCTCGGTGCGCTGACACCTGTCCTGTATTCCCAGAATGACGATCAGGAGGATCCCGAGAAAAATCGGACAGCTATAGCTGAACAGAGCGATCAGCCGGGTCTTCCCCGGTTCTGGGAAGCCAGGCTTGGGGGAGGGGAATTCGTTGTCGCGCTGGACAGGATCTCATCTGTCAGCCGCCACAAGTATGTCCTGGACGGGGCGCTGATCGTCGATGAGGTCACCATCGACACCACCGGGCAGGCACTTGCCAGATTCTATTACATCACGCCGATCACATCCGGCGTTCCGGGCAACGCCGCCTCGCAGGTTGCCGAGAGCGCTCTGGGTCTGGTGGACAAGGCGGCGCAATCGGCTGGCAGCGATGTCCAGAACATGGTAGTCAAAAAATATCCCCTCACCACCCATGCGAAAACCGTGGAATACCGGCTTCTTTCCGAAAGCCAGTTGAACGTGTTGTTCCAGAGTGCGAAGACCGCATGGCAGACCGGGAAGGGCCGGGTCTTCACCGGACTATGATTTCCGGACTGGCTATCCGCAGGATTGCCGACCACTTTGCTGGCCATGACAGGTCAGGAAATTCGTGAAGTGCTGGACGGGGCGAGGGTCTTTCCCAGCAAGCAGCTTGGGCAGAATTTCCTGACCGATCCGAACATGGCCCGCTGGATCGTATCCCAGCTCGAAATCTCTCCGGAAGACACTGTTGTCGAGGTTGGGCCGGGCACCGGTGCGCTCACCGAGCATGTCGTGGGGAAAGCGAAGCATGTGGTTCTTGTGGAGTTCGACGGGCGTCTGGCCGGTGCGCTGAAAGAGCGCTTCAAGGACAGGGATGACGTGGAGGTGCATCATGCGGACGGCGCGAAGTTTGATCGCCGGATTCTCTTCAGGCACCGCCCGGTGAAATTTCTCGGGAACCTTCCGTACTCCTCCGGCGGGGCGATCATGAAAAATATGCTGGGAAGGCCACATCCGTTTTCCCGGGCGGTAATCATGTTGCAAAAGGAGGTGATCGACCGGCTCGGAGCCGGCCCGGGACGAAGGATTACGGAATTCTCAGCCTGCGTATGCAGGTGAACTGGAATGTCCAGCCGACACGTATCGTTCCCCCCGAAGCGTTCTACCCCAGGCCGAATATCGACTCTGCGGTGGCGGTGCTCACGCCGCGTGAGGATCCGGCCGCCCCTACTTTCGACGCGAGGTTGTTCGACGAGCTGGTTCGGCGTGGTTTCGCACAACGCAGGAAACAGATACGCAAGCAGCTCCCGGCAGTTCCGCCGTGGGAGCAGGTTTCGGAAAATCTCGGGTTATCCCCGACGACGCGCGGGGAGGAGCTGGATCTCGAAAAATGGATTTCACTGACCCGAGCGTACGATCCCCATCCGCTCAGGGACAATCCGCAGAAAGACGACGAACTTTTCGACGTGGTGGATGAGGACGACGTGCCCACCGGCACGGCGACACGTGCTGCAGTCCATGCGGAGAACCTGATCCACCGTGCCGTGCATGTCTTCGTTCTGAACAAAAACGGTGACCTCTATCTTCAGAAACGCTCGCTCCGGAAAGACAACAATCCCGGCCTCTGGGACTCGAGCGTCTCCGGCCATCTGGATGCGGGAGAGAACTACCTTTCCGCTGCGATCCGTGAGCTGGGCGAGGAAATGGGGATACATGGAGCCGTTCCGGAAAGCCTGGAAGAAGGCGCGGTCATCCCGCCTACTGCGGATTCCGGCTGGGAACACGTCCGCCTTTTCATCACGCGCCACAGCGGTTCGATTTCCTGGCCGGCCGCAGAGGTGGATTCAGTCATGCCCTTTCCCATCGCGGAAATCAAGGCCTGGTGCGAATCGAAACCGGATGACTTCTCACCGGTTTTCCTGATGATGTTCCGGTGGTACCTGGATCGAAACCATTCCTGAGTTCCGGTCTGACTGAGAACCGCCGTCCGTTCGGAGCGTAGGCTTCAGCCTACCGAGGGTAGCGGACTTCAGTCCACTACGGGTTCTCCCCAAGGGACTGAAGTCCCTTGTCCTTGGTAGGCTGAAGCCTACGCTCCTTTTCGCGCTGCGATCCGGGCATCGGTTGCAATCGCAAAGGTCGACCGCGCGCAGTATGACAACGGTTCGGACTGTCGATAAGTTTGGAACCGGGAAAGCTGGGAATGAAGAATCCCAGCAGTCCAGAGCCTGCGGCGCCGCTGCAAAAAAACCGTGCCGCGGAAGAACCACGGCACGGTTTTTGAGAATTCGTAAACTCAGCGATTCTACTTCTTAAGAACCTTGAGTTTGCTGATGCCGTAGATCGCATCCTCGCCAAGTTCTTCCTCGATGCGGAGGAGCTGGTTGTACTTCGCGATACGGTCGGAGCGGGACATGGAGCCTGTCTTGATCTGGCCGCAGTTGGTGGCAACCGCGAGATCCGCGATGGTGCTGTCTTCCGTCTCGCCGGAGCGGTGCGATAGGACGGCTGTGTAGGCGTTTTCCTTGGCAAGCTCGACGGCATCGAAGGTCTCGGTGAGGGAACCGATCTGGTTCACTTTCACGAGGATGGAGTTGGCGACTCCGAGGTCGATTCCCTTCTGGAGGAACTTGGAGTTGGTTACGAAAAGGTCGTCGCCGACAAGCTGGGTATTCTTACCCATGAGGTCGGTGAGGATTTTCCAGCCGTCCCAGTCGTTCTCGTCGCAACCGTCCTCAATGGAGATGATCGGGAAACGCTTCTGGAGATCCGCGTAGAACGCAACCAGCTCGGCAGCGCTCTTTTCGGAGCCATCGGATTTGTGGAAGACGTATTTGCCTTTTTCCTTGTCGAAGAACTCGGAGGAGGCGACGTCCAGGGCGATGGAGATGTCCTCGCCGACTTTGTAGCCTGCTTTTTCGATGGCCTGGCAGATTACGCTGAGAGCGTCTTCCGCGGAATCAAGCTTGGGAGCGAAGCCACCTTCGTCACCGACGGCGGTGGAGAGGCCGCGACCGTGGAGAACACCTTTAAGGGCGTGGAAAACCTCCGCACCGTAGCGGACGGATTCGCGGAAAGTAGGTGCGCCCACAGGCACGATCATGAACTCCTGGAAATCGATGGGCGCGTCGGAGTGGGAACCGCCGTTGATGATGTTCATCATCGGGACGGGGAGGACTTTCGCGTTCGGGCCGCCTAGGTATTTGTAAAGAGGCACTCCCACTTGGGAAGCGGCTGCTTTGGCGACGGCGAGGGAAACACCGAGGATGGCGTTCGCACCAAGCTTCTTCTTGTTCGCTGTGCCGTCGAGTTCGGACATCATCGCATCGATGGATGCCTGTTCGGTGGCGTCAAAGCCGAGGAGCTCGGGAGCGATGGTTTCGTTAACGGCTTCGACCGCTTTGAGGACGCCTTTTCCGAGGTAACGGTCTTTGTCGCCGTCACGGAGTTCGTGTGCTTCGTGTTCGCCGGTGGAGGCTCCGGAAGGAACGGCCGCGCGGCCGACTGCTCCGCCTTCGAGGTGGACGTCAACCTCAACGGTCGGGTTTCCGCGTGAGTCGATGACCTCGCGGCCCCTGATTTCTACAATGGTGGTAAGATCCATGATTTGTTTGGTATGTGATTTTGGAAAAGGTTTCCTCAGGCGTGGTAAGCCGAGATCGACTTGATCGTCAATGTTTGCATTTGCTCGGTCTCGGGATCGCGGACTTTCGCGTCGTCTGCGACGGAGAGACCCATGAGTGCCTTGCCCACATCGGACATGTAGGAGACCTCCTTTTTATCCGGATTGGAATCCCATGCGCCGAGGACGGTGATGGTCTGCTCGGTGCCCGCTTCGTCGGTGAGGACGACGACGGTTCCGATGTTGACGGTTTTGGTATCGGCTCCTTTGAAATCCGTTCCGCGGGCGAGGGAGATTTCCCGTTCCAGCGCGGCGCGGCGGTGGTTGAGGAATTTCTCCATGTCCTTGGCGGATTTGTATTCGAAGTTCTCCCGGAGGTCTCCGTAGGATTTTGCGATCTTGATGTCCTCGCGGTTCTGCGGGATCTTGACCCGGAGAAGTTCCTGGAGCTCCTCTTTTTTCTTTTCGAGGGATTCCCAGGAAACGAGGAGGGGCTCTTCGCGTTTCGCGGCGTTCTGGCCGGATACCAACTCCACCGTCTCGGGACGCACCTTGATGATGCGGGCCATGAGGGATTTTTTCTCCAGATCGCCGAAGACCGGGCAATCGAGCATGCGGCGGGCGAAGTTTTTCGCTTCATTGAGATCCATGCCGCCGACCAGGTCGCTAAGCAGTTCCTTGTCGTCGTTAAGAAGTGTCTGGAGGCGGGATGTTTTGCGCGGGCCGTCGGAAAGGTGGTCGTTCTCAAGGAGGTTGAGAATGGATGCGCCCACATCCGCCCCGAAGACGCTTTCGGCAGCGCCTTTGCGCTCACGACACACCCAAATCAGGGCATCCGGCCCAAGGGCGCGGCGTGCGAGTGCTGAACCGAGGTGCTCCATCAGGACTGGCATGCCGTCGTTTTCCGCAAGGATGCGGGCGATTTCGGTGACGCCACGTGCTCCGACCTGGTCGAAGACGGTGACGATTTTCTCGATCCATTCGTCCCCGAAGGCGGTTTCAAATGCTTCGTAAACGGCGCGCTGGCGGGTGGAAGGAAGAGCTACGAGTTCCTCGGCGATTTTGCTGAGATCGGAGCCGGCGATGAGATCGCTGAGGCGGACGGCGCCAGGATCGAGTTCCAGAGCCTTGCTCGTGCCGATGACTTCGTCGCGGGCGGCGATGAGTTGCATCGCGTGGCCTAGCTGGACGCGGGCGGCTTTTTTAGCTCCGTCGTCAATGTCGGTGAGAAGCTGTTTGAGCGCGTCGTTGTCGTTGTCGAAGGCACCCATGTCGGCGGCGATGGCTTCGAGAGCCTTGATCATGCCCTTGATATCTTTTGCCGCTTCAAAATCGGCGAGAAGAGCCTGGGCAGGCGTGATGTCGGTATCGCGGAGGACGATGTTTTCCGTGCGTTTGGTGGGCACCACGGCCTTGCGGCTGGCCTTGACCTCCTTTTTTGTGGCATCCCACCACTTTTTGTATTCCTTGGTCGGGATCACGGCACCGCTGACGAGAGCCTCGATGGCCTCTCCGGTGATCGTGCCGCCATGGCTTTCCAGGATGTGAACGACGAGGGCTACCGCATCGGTCTTGGCCAGCTTGCGAAGCTCCTCGATCTGCTCGATCTTCACGGAGCGGAAATCATCGTCCGGCAGCCATTCGGTTTTCTGCATGGCGAACTGGAGATCCATCTCCTGGCCGCTGGAGTGTTCGAAATCAACGGTGACTTTCTTCGTGGGCAGATCCCATCCGGTGATTTTCCCGGCTCCAAATGATTTGTGAAGGCAAAAATTCCCCGGGGAAAGTTGTGTAAGACGTTCTCCGACAGGCTGCGGTAATTTACCGGCCTCTACCAATTTCTCGACATCAGGATGCATGGGGAGAAGCTTGGAAAAGCCCACGGAGAAACGCAAGCCTAGTGGCGATAAATCGTTTTGGCGGATCGTCAGATATCCTGCTCGATTGATTTCAATGTCAGGAAAAGGTCGTGCCAGCGGCCTAGCTTCGGCTCGACGGCGAGCTTTTCCCTTGAGAGGTGCTTGCGGATCGAGTTCAGACAGGTGGTGTAGTCCTGGAAAAAGATCCGGAGAGCATCTTCGTAGTCGGTGCGGAGTGTCTCGGCGAAAATTCCGCAGGTATCGAGCAGTGATTTCCGGAACTGGCGTGTGATTCTCCATTTCGTCGAGATCGCGATGATGATCCCGCCTGTTGCGAAAACGAGGGCGATGCCGCAAGCGATGAAAGGCAGCCATGGAAAGCCGAAGATCCCGCAAATCGCGCCGAAAATCAGGAAGAGCAGGGTGGTAGCCGTGAATGATTTGAGCGCCAGGTTCCTACGGCGGATCTCCCTTTCCAGATCCTTGCGGACGTGAAGATTTCCAATCCCCTGGTGTGCCGCCCGGCCAATGCGGTTCACGAACCGGATGCGGGCTTGTTCCAGCTTTTCCCCGACCTGGGTACTGTCCTCAATATCGGTGCCGATGGTTTCCCTGACCCGCTCGCCGAGCTGTTTCCAATGTTCTATGCAAGCCGTGACCACGTCGCGCCCGTCGCTCTCCGCGACGTCTTCAACCGCGCTTCTGAGCCTGTCGATGAAAAGGGATTCCGTCTCGCTGCCGGTGCGGTCGCCCACGAAAACGCGGAACAGGGATCTGAGAAGGCCGAGGGATTTGGCGAGCGAGTTCGATACCCAGACGGCCTCCGTCTCGAAGACCTCCGCCACGCCGGTGAGATGATTTGGCAGGCGGGTTACTAGCCGCTCGCGCATGGAATTAATCTCGCCCTCAAGGGATTCCAGAAAGTGGTGCTGGTCGCCAAGGACGCGCGTCTGGTCTTCGATGCGATCCTCGATGCGGCGCAGAGCCGTGGAGGCGTGGGTTCTCCAGGTCTGGAGGGCGGAGCGGCGCTCGGCGGAATCGCAGACACGCCTTGAGATGAATTCCTCCAGCGCCGGGAATCCACTTTTCCTGTAGTCCTTTTCCCCGAAGGAACCCGCTCGTTTTGCCTCGAAAGCGAGTTTCCCGGAGACCGGGAAAATTTTCGGAACCACACCGATGCGTTTCGTGGAGAGATCCGCCATGTGCTGGACGATGATCCTGATGTCCTCCTCGCCGCGCTGATCCGCCTGCTGGACGATGAAGGCCACCTTGGAATGGCATTCCGGGGGAAGCCGGGAAATAAGATTCCAGGTGGCCGCGCCCCACGGATTGGTGACGGGGAAAACGAAAAGGATGAGATCGGCGACGGGAAGGAACCTTTCCGTGATTTCCTGGTGGCCTTTGACCACCGAGTTCGTGCCGGGGGTGTCCACGAGGTTGAAATCCCTGAGGAACTCAATGGGGCGGTAGCGCTCTTCCAGGGAAGGGGTCGTGGTAACATCGCGCGGCGGGGCGCCATACCGGTACCAGATCACCCTGTCCGTTTCCGGCAGGATGTTGACCGCGCAAAGCTCGCGCCCGAAGAGGCCGTTGATCAGGGATGATTTCCCTGCGTTCACCTCGCCGCATACGACGAAGAGAAACGGGCTGCCAAGATCATTGTCAAAGGCGCTCGTTGAAAGGCTGTCGCCGAGTTCGGTGTTCGTTTCCTCGGCAAGTTCCTTGATGCCGCTTACCACCTGCGAAATTCGCTCACGGGTGGCAAAGTAGCGCTCGCCGAAGTTTACCTGGCTCACTGAACGGGGGGCGGGATTCGCTGGGGATTACTGGGCCGGCGTGTTCGAAGCCTGTGCGCTGGCGTCGGTTTTCATGGCGATCAGTTGGGAGACCGTGACGAATTTGAACCCGCGCTTGAGCAGTCCGTCGAGCGTGGCGGGCATGGCATCGACCGTCTGGGAGTGAAGGTCGTGCGCGAGCACGATTCCACCTGCGGTTGTTGCGGAAAGTATGCGTGATGCGGTGACGGATGCTCCGGGGCGTTTCCAATCAAGCGGATCCACGGACCAGAGGATGGTCGGGTAGCCGAACTCATCGTGGATCAGTTCGCGCTGGCGCTGGAGAAGACCGCCGTAAGGAGGGCGCATCGTTCTCGGCCGGACGCCCGCGGCGCGACCGATCGCATCCTGGCACCGTTGCATTTCCTGGCGGACCTCGGTGTCGCCAAGCTTGGAAAGGAGGCGGTGGGTGTGTGAGTGGTTTCCGATCTCATGCCCCTCGGCGACCGTGCGGCGGAGCACTCCGGGATGAAGATCCACGCTGCGGCCGATCACGTAGAAAGTCGCTTTGATGTTGCGCTTCGCGAGCATGTCGAGAAGGCGCGGGGTGTTCTGCGGGTGCGGGCCGTCATCGAAGGTCATTGCGATGAAATTTCCGGAAACCTGCACGCGGGAAAAAGTGACACCGGCGTTTTTCGAGAAGTTGCTGGAATGGCTGCCGGCGTTGTTGCGCGGCACCGGCCCTTGCACCGAAGGAGTGCGATAGCCCGTGTTGGAAGGTGTTTTTACCGCGGCGGTCGGATTCGTCGGTTCCGGCGATGAAGCTGCTTTGCAGCTTGCAAGTGTCGCGGCGGAAGCCGCGATGAAACCACGGCGGGAAAGAGTTCCAAGATCGGGGTTTTGGATCAGGCTCTGCCCGATTTTTTGAAGGGAATTGTCCATGGGATACGCAAAAGGTTAAGAGGCGTGAAAGACTGAACAAATATTCGGGCCGTGTCACGTTCCGATTTTACGGAGCTTTTTCACGGATCCGGTGACCTGATATCAGGGCAAACGTAGCGAAATTTTCTTAGCCGCAAAAACGCGCAAAACGGGCGAAAAAACAGTTTTGATTCACGGATCTAATGCACGGGGTGGCCTTTTGGTGCAACGAATAGCGCCTGTCTTAATAAGATCCGGCAGAAAAGATCTCACCTATTCCATTTTGCGAATTTTGAGCTTTTTTGCGGCTGAAAATCTTCGGCTGATTCTGATGGGTCGATCCGAGACCTAGCGTCCGAACAGCTCACGGCAAAGCGGGCACGTCTTCCCGTCGCACCCCCGGGCGGTGCAATACTCCCTTCCGTAGAAAATGATCTGAAGGTGGAGCTTGTTCCATGACTCCCGTGGAAATGCCTTTTTCAAGTCCCGCTCCGTCTGCACCACGTTTTTCCCCTGGGTAAGTTTCCAGCGCTTCGCCAGCCGGTGAATGTGCGTATCCACGGGAAACGCCGGAACCCCGAAGGACTGCGCCATGACCACCGATGCGGTTTTGTGACCCACACCCGGAAGCTCCTCCAATGCATCGAAATCCTCCGGAACCTGCCCGCCATGCTTCTCCACGAGTATCCTGCTGAGATTCGATATCGCCTTCGCCTTCGTGGGAGAGAGCCCGCAGGGACGGATGATCGCGCGGATCTCCTCTACCGGGACTTTCATCATGTCAGCGGGATTGTCCGCGAGCGCGAAAAGGGCGGGAGTCACCAGGTTTACGCGGACATCCGTGCATTGTGCGGAAAGCAGAACGGCGACGAGTAGGGTGTATGGATCCTTATGATCTAGAGGAATCGGGGTTTCCGGATAAAGCTCCTCCAGGCGGCGGAGGATGTGGGTGGCGCGTTCTTTTTTCAGCATTGGCGGCTCGCGACTCTAGGTTTGCCCGGCCAAAGCTCAAGGGCGGGTTGAATTTTCCGGCATTGCCCGGCGTCCGATTGGAAACAATAATGAAAGGGTGAAGCGGATCGCGAAATGGATATTGGGAGCGGTGTTGCTCTCGGCGATGGGCGCGACCGGCTGGTGGTTCTCAACTTCCGGGAAGTCGGTTCTCATCGAATTTCCCGTTCTCAAGGAAAAGATGCCCTCTCCCGATGGAGAAAAATACGAGGTGCTGGTGGGAGAGCTGAAACGCTGGCGCGAAGACCTGGGCGAGGATCACCGAAACGCGCGGACGCAGGCGGAAAAGGAAGCCGTGGAAAACGATGCCCGCCTCATCCTTGAGCTGGTCATGCCGGAAATGATGCGCTGCTGGCTGGGAACCGCCTACGATTTTAACGGAACTGCTGAAAAGCCGGGGGAGGGAAAGATCGCCTGCGGATACTTCGTCTCCACCGTCATCCGGGATGCGGGTTTTAAAGTGAACCGCTACAAACTCGCCCAGCAGCCCTCCGCGAACATTCTCCGGACTTTCATCCCCGGCGAGCGCTGCCTCCTCGAGGTGGGCACGGAATACCCTGACTACGCGGACAAGGTGGAGAAAATGGAGGAGGGGATCTACCTCGTCGGACTGGACACCCACGTCGGTTTCATCGTGAACCGTTCCGATGGCATCAGATTTCTCCACGCCTCCGGATGGCGGCCATACGCGGTGGTGGAGGAGAACCGGAAAAACGCGGGCGCGCTCCAGAGATCGAACTGGAGAATGATCGGAAGCCTGACCGGCGAGCCGGGCGTGATCCGCACATGGCTCGCCGGGGAAAAGGTAAGGGTGAGAAACTAACAGAATCTTTGGTTTGATTCCGCCCACAAGTCCGGCGAGCGTCGCGCCATGGAAAAATCACGAACACTGTATTTAAAAACCGGCTGTCCCTGGTGCGTCGAAGTGGAACGATACTTCGACACAAACAATATCGAAGTTTCCAAAATTATCGTCAGCGGCAACCGCAGTGCCATGGAGGAAATGGTGCGCCTCTCGGGACAAAGCAAGGCGCCGACGCTCGATTGGGAGGGAGAAATCCTAGCCGACTTCGGCGTGGATGAGTTGGTTCCGTTCCTAGAGGGAAAGATCTGAACCGAGGTTTCAAATGGCTCCGGCGGTAGGGATCGAACCTACGACCTAGTGATTAACAGTAGCCGGTTCGAAGCTGGGAATTGCGGTTATTAAAGGATTAGTTGTGAAGTTTCTTGGCAGATTGTGACTTTCTGGATACTTTTGGAAAAGTCATGGCAGTGAAAAAAGTCGTCAAAAAAGGAAAGAAGCGAGTTCTGGTGCCTCACCAGTTAACGTCTGGGGTTTGGCAGGTTTCATTAGGAATCGAAGTTCACGAGGGAAAGCGAAGCTGGAAGCGAAAGCAATTTAAAACTCGCTCCGCTGCACAGGACTTCTGCAATGAACGGCGGAGAACTATCCTGGCGCGTGGGGAGAAGGCTGCCGAAGCAGATAGTGGCCTCGTGGCCGCTTGGCTAGCGATGGAAAATGATCTTCAAGCCGCAGCCGCGGGGTCATTGTTGGAGGCGGGAAAAAGAGCGCTGCGCGACGCCAAGGCGGTACAAAAAGTGGGAACCGCCAAAGAGTGCTTTGATGCCTGTCACGCCGATTATTCTCGTCCTGGTCATCGTAGGGGAACTTATCGGTCGGAACTCCGTAATCGTTGCGGAAGATTTCTTCGATACTTTGGAAATGATCGGCCTTCAATAGAGATTACCCCTGCCGTCATCGAAGCGTATCTGGGAACCCTGACGAACAAAGGTGATTTTGGAACTATTTCCGCATGGTTAGGTTGGGCCGCACGGAATCGATGGCTACCATCTAATCCATGCAATGGACTCAAGCCTGAAGCTGCTCCTCATGGCAAGGTAGCGACGCTCGAGACAAAGGAAGCAGCACGGATGCTTAGTCTTGCTGTCGCGTCGGAAAAGTGGGACGTAGTAGCACATGTCGCGATTTCACTTTTTTCGGGATTGCGTCCTGCGGAATTTAGGAAGGTTTCAAAAGGAGACCCTTCAGCGTTTCTACTTTGGGAACATTTCAAGGGAACTCACCTAGCTTTACCTCCGGAGCTTTGCAAAAATGGACGGCGAGCCGGCAAGGGGAGAACAATAAAAATAGAAAAAACTTTAGAGACATGGATTGCCTTTCTGCGTAAAAAGCAAGGAGGGGTTCTCGCAGGAAAAGTAGTAGGCGATAACTGGAAAAAAGACTGGGAGTCATGGCGGAAAGCCTATTGGGTCGATGGTGACAAACGACCGATTCGGTGGCCTAAAGATGTCCTTCGTCATAGCTTTGGATCTTACCATTTGGCCCGCGGCAGGAGCCTTGCCGAAACTTCCTTCGAAATGGAAAACTCTCCTAAGATTCTCAAGAAGCATTATTGGAATTGGGAAACCCTCGGCTCGGAGGCAGAGGCATTCTGGGCGCTCAATCCGGCAAAAGTTTTAAAAATGAAATAATTTTTTTAAAATACTTGCGATGCGATTACAAATCTGTAAGAATCAAATCGTCGCTTGCGACTAGAGAAGCTGGTAAATAACTACGCTGGCCCACCAGGGGGAGATCTGGCACCATTTGGGGTGAACACCAAGAGCCGCATGTGGTAAGGGATCATGACGTGTGGGACGCAACGAAGGCGTCCCTTCTCCATGAAGCGCTGTAGTAGCGGGCGCACTCTCCTAGTGGAGGGCAGGAGTGAGGTCTGACGGCGAACGGTATAAGACGTGCGCCTAAAATTTTGCCGTCGCATAGAAAACGACAAAATGACCACACAAACTATTGAAGACTCAGGATTATATAATAAGAAGCAGGCCGCGAAATATCTTCGCATCTGCGTTCGAACACTTGAATATCTGATAGAATCCGGGAAGATAACCTACCGCCGCTCTGGGGGACCAGAAGATGGGAAAATTGTCTTCAAAAAAGAAGACCTGGACGCCCGTTTAGAGCCCGTAGGAGGACCTGGGATGAAAAGGAAGCGATAAACCAGAGGGAAAATTCGGATTACCATGGTAAGTAAAGGAAATGGCGTGCTATTCCGCCGTCCCTTCGGCGACAGCCTCATTGGTTTGAATATCAAAGGTAACACGTAAGCCGTCGCGATGCGTAGATGAATCACAGCGGGCGTGGATTTTTCGCTGGGTGAGGACGAAATGACATTTACCTACCAACGCAGTGAGGAGGCTAAGGACTATCCGCCAGTCGTGGAGTTCAGTGAAAATCTGAGCGACTGGGAAACGGCGGTCGGCTCCGGACCTGATGCGAACTCAGTCCACACAATGTTTCCCGGGATTGGCGATACGATGAAGATTGGGGGTACGATGCCAAAACGGGACAAAACGAAACTTTTCGTGCGGATGCGGGGCGATATTCCTTGAAGACGGTTGGATAGGCAACAGAACTTCGGAGAGATGGGTTGCAAAACTGTCATTCGTGGGTTCGATTCCCACATCCGCCTCCATCCTTTTCCCTTTAGTTTAAAGGGATAAAAGGTCTAAAAGGAGTTTTTCTTTCCAAGGCAATTACGACAGGGAACGCCATAAAACACCGTTCTCCTACATGGTTACCAAGCCTTTGCCAAGTCCTTTGGTTTTGGCTTTCCCGCTCGGGAGCCGCATAAAAATTTTGGTTCTACAGCCAAGATTGGGAGATCGGGCGTCCTCAATTGTTTTTCTTATTTGGGTTATCCGCATTGGGCGATGATGTGCCGGCGGTTATCGAGGTTTCTGAAGCTGCAAGCCCGGCGTTAAATGAACTGCATCTTGCGATGGAAGCCTTCGGTGATGTCGTGTTTCTTGGGGAAGCGTGCCACATGCGGGCGATTTCGTCCTGTCAGCTTTCAAGTGTTTTAGCCAAAGTTACGAGAGGTGCAGGGCCGCTCCGTGTGAGTTGCCGATATATTGAAGAAGCTGGGAGCGAGCGACCGGCATTGCCGTGCATTCTGGTGGCGCACTCGCATCACTGATGCAGAGGCACGCTTGATCGGCACCTGACAAATCCCGTAATTGGGGAAATATTTTGAAGAAAATTCAAGGGGAGAAGCGTCTTAGGGGGTATATCATGGTAGAAACTGACGCCGCCGGAGTAACGTTCCGTGTGGGAAAACGACGAAAGATCCTTACGAAATCAAGATTATGAACGACTCCGAGTTAGACAAACTGCTCCGCTCCGCTGGAAACGAACTGCCGTTACCGGTATCTTTCAAGCGCTCCGTATGGCAGCGTATCGAAAGCTCTGCCTCTGAGAGCTTTGGCTTTAGGAGCTGGTTGGAGCGTGTTTCCTTTCAACTCACGAAACCGCTCGCCGCAACTGCTGCCGTAGTTGCAATGACGGCTCTGGGATTAGGACTCGGAGCAGGCTCCGCTTCACATCCGGAAAATCTCAAGACAGCCTATGTCCAATCGGTGAGTCCTTTCATGTCATCCCACGAGTAATGAAGAAGCTTTTTGCAGTGGTTGCGTTCGCGATAGTGGCTGGGGTTTGTGCATTCGCCCTGATGCGTTCGCACCGGATTTCCGATCATCATGGTACCACGCTGATGGAAACAATGCCGGAGTTGGAGTGGCTCAAGAAGGAACTCGATCTTACTGATGAACAGTTCACGCGGGTCGGAAAACTCCATGCAGCCTACCTGCCCGAGTGTGCGAAAATGTGCGAGAGAATCGCGGAGGCACACGAACGGCTCGATGAGGCATCCAGAGGGAAGGATGAAGTCACGCCGGAGTTGAAAGCGGCCATCGAAGACCACGCGGGTATCCATGCGGAGTGTCAGGAGAAAATGCTTGCCCATCTTTATGAGACTGCACGGATTTTAAATCCTCATCAAAAAAAGCG